>JAJFHT010000211.1 GCA_021775495.1 Hyphomicrobiales bacterium | reverse complement strand
CCATCTCCGTCCGACAATCTGAACGGTGTGGCATTTGCCGTCATTTGCCCTGGCAAAACCCTTGGCGCGAACCAGGCCGAGTTCTTCGCCGGCAAGTTTCATCGCCAGTTTTTCCACATCGACCGGCTTGCCGAGGTCCAGGCTGACAGTCTGGAACATGCCGGCCTGATGGAATTTTCCGGCCGTGCGCTCCCGCCCCAGAAAGCTTTCCAGTATCGTGGCCGGCGGCACGTTGCTCCACACTGCCGGAACAACCCTGGCCTGAGGCGCGATTTCGCGCAGCCATTGAAGCAATTCCGCCACCCGTTCGGACGTCACGAGATCGGTCTTGTTGAGGACGATGATGTCGGCATCGTGCAATTGCCGGTGAACAGTGTCGCCGACATAACGATCCGCCGCGTTTTTCTGAATTGTCTCGGCGTCGGCGAGGATCACGACACCGTCGGCAGAGAATTCAGCCAGCAGCCCGACCGAAGCGGCTATCGCTTCTGGAATCGCAACACCGCTGGCTTCCAGAAGAACGTGATCCGGGCGCGGGTTCGTTTTCGCCAGGTCCAACATTGCCAGCATCAGATCATTGCCATAGCTGCAGCAGACACAGCCGCCGGCAATGCTTATGATTTTGTCGTCCTGCGCTTCGATCAGATCGGCGTCGATCGGCAAATCACCAAACTCATTGACGAGCACGGCAAGTCGAAGGCCATCGGCATTGCGCAGCAGATGGTTGACCAGCGTGGTTTTACCGGCACCGAGGTAACCGCCGACGATTGTTACCTGAAGCGGAAGGCCGGCGTGCTCGATCACAAATCCGACGCCGCGAAGACGCGCCCAGCCTGAACGGTGCCCCAGACACGGACATCCTTCAGTTTTCCCGCATCAATTTTCGTCGGGTCATCTTCAAGTACCGCAAAATCAGCGTGTTTCCCGGCTTCGATGGAGCCGACTTCACCATCCAGCTTCAGCGTGTAGGCAGCGCCAAGCGTGATTGCATAAAGCGCGTCTGCAACCGGGATTTTTTCAGCCTCACCCTGGACCCGGCCGGAAGCGGTGATGCGATTGACGGCGCACCAGGCCGTAAACAGCGGCCCCAGCGGCGTGATCGGTGCATCGGAGTGAATTGCCATCGGGACACCGCTCGCCAGAGCGGTCCGGCACGCATTCATACGTTCCGCACGTTCCGGTCCGACGGTCAGCCGGTAGTGCTCGTCGCCCCAGAAGAAATGATGATTTGCGAACAGATTGACACACATGCCGAGTTTGGACATGCGACGGAACTGCGCTGCGTCGGCCAGTTGGCAATGCTGCAGCGTGAAGCGGTGATCCGGTGACGGATGCCTGCGCAGAGCGCGGTCCATAGTCTCCAGCACAAGTTCGGTGGCCTCATCGCCATTTGTATGGGTATGAACGTGCAGATCTTCCTGCAATGCCCCATCAAGCACATCCTGCAATTGCTCCGGCGCCGTGTACCACAGACCGTTTGGCGCCCCATTGTAGTAACCCGGCCAACGCAGCCGTGCCGAGAAGCCCTGGATAGAACCGTCGACGACGACCTTGATCATGCCGAGCCGCAGCCGCTCGGCACTTCGTTTCTTAAGCGCTGCCGCATGATCAATGAGTTCGCGTGGTGTCAGTCCATGGAAGTACCGCAACGGCACCACGCGCGCCGGGTAGTTGTCTTCTCCGGTCACCCGAAGCATCATATCAACAGCATCATCATCCAGCCTTGCTGCGAGATCGGTGACGGTCGTTACTCCGGACCGCACGCATAATTTGGCAAAATCCCGCAATCCACGCTCATCACAAGCGAGCATATCGCCGTCAAAGCCGACATGTATGCCAACCGGCGTCATCACATCCGGTCCTTTCAGCTCCCCAGTGGGCAGATTGTCTTCACCCAACGGAATTCCTGGATGATTGTGACCCGTTCTCAAGAGGCCGGCCAGCTCCAGTGCTTTGGTGTTGACGTTCATAATGTGGCCGGACGCATGCAAAATTCCGATCGGCCGGGTCGATGAGACCTTGTCGAGATCTTCACGGCTCACGCGTCGGTTGTCGTAGTAGATCGGATCCAGTGACCAGCCAGGCAAAGGCGTGTCGGGATCCTCGAGTTTGGCTTCAGCCTCTTTCAAACGATCAAGCACGGCTTCGATGGTCCCGGCGCCCGGCCAGATCTTTCCGTCCGGATCCATGCGATCGAAAAAACCACAATAGGTATGACGCCAGAGCGTTCCTTCCATGGTGTGGGCGTGCCCTTCGACAAGGCCCGGCATCAGCACCTTGTCGGCAAAGCGATCATCCAGAGTGGCATCACCCCAACCTTGTAATTCTTCAAGCGATCCAACGCCGAGAATCCGTCCATCGCGGACCGCGACATGGGTCGCCTCGGGACGATCCGGATTCATGGTGATGATTTTTCGAGCGTTGAATATCGTTGTCATGTTTGCTGCTTGTTCCAATTGGACTTCCAAGGATGTCGAACCCCCCAGAGTGATTGAAGATACGCGCCGGGGAAGATTTGCCATGGCCAATGCATCCCGGCGGCGCAAAGTCACCGACCAAATCCTATCAGCGATGCGAGGTGCCGCGAAGTTCGGCAGTATCGGCACCATTGGCCCACGGGAGATTAGTAATTCGTCCAAGCAGGTTCATACGCACCGTGGAATTTCGTAATCTGAGCGGTTTGCTTCAGCGAACATGTTGGCAATGTTCCGCGCGGGATTCCGGCCGGTAAAGCTACCAGCGGGTTGTCGACATCGGGTCAAGAAACCCAATCGGCCTGGCATATGCGATATGTCCAACCACCAGGCGCCAGCCGAACATCAACCATTGAAGACCGGAAAATCCATCACATCCCGGTCCGAAAAAGGCCGGTGAAATACACGCGTTTTCCCATTTCGGCATCGCCTGTATCCGTGACCAATATTCATTGTTGCCCAAACACAAAAGTGATTTGCTGATTATAACCCGGTACGGATGGTAGGGATCAACACAATTGGAAACAGGGAGGAAATTCAACATGAGACGTTTTATCAGAAACCTTGCGGTGGCGACTGCACTGGTTTCGGTGCTTACGGTCGCAGCAACAGCGGAAGAACCCAAAAGAGGCGGCACATTGATCACCGCGCTGGGACAATCACCGCGCCACCTCAACCCTGCGGTTCAATCCGGAATTGTTACGGGCGCACCAGGTGCTCAATTGTTCGCAGCCCCGCTGCGATATGATGAGGACTGGACACCTCAACCCTATCTGGCGAAATCCTGGAAGGTTTCCGATGACGGCCTTTCCGTCACACTCAATCTGGTTGAAAACGCGACTTTCCATGATGGCAAACCGATCACATCCGAAGATGTCGCCTTCTCGGTCAAGACCATCCAGGAAAACCACCCGTTCAAGACAATGTTCGCGCCAGTGACCTCTGTTGAGACGCCGGACAAACATACAGCCATTCTGAAACTGTCGCAGCCGCATCCCGCACTGATGCTGGCAATGTCGTCGCAGTTGATGCCGATCATTCCCAAACATGTCTATGGCGACGGGCAAGATCCAAAAACCCATCCGCAGAATTCAAATGATGTCGTCGGGTCCGGTCCGTTCAAACTGGTTGAATTTAAACCGGGTGAGCATGTCATTCTCGAGAGGCATGACGGATTTTTCATGGAAGGCAGGCCCTATCTCGACAAAATCGTGATGCGGGTGATCAAAGACCCTTCTGCAAGAGCGATTGCCCTGGAAAATGGCGAGCTTCACCTGTCGACATTCGAGTCACTGGCGCGCAACATCAATCGCCTGAAAAAAGTTGATAGTCTGACGACCACCCCCGACGGCTACGCCGCTATCGGCCCGCTTGACTGGCTGGCGTTCAACACCGCGACCGGCAAGACCGCGGATGTGCGGGTCAGACATGCAATTGCCTATGCGATAGACAAGAATTTCATACTGAAAGCCATCCTGCTGGGGACCGCAGCAGATGCGCGCACAGGAATTCATCCCGGCAGTCCGCTCTATGAATCAGATGTGGCGTCCTATGACCTTGATATCGACAAGGCCAACAAGATTCTTGACGATGCCGGTTACGCCAAGGGCAGTGATGGAATGCGTTTCAGTCTGAACGTCGATTTTGGCTGGCCGGAGATGAAACCAAATGCTGAATACACCAAGGCCGCTCTGAAGAAGATCGGTATCGATGTGAGCGTTCGTGCCTCGGCTGACTTCCCGACCTGGGCAAAGCGCATAGGTGGGCACGATTTCGATATGACCTGGGACACCGTGTTCAATTGGGGTGATCCGGTAATCGGGGTGCATCGCACCTATCAAAGCAGCAACATCAAGAAGGGCGTCATCTGGTCGAATACCCAACAATACAAAAACGCCAGGGTTGACGAACTTCTGGAATCTGCGGGCAAAGAACCTGATCCGGCAAAGCGCAAGGCTCTTTATTCAGAGTTCCAGAAAATCGTTGCAGACGAACTGCCTGTCTACTGGACCAACACGCTGCCGTACCACACCGTGTACAGCAACAAGGTGGGTAATCCTCCTTTGGGTATTTGGTCGAGCAGTTCCCCGATGGACCGGACTTATCTGAAGTAGTATTATTTGGACGGTGGGGTGGCAATTTCGTTGCCCCGCCGCTTCATCCGGTGGCCACTCGATCGGAAACACATGAAAATCCTTCAGCGGGTTCTTTACGCAATACTGTTGCTCATTGCTGTCCTGGTACTGAATTTTTCCATGCTGCATCTGGCGCCTGGCGACATAGCCGACACCATTGCTCAATCAATGGGCGGAGCCGACGCCGAAATTCTGGAACAGATCCGCAGCGATTACGGGCTCGATCAGCCGTTCCTGGTGCAACTGGGGCAATATATCTGGAAAGTTCTGCATTTCGATCTGGGACATTCATTCTTCTATAATCAGCCGGTTACGACCCTGATTATTGCAAAACTTCCAGCCACCCTGCTTCTGGTTCTTACTGCGCAACTGCTGGCGCTGGTAGTCGGTGTATTGCTGGGTGTCTACTCTGCCCGTCACCCGAATGGCCTTTCAAGCCACTTTGTTACGCTGTTTGCGCTGTTCGGTTACTCGGCGCCGGTTTTCTGGACCGGTATTCTGCTGCTAATCGCCTTTTCACTGAAAATCCCCCTATTCCCGGTCGCCGGTATGATCGATGTCACTGTCGAGGGAGGATTCTTTGTGCGAGCCTTGGACATCGCGAAACACATGGTGCTGCCGGTTGTCACCCTGTCGTCGATTTTTCTAGCTCTCTACTCCCGTCTGTGCCGCGCCAGCATGATGGAAGTGCTCGGCTCGGACTACATTCGAACCGCCAAGGCCAAGGGCCTGTCGGAACGTGAGATCGTTCTAAAACATGCGCTCAAGAATTCGCTGTCACCGGTAGTAACACTGGCCGGCCTGCAGTTTTCTGCCGTGATCTCTGGTGCGGTTCTGGTTGAAACAGTGTTCAGCTGGCCCGGCCTCGGAACGCTCGCCCTGCAGAGTATTATTGCCCGCGATACACCAACCATTCTGGGCATTCTGTTCTTTTCAGCCCTGGTTGTGGTGGTTGGAAATCTGCTGACGGATCTGGCGCTGCGCACCATTGACCCGCGAGTCAGGGGGAAAGCATGAGCGTTGCAGAACAGCCGGAAGAAGAAATCGTCAGGGCCCGCCATCCGTTTGCCGAAGCTCTCGAGATGTTTGTTAAAAATCGCGCAGCGGTGGTGGCGCTTGTTGTTCTTACCCTGATTATTCTCGCCGGCATTTTCGGCCCGTTCATCTACCCGTCCGATCCTTTCGAAATGGTTTGGGCACCCTTCTCCCCGCCTGGTGAAGAGGGATACCTTCTTGGTACGGATTATCTCGGGCGCGATCTTCTTTCGATGTTGATACATGGCGCCCGCGTGTCCATGGCTATCGGCGTCTCAGCCGCGTTCATCACCGTGTTCATCGGCATCACAGTCGGAGCACTGGCCGGTTTCTATCTTGGATTTGTCGAAGAAGTGCTGATGCGGATAACCGAGTTTTTCCAGGTATTGCCGACACTTCTGTTCTCAATGGTGATCGTTGCGTTGTTTGGCGCCTCGTTGCCGATGATTACGCTCGCCATCGGCCTGGTCAGTTGGCCGGCGGTGGCGAGGATCACCCGCGCCGAATTTCTGCGCATTCGTGAACTTGAATATGTCACCGCGTCGCGCGCATCGGGCAGCAGTAACATGAAGCTCATGTTCAAGGTTATTCTGCCCAATGCGCTGCCACCGATCATTGTCCAGGCTGCTTTGATGGTGGGATCGGCGATCCTGTTCGAGGCAGGTCTGAGTTTCCTTGGCCTGACCGACCCGAATATCGTCAGTTGGGGCCAGATCATCGGTTCAAACCGCCAGTATATTCTCGATGCAAGTTACACGGTCACCATCCCGGGACTGGCCATTTTTATTACCGTCCTTGCCATTTCACTGGTTGGTGACGGACTGAACGATGCCCTCAATCCGAAATTGAGGCAGCGCTGATGGCTCCCCTGCTGCAGGTCGAGAATTTGCGGATTGAACTGACTACGCGTGATGGCGTAGCGCCGGTAATCGATGATCTGTCCTTTTCACTGAATGCTGGCGAGACAATCAGTTTTGTCGGCGAGTCCGGCTGCGGCAAGTCAATGACTGCACTCGGAATAATGGGCCTGCTGCCGGAAAAGATCGGCCACATCGCCTCGGGCACTATCAACTTCGATGGTGAAGACCTGACCAAGGCCAGCGATGTGCGCCTGCGTGAAATACGCGGAAATGACATTTCGATGATCTTCCAGGAACCGATGACTTCGCTCAATCCGGTATACACAATCGGTGAGCAGATCGCTGAAGTCCTGCGTCGGCACCAGGGTCTTGGCAAGCGCGCCGCCCACGACAAGGCGATTGACCTCCTTGATGCTGTGCGCATTCCCAACCCGAAAGCACGGGTTTCGGACTATCCGCACCAGATGTCCGGGGGACAACGCCAACGGGTGATGATCGCCATTGCGCTTGCATGCGAGCCGAAAATCCTGATTGCCGACGAACCCACCACGGCGCTTGATGTCACGGTTCAAGCGCAGATATTCGATCTTTTGCGCGATCTTGGCGAGAAGATGGGAACGGCCATCATCCTGATCACCCATGATATGGGTGCGGTGGCAGAAATGGCAGAACGCCTGATCGTCATGTATGCCGGACGTAAAGCCGAAGAGGGGCCAGTGGAGCAGGTCATCGACCATCCACGCCACCCCTATACCAAGGGTCTTATCTCCTGTGTGCCACATCTCATGGGCACACTGACGGCGGAACGCCCGACACTGACCGAAGTGCGTGGCATTGTTCCTTCAATTCGCCAATTCGGGCGAGATGCCTGCCTATTTGCTTCTCGTTGTGACCTTGTCAGCGACAAATGCCTTGAAGGTCGTCCGCACGAGATTGGATTTGAGAATGATCAACACTCCGCTTGTTGGCATGCGGAGGACGTGTGATGTCAAAACAGGAACAAGCCGACCTGCTTTTGAAAGTCGACCATTTGACGGTCCGTTTTGCCATGAAACGCAGTGGCTGGGGGAAGAAGTCCTATCTCTACGCGGTTGATGACGTCTCATTCGAAATCAAGCGGGGAGAGACACTTGCGATTGTCGGAGAAAGCGGCTCGGGCAAAACCACAACGGCATTGGCGGTTGCGCGTCTGGTACATGCCCATGAAGGCATTGTGGACCTGGACGGCAAGAACTTTCTGGAGCTCCAGGGTGAAGCACTGCGCAAGGCACGTGCCAAACTTCAGTTTATTTTTCAGGACCCCTATTCGAGCCTGAATCCGCGACTGCGGGCGGAAGCTGTGGTGCGTGAACCGCTCGACAGCCTTGACGCGGTGCCGGTTGCCGAGCGCCAGGCCATTGTCGACAGGTTGTTCACTGCCGTCGGCCTTCGCCCCGAGCAGCAGCGGCTGTTTCCGCATCAGTTTTCCGGCGGACAGCGACAGCGGATCGGCATCGCCCGCGCGCTCGCCACTCAACCCGAGCTCATCATCTGCGATGAACCCGTGTCGGCACTGGACGTCGCGGTACAGGCGCAAATCCTGAATCTCCTCAGGCGGTTACAGGGGGAATTCAACCTAACTTATCTGTTCATCTCACATGATCTCGGCGTGGTGCAGCACATGTGCGACTCCGTTGCTGTCATGTATATGGGAAAGATTGTCGAGCACGCTGACCGGATGAGCCTGTTCACCAAACCGCTCCATCCATACACGTCCGCCCTGCTGTCGGCCGTGCCGTCGGTTGACAAGAAGCGGCGCGAAGCGACCAAGCGGATATTGATCCCCGGTGATCCTCCGGATCCGGTCAACCCGCCGAAAGGCTGCCGGTTCGCCAATCGGTGCCCGGTCGCCCAACCGCAATGCTCCCAAAGCGAACCAGAATTGAGCGAAGTTGCGGCCGGTCACAAGGTCGCCTGTCACCTGGTCGATGAGAAAGCCATCTCACCGCTGTAGACCGTTTGTCACAAGTCAAATCACTTCCTGATTAGTTTGAAGCCGGCCTGTTCAATGTGAGGTGGTGGAAGCCACCCTCGTCGCGAAAAATGCGGCATTGGTCGAGAAAGGATGAAACCACCTTTGGCATGCGAATGCCGTCGAGATGGGCTACGCCCAATTGTGGCGCCCTGGCATCGTCGACCAGTGGACGGCAGACAAAACCCGATCTTCCGCGAACCTCGTCCGGTGTGCAGACGTTCAGGATCGAGAACCCGAAACCGCCGGCAACCAGTCCCCGTACGCTCTCCGCTGATCGCGTCGAATGGGAAATTTTGGGTTTCAATCCTTGCGACTGAAACAAATCCAGAAAATATTCCCTGCTGGCAGGCAAATCGAGCAATACCATCGGCATTTCGCATAATTCAGCCAGTGTCACGGCTTGCTTCAGGGCAAGCGGGTGGTCTGCCGCCAGAACGGCAAAAGGCCTGGCTTCGAACAGCGGCAGAAACGGTGTTCGCTCGGACAGCATACCGTCAAAAGTGCAGGCCAGGTCGACCTCGCCGTTTTGCAGCAACTCATTGATCGAGACCATATCCCCTTCACGCAGATCGATACGGATACCAGGATTGTTGCGGGTGAAACTGCGCAACATGCCGGGAATAACGTAGGGCGCGACGGTGACGTAACAGGCCATGCGCAGAACACCGGTGGAAGTTCCGGCAATCGACGCGAGGTCGCTGGCGAAATGCTGCGCCTGATCGAGAAACCCGCGGACCAGCGTCAAAACCTCCCGCCCTGTGGGAGTTGCCACGATGCCTTTGGCCGGCATGCGGCTGAAAATGGTGTACCCCACTCGCTCCTCAAATCCGTCAATGGCTGCGGTGACCGAGGACTGTGAAATGTTCAACTCGCCGGCAGCATTGGCAATCGATCCGAGGCGCCCGGCCGCCTCGACATAGCGCAGCTGCTTCATGGTGAACTGAAACACGTTTCATACTCCGGATGCGGGAAACGCGAACATCGGGAAAATCGGTCTTGTTGACCAGCCAAAATCATTTTTCAGGTTAATGAACGTCTCGAATATTCGATCAAAATCAAGCATTGCCATTTTCGGCAATGATGCGCCTGACCGCTTCACGTGCCATGGCTTGAAACGGACGTCCGCGCAAAAGTTCGAAAAGACAGCCGCATTGGCGCTCGGGTCAAATGAGCCCGAGCGCCAAAGTCACAAAACCGGATTTGCAGCGAACAGTTCTTACAATTTGACCCCAAGCCGCTCCAGGCCTTCCCGGCTGCCCTGCATCCGCGGATTCAGGTTCAAGGCTTCGCGATAGTCGGCTATCGCCGCATCCAGATTTCCCATCGCCTCATGGATATTGGCGCGGGTATCGAGCTGGTTCGCGTCATTAGGCTTCAGTTCCAAGGCGCGATTTACGTCCGCAAGCCCCTTTTCCGCCTCGCCCAGTTTGAAATAGGCCCAGGCACGATTGTTGTAAGCATCCGCATATTCAGGGTTCAGCCGTATGGCCTGACCATAGTCGGAAATGGCGCGACTGCCCTCGCCCAAGGCCAGAAAGGCAATGCCGCGTTTGGTGTAGGCATCGGCGTGATCCGGGTCGAGGGAAATGGCCTGATCATAGTCGGCAATCGCCCTCTCGTTCTGACCAAGGGCCCGATAGGCAACACCGCGTCCATAGTAGGATGCGGCAAATTTCGGTTTAAGCCTGACGGCCTCGTCGTAATCGACAATCGCACGATCATATTGGCCCATAGACTTGTAGGCGTTTCCCCGACTGTTGAAAGCTCTGGCCGATTGCGGATCGAGCTGAATTGCATCACCAAAGTCGGCAATGGCCATGTCATAACGGCCGGTCGCCAGAAAGGCGGTACCCCGGCTCTCGTAAGCTTTGGCGTATCCCGGGTTCAACTGGATAGCGAGCCCGTTGTCGGCGATGGCGCGGTCAAAGCGCCCGACATATCGGTAACCAACGCCCCGATTGTAGTGGGCCAACGCGAGATTGGCGTCCGAGATCGGATTGCCCAACAGCGTACGCGATTTGATGATTTCCGAGCAACCAAGAATCTGGACATCACCCCGACCCCGGACGCAGTCATTCACTTCGTCAGCCTGGCTTGCCGCCACATTGAAAAACGAAAATGTCAAAACAATTCCAACGAACGTTGTTCGCATTTTGCCCTCCGCGATTCGGTAGAGCAATCATATTAAGTTGCAGCGTGTAACGGCAAGTGAACTCTGCGCGATCTCTTAAACTTTTAGTTTGATGAAGCAGTTCTGCAACACCAGCCAGCACAACCATATTTGGGGACGGAAGAATCAATCAGAGGCCAACGAACCGTCTGCCTCCGGAACACCGGCGAGCTTCAACGCCTGAAGGAATCGTTCGAGTGTTTGCTGGTTACGAGCCGGGATTTTTCTGGCGTCCTCAACGACCGCCGACGGCGAAATCCGCAGATACTCCGATACGGCTTCACGACAATCATCCGTTCGTCCGAGCATTGCGCACGCCACAGCCACTTGCCGCCTGTATGTCGGATTTTCCGGTGCAATCCGGACACCCTGACGCGCCACAGCCAAAGCTTTTTCGTAGTCCTGCAGCGAGTGATACGCCCAGAATACACCCATTAGCCAGAATGGCATGAAACCATCTCGCGGACTGCGTCGGATCGCTTCGTTCACTGCTATGATCGCAAGATCGGGTTCATCCGCGCATGCCAAAATGACGCCGCGTATACCGATCGCAGGAGCAAAATTCGGACTGATTGAGATCGCACTATCAACGGTGTTGAGCGCCTCGTCCCATTTGAATGCGAAATTGTACGCCCATGCCAGAATGGTCAGCGCAAGCGGATCGTTCTCATCGGTTGCAACTGCCTTTTCAGCGATGGATACCATGTCCTTCAAAGACTGCTGCGGTGTATCGCTCCAGCCGTAAAAGGCATCCAGAAAGTGAACCAAAGCCAAATCACCCAGCCCCAACTGGCCATCTGGCGACAATTCACCCGCGCGCTCAAAATATTGCCGGGCCGCAGCGGCATCCTCTCGACCGAATTTCCAAACAAGCGCACGACCGCGCATGACGCATTCCCAGGCTCCAAGCTGCGCTGCTTTCTTGTGTCGGGCCTTTTTCAACTCGGCGGAAAGGAACTCCGGTGCGACAGCACCGATGATCGCCTGAGTAATTTCATCCTGAATGTCGAAAATATCCGTAATTTCGCGGTCGTAGCGATCAGCCCAGACATGGTTTCCTGTTGCCGCATCGATCAACTGTCCGGTGATGCGCAGACGGTTTCCTGCCTTGCGGACACTTCCTTCCAGAACGTAGGCGACTCCCAGTTCCAATCCGACAGCTTTGACGTCAACCGCCCTGCCCTTGTAGGTAAAGCTCGAATTTCTCGCGATGACAAAAAACCAGGGCAGTCGCGAAAAATAACTCATGATGACTTCCGCCATGCCGTCGGCGAAATACTCCTGCTCCTTGTCCCCGGACATATTGGTGAACGGTAATACGGCGATGGATGGTTTGTCGGGTTTGCCCAGTGACGCCGTCATACCGCCATCGTCTGCAATGCCTGGCGCCGTTGCCGATGTCCATCGCCATACCCGGATCGGTTCGGCAATGTTCTTGACGTGCTGCGAACCAAGATCCTCAAACGCAACTTCCAGTTTGCCATCGATACTGCGATGCACGACGTCGGAAATGCAAACTCCGTTCGGTTGTGCGAGCGTCTCCAACCGGGCTGCAATGTTTACGCCGTCACCAAGAATATCATCGCCGTCAACGACGATATCTCCCATGTTTATTCCGACGCGATAACGTATCCTGGTGTCATCGGGTTCATCCTGTTCGTCCGTGGCGATTGCTTGCTGGATCGAAATCGCACATCGTACGGCATCGACTACGCTGGTGAACTCGGCGAGCAACCCGTCTCCGGATGTGTTTACAATGCGTCCGCCATTTGCCGAGATTTCCGGATCGATCAGCTTCTTTCTATAGGATTTCTGGCGCGCGATCGTGCCTTCCTCGTCAATTCCCATCAACCGCGAATATCCAACCATATCGGCGGCTAAAATGGCAGCTAATCGACGTTGCATGCAGTTCTCCCCAGGCTGCACAGTAAGCAAACAACATCGGCAAATCTACAGACTGGGCTTTTGTTGAAACGGATTTCAGGCGCAATCCGGATTGCAGCAGATATCGCGTCAGAGACCGACCCAGAAGCCGTCATGAACTACCGCCGATTCTTCCTCGAGCAATGGTCCGACCACTTCGATCTTTCTCTGGCCCGCGCCGAACACATTGATGCACGGCATATCCATCGTCAGATTTTCAGGATCCGGACCGATCAAGTCCTTCAGCGCTTTCTCGCTCATGCCATGGACAACACGGCCAACCCCAGTCCAGTAGACAGACCCGGCGCACATGACACACGGCTCCGCACTTGTGTACATTGTGCAGGACGCCAGAAAATCGACATCATAAAGTTTCGAAGCCTCTGTCATCAAGTTGCGCTCCGCGTGTCCCGTCCGGTCGCCTTTCGTGCTGCAGGTATTCATGGCATGCAAAAGCACATTGCCCTCACCGTCCGCGAGCAATGCGCCAAAGGGATGATCACCACGGGCGCGAGAAAGACGTGCAAGCTCGATTGTCTGGCGAAGAAGATCGATGTCGGTTTTTTTGCTTATTGGCATCCGGCGTTACTCCGTTGAACTATTGCAAGGCTAGTTCGCCGAACCGCAGCAAACAAGCGCCCCGTGAAAACCAACAAAATGAAGCAGTTTCATTGTATCTCCGGGTTCGATTGCCACAACGGTCCGGCCCGCGCATGGTGATCCCGGGTGCGAACGATTGTGTTCTACCGGAGGAAAAACCAGATGACGGAAACCAGTTTTTCGCCACAGGCAGAAGCCCTGTTCGTTCAGGCCGAAAGGCGTGCGGAACGCACAATCTCACTGTTGCGTATACTAATTGCGGTGCTTCTGGGCGCTGCATTCTTGTTTTCCGTCGAGGCCACCGATTTCGAGGGTTCGGGACTTCTTTTGCGGCAATGGGTATTTGCAGCAGGCACAATTGCCGCATACTTCCTGCTCGGAGTCTCCTCCTACATCGCTAATCTTCGCGGATATTATCGGGCCTGGGTTCCCTGGGTCAGCGTCACTGGTGACGCCGCCTTTTTGCTTGCTGGCACCTATTTCGGCCTGGTGAACACCGGACTTGGCGGGAACTTCCTCACCAGCATGCCATCGATCTGGCTGATCCCGGTAGTGCTTGCGTTTGGTGCTCTTCGCTTCAATCCCAGCCTGCAATCCTACCAGATCATTTTGCTGGCGGCCGGCGTTATCTGGATCGGATTGATCGGGATCGGGTGGGATGCAAGTCTCCAACCACAGGCTGGACCGGTCCTGAACTATTTCTTCGCCAGCCCGCCAAACCTCATGCGGCTGTCAATGGTACTGCTGGCCGGTATCGTGCTTATAATCGCCGCGGTGCGTACCAGGGCTCTGCTGGCCAGAGCCATCACGGAAACACAGCGCAGTTTGGATCTGACCCGGTTTTTACCGCAGGAAATCGCCGACCGGATCAAGGGCGATGGTCTGGACGAATTACGGCGCGGAGGTCGTCAGAATGCAGCTGTGATGTTTGTAGACATTCGCAAGTTCACGCAGCTTTCAGAGACCATGAGCCCGGAAGCTCTCGGCCCGTTCATCACCGAATTCAGGCGCCGGATGGCGCGCAGTGCGGCTGCCTCAAATGGAACAATAGACAAATTCATCGGTGATGCGGCAATGGTAGTGTTTGGTCTGATCGATTCAAATGACAATGACGCAGCGAATGCACTGCACTGTGCTGCCCTGATCCTGAAAGAACTGGAAGACTGGAACGCGGTCCGCAGTTCCCGCGGAGAAACAGGTGTCGCTGTCGGTATTGGTATTCATTATGGCGAGGTTTTTTGTGGTGTGATGGGAGACGATACAAGGCTGGAATACACCGTCCTTGGCGATACGGTGAATGTTGCCGCCAGGCTACAGGAACTGACCAAGGAGGTAGACCGCGCAGTCGTCATCTCCGATGCCACACTCACTGTCGCCGGAGATATGACAGACAAATCAGGGTGGCAGAAGCTGCCCAATTCGACGGTGCGTGGCCGCAGCGGTGAGATCACTCTTCACGGGTCGAAGATTACAAGCCAGCCGTGAGCGTCCTCAGAGACATCAGATGATGGAGATCGCCATGAAATTCCAATTTGTCGGATGCGGCGATGCGTTCGGCAGCGGCGGCCGGTTCAATACGTGTTTTCACGTGCAGGGTGATCAGGCCAACTTTCTGATCGACTGCGGTGCGACATCGCTCGTCGCGCTGAAACGCGGCGATGTTCGCCTGAACGATATCCAGACAATACTCATCACGCATTTTCATGCCGATCATTTTGGCGGTATCCCGCCGCTCATCCTGGATGCGCAGTTTTTCTCAAAACGCAAATCGCCACTGACAATCGTTGGACCGCATGGACTGAAAGACCAATTTTTGCGGGCTATGGAAACCGCATATCCCGGCTCCTCGAAATCCCGGCAAGGGTTCGATCTGGAACTGGTTGAGTTGCAGAACAATATGTCAATCGAACTCAACGGCATGACCGTCACGCCATTTCAGGTCAATCACGGCATCCCCGGCGGCCCGTTCTTTGCCTACAGGATTGAATCGGAGGGGCGGATCATCGCCTATTCCGGCGATACGGAATGGGTTGACTGCCTCACTGAGGTTGGACGCAATGCCGACCTGTTCGTGGCGGAGGCCTATTTCCGCGACAAGCAGGTCCCGCTGCATCTCGACCTTGCGACGCTTGAAAAACACCTGCCCGAAATCAAACCAAAGCGGCTTGTTCTGACGCATATGTCGGAAGACATGCTGTCGCAGCAAGACAGCATCGCTCACGATTGCGCGGAGGACGGTATGACCATCATATTGTAGCCGATCCGCGGACTTGTCGGTACGGGTTGGAGTTATCTGTTTTTCGAGGATCCGTGCGCGATACGGCACAGCAAAATCAGGATAAGTACGTTAAATGCCGGGCCGAGTATGAACAGGAACATGTTCCACAAAAGGCTCGTATCACTAACGTAGTCACCCAGCATCGTGCTCCAAGGCAGCCCGAGAAAGATGGCAAATACCGCTGAAAGCGGCTCGGGCTCCAATCCGAAAAACCCCGCATCGCTGGCCGGGATCAACAGCACCGATGCAATGGAAATGATCAGATAGACCGCCGTGAAAATGCGGCACAATGATCCAAGAAGTCCCAATTCATGCCCCCCTTCCCTGACAGTTGCACCCCGACAACCGGAATCGGAAAGTCCTCTCCCTATACCATACGCCATCGCACAAGGCATGCGAGACGCCGAGGACGGCATTATCGGTCCGTGCTTGCTGCAACACCCGCCGTATTTCCCTGTTCGTTACCTCGTTTCTGATCGAGCAAAGCCGTATTAAAACGGGTCGCCGATGCGAGTGTTCTCATCAGACCCGGAAACAGCTTCAACAGACCAATGCCGGCAGTCTGGGCGGCGGGATTGGTCATCAGATAGTGCGCCGGACGTGCCAGGAGGAATTGTGGTCGGAGCGATCGAAACATGTCGTGATGAAACCGGGCAGGTGCGCATCCCTCAAACAAAGCGCGCGCGGCCAGAATTCCCGAGCCCAATGCTATGGCGATTCCGTCCCCTGCGAACGAAGGGATCATTCCCAATTGATCGCCGATCGCATAGATTCGATCGGACGGAGCCCGGCGTCGCAGATATCCGAACGGCAATCCGGCAACCGAGATCGGGCGGGCCATCAAGGGCCTGCTGTCAATCAACAAATCGGCGACCGAGCCAGATTGTTGCGACAGGAACAACTGGTGCTTCGCCCAATTGTGCCGCAGTTCCCTGGCATCGCGCTGGTCAACAATCCAGCAGAGTGAGGCCTGCCGTCCCTCAATCATCTGCAGGCCCTGGTAGCCACCCTTGTAAGCCGCCAGCAACACCCGGCCTCGAAGGGCAGTGGCCTGAGCAATGCCCGGTTCCAGCAAAATCTTGAAGCCGACAATCGAGCCGCGGGGTCGCTCGATCCCGGGCATGACATATTTGCCGGTTGCAACGGTAGCAAAGCGGGCAAAATACGTCGCACGTCCGGTACGGACATGGACCCCGGTAGTAGCGGCCTCGATCTCTCTGGCCATCTCGCCGCGAACAACATGCACACCTGAGGACACAGCTCTTTCCAGCAGAGATTCGTCGAGGATACGTCGCGACAATGCGGCGGCCTGGAATGGAAGTCGTGTTTCGGCGAACGTGCTGCTCCTGGTAATCTTCAAATGCGTAGTTGCAGTTGCACCGGATGCTGAGATATCAATATCCAGAAATTGCAGCAGGAAAATCGAGTCTTCGCTGAGGAATTCACCGCATACTTTATGATTCGGCCCGGTGGATTTCTCAATCAACACGACGTTCAAGCCCATGCGCGCCAGTTCAATGGCAAATGCGCAGCCGGCTGGTCCGCCACCGATGGTTATTGCATCAAATCCGTTCACTTTGCCCCAAGCCCCCTTAGAGCGTATCTTGATTATACGGAAACATTAGACTGGAATTACGGGTTTGCTGGCTAGGCGCGTTCCATGCAGTGGTCTTTATGACCACAAATGGAACGCAACGCAGTCCAGCTGGCCCGTAATTCCAGCCTTCGGTGGGCCAGATCGGTTCGTCGGCGTCGTTGCGAAGCTTGCACGATGAACCACATCGCGCTGCGCTCCTAGACGAGCAAACCGATCTGGCCCATCAAATGCTTCTGTATAAACAAGATACTCTCTAAAGGCCGCGGCAACAACCTATATCGTGAAGGCATGCTCGACAAATCTCAGACCCTTTCCCGTGACGCCAACCTGGAAAACATCGTGATTTCCGGTATGGCGACGGCCGTTCCGGACCATTGTTTTTCCCAAGCGGACGCGCTGGCCAGGGCATGCCATTTCATCCCCAAATTTTCCTCGCTTGCCGGCCTGTTCAAGCGGACCGGTGTCGAGACCCGCTACTCATGTGTCCCGTTGGAATGGTACCGGACAAGCCGGGGCTGGAAGGAGAGCAATGAAGTCTACATCGAAGAATCATTGAAACTGCTGGAAAAAGCCGCCGGCTCGGCACTTGATAATGCCGGACTGTCGCCGTCAGACATTTCGGCTATCGTGCTGGTGACAAGCACCGGCCTTGCCATACCCAGTCTGGATGCGCGGCTGTGCAACAGAATGAGTTTTTCACCTACCGTTCAGCGCACACCGATTTTCGGGCTTGGATGCGCCGGCGGCGCGACCGGGCTTGCCAGGGCTAAACAGATCGCAGGCTCAGTTCAAGGTGGCAATGTTCTGCTTCTTGTCGTCGAACTTGCCGGTATCAACGTCCATGTCGATCCAGATAACCCGGCGCTGTTTGTCTCCGCCGCGCTGTTTGGCGACGGTGCTGCAGCGGTGGTGCTGCAAAATACAGGCACAGCAACCAAAGGCCGTGCCGGTGTAGATGCTCTTGGCCTGCCGAGGATCGCTGAAACGGGTGAATATATGTGGCGCGACACCGGGCATGTGATGGGGTGGGATGTGGAAGACGATGGCCTCAACGTCATCCTGTCGAGCACTTTGCCGAAATTCACACGGAAGGAGTTGCGACCGGCAGTTTCGGAATTCCTGTCCGCGCATGACATGGAATTGTCGGATCTCGATGGTTTTGTGGCCCATCCGGGCGGACCACGCGTGCTGGAGGCGATTGAACAGGCATTGGCACTGCCCGCGACGGCACTGCGCCACTCCCGTTCGACGCTAAATGACTACGGCAACATGTCCGCACCAACCGTGCTGTTTGTGCTTCAGCGAGCGCTTGAGGAAGGTGTGCGCGGCCGCCATTTAATGATGTCTTTCGGACCGGCTTTCACGGTCACATTCGCGATGTTGTATCTGTGAGCGAGTTGATCGGCCCAGCCCAATTGTTCGCGCTTGCGCTGCTGATCCAGCGCGGGCTTGAGGAAATCCATTCGCAGCGCAATACGCGGCGTTTGCTGAACGAAGGGGCCAGAGAGGCCGGCGCATCCTACTATCCCGTCGTTGCGGTCACGCATCTCAGCTGGATTGCCGCGTTGTTCCTGCTGATTCCCACCGGGGCCACGTTGTCGATGCCGCTATTGGGACTTTTCCTCGCACTCCAGGTCGTACGTTACTGGATCATCTTTTCGCTCGGGCGATATTGGACTCATCGAATCATAACCCAGCCCGCTGCGCCCATCGTGCGCAGCGGACCCTACGGTTTTCTGCGCCACCCGAACTATCTTGTCACCTTTCTGGAGACCATTCTGGTGCCCGCTGCATTCGGGGCGTGGGCCATCAGCCTGCTGTTCGGCGTCATATGGGGCGTCGTGCTTGTCTACAAGATCAAGCTCGAGGACGAGGCACTTGATGTACGACGCAGCGCAGCGCAATAGGCGGAAGTGACTTTCAGAGGATTTTTTTGCGCGCACGCATATCAATTGCCTTCGGACAATTGCAGCTGAGAAAGCGATTCCGGAAACATCGGCAAGCCGTTGTTACGGCACAATTATTCTAAGAAAAATTACTTGCCCGAGAATTCTTCCCAGGCTCGCTTGAGCACAAAGGCCCGGTCGTAACGCAGGATAAAGGGCACATAGATCTCCCGATATCCTTCGTCCTCGGTGAAATCGGCCAGTTCGATCGTTTCCGTCAATCCGGCCCCAGTGCCTGTGGCGGTTTCGCCGACCTCGACGAGCTGGTTTAAAAAGTCTTGGAACTGCGCCATTCCGACACTGTCGCTCAGTTCCCCATGGCCGGGAATTACCTTCTCAAACGGCAGTTTGAACACCTGATCAAGCGTCGAAGTCCACTGCCGGATCGAGCCGCCGGCTTCAAGGTCGATGTTGGGGTAATATTTGTTGAAAAACAGATCGCCGGCGTGAATCGCTTTGTCCTCGGCAAAGTGAACCACGAGATCGCCGTCGGTATGGCCACGGCCGGGATGAACCATACTGACGGTCTTGCCGCCAATCCTGATGACTTTGACATCGCGGAAGGTCTCGTTCGGCAGCAGACCGGCCGCCTCATCCTGCCAGAAACCGGCATCCCTGGTTTGCAGGTGCTCTAGAGTGCGCGCGGTCGAAACCACGCGAATGCCCTCTGGGAAACCGGGATTACCGTGGGTGTGGTCGCTGTGATAGTGAGTATTGATGATCACGGCGACCTTTTGCCCGGTCAATTCTTCTGCCTTCTGTCGGACTTTGGTGCCCTGAAACCCGAAATTCATCGTATCGACAACGACGGCACCCTCGTCGGTGCGCAGCACCGCCACGTTTCCGCCCAGGCCCGACAGCATGAAAAGGTCGTCCGTCACTTTCACCACGTCGAACGTGGTGAGTTGCAGATACACCCAGCCAACGACTGCAAGGCCGGCAGCCAATAAGCCGAGGAACAATGTGGAAAACAAACGTTTGAACAGTCGCTTCAACGATTCGGCCTCTGGTCATTCAATTCTCCGCCGATATAGGCGAGCAAGGTCCGATAGAGCAAGATGTTGCAGCGCGACGCGTCAGCGCTCACTGAGCGTTGTCCGTGCCAGGACAATGACCGGGACTATTCCCGCGACGATAATTATGATCGACGCAGTGCCGGCCTGTTCGATGCGACCGCGCGAGGCGAGGTCATACACGTAGGTCGCAACGGTCTCGACACCGAAAGGACGCAACATGATGGTTGCCGACAGTTCCTTCAGGCTATCAATGAAAACCAGAAGTGCGGCGGTGGCAATCGCCGGTTTCAGCAATGGCAGGAAAACCTGGAAGAACATCTGGCCCCGCGTCCGGCCGAGACTGCGGGCCGCCATGTCGAGATTGGGCGACAATTTCTTGAACCCGCCATCCAGCGACCCTTCGGCAACGGCCATGAACCGCACGGCATAGGCGTAAACCAGCGTCGCGCCTGATCCGGTGATAAGCAATCCGGTCGACAAGTCGAGCCAGTCGCGAAAGAGCGCATCGACCAGATTGTCGAACCGCGCCAGAGGCAGAAATATGCCGAGCGCGATGATCGTGCCGGGTATCGCATAGCCAATCGAGGCAACCCGAACGATCAGAGCGGTGCTGCGCAGAGAGCTGACGCGTACCGTAAATGTCAGAAGCAGAGCCAGAATGACCGTTAGTCCGGCCGCCAGCGCGGCGTACCAGATGCTTGCACCGAAAGCCTCCATCAAACGCGGATCCAGACCGTCCCCGGCATACCGTAGCGCATATCCACCGAGCACCGATATCGGCACACCGAAGCCGAGCGCGACAGGAGCCAGGCAGGCGGCTGATGCCAATGCGGCCATGGACCCTTTCAGTGGAATGCGCCGGTATGGCATGCGTGCATTGGAGGTTCGGCTCTCGACAAATCGGCGATTACGCCGTGCCAGGCGTTCCAACCCGATCAGGACAAAGATCAGGATCAACAACAACAACGCGATCTGGGCGGCGCCCGCTATGTCATCCTGATTGAGCCATACAGAAAAAACCGACATGGTAAGCGTCTGGACACCCAAAAATTCGACCGCTCCGATATCGTTGATCGCTTCCATCAGTGCAATCGTGATGCCAAGGGCGATCGCCGGCCGTGCGAGTGGCAAAAGCACCCGACTAAACACCCTGCCCGGCCCGGCGCCCATTGATCGGGCAGATTCAATCAAACGCCCGCCCTGGACAAAAAACAAAGCCCGAACCGACATGAAGACGTAAGGGTAGAGCACAAATGACAGAACCAGGACCGCGCCGGGGAGCGACCGGATATCAGGAAACCAGTAATCACGTGCCGATTCAAATCCGAAGACATTGCGAAATGCGGTCTGTACCGGTCCGGTAAAGGTGAAAAACTCGACGAAGGCGTAGGCGCTGATATAGGTAGGAACCGCGAGCGGAAGCATCAGCGCCCAGGCATAAATGTTTCGGCCCGGAAAGGAATAAAAAGACACAAGCCAAGCGCAAATGGCCCCCATGCTGCCGGTCAGCGCCGCGATGCCACCGAGCAGTAGCAATGTGGTCAGAGTCGATCTCGGCAATACAGTCGCGGACAGATGGCTGAGGCTTTCCAGATCGCCGGATGCCGCAATCACCGCCAGTGCGCCGAGCGGCATTGCGATCAGCAGTGCCACGGTCCAGCATGCCAGCGTCAGGAAAATCGTCCCGCGAACGCGCGAAAGTGTGGGAGACCACCATGATCTCCCGCGCCGCATGTCCGAACTGGATTGTGTATGGGCTGTCAGATCAACTCCTGTCAGTCGTCAAATCCGACCTTGTCGACCAACCGCGAAGCGGCTTTGCGGTTCTTGGCAATTTCCGTGAGCGGCAGCGTGTCGGGATTGATGGTCCCGAAGCTCCTGACAATTTCGGAAGCTTCTGTACCGTCTTTCAGGGGGTATTCATAGACTTGCTCGGCGTAGATTTCCTGGGCTTTGGCGGAGGCAAGGAACTCCATCAGTTTCAAGGCGTTATCCCGGTTGGGCGCATTTTTCGCCATTGCCATGCCGGAAATATTGACATGGGTGCCACGGCCATCACTGTCGGGAAACAGAACCTTCAGGGATTTCGCCCATTCCTTCTGTTCCGGGTTCTTTTCATTGGTCTTCATAAGGCCGACATAATAGGTGTTTCCAAGGCCGATATCACATTCACCCGAGAAGATGCCTTTCGCCTGCGCCCGGTCATTTCCATCGGGCTTTCGGGCCAGATTGTTTTTTACACCGGTCAACCACTTTTCAGCTGCTTCCTCACCCTCGTGGGCAATGATCGAAGCAAACAGAGCGATATTATAGGGATGCTGACCCGACCGAGTGCAAATTTTGCCTTTCCACTTCGGATCGGAAAGCTCTGCGTAGCTTATCGTCTCTTGGGGCACCCGATCGCGTGAAGCGTAGACCACCCGGCCACGTGTCGTCAGCCCGAACCAGTGACCGTCCGGATCCCGGTACTGCGCCGGAACATTGTCATTGATCGCCGCGCTTTCGACGGTTTGTGTAATGCCGGCATCCTTGGCTCCGCTGAGCCGACCGATATCAACGGTAAACAGCACATCGGCCGGCGAATTGATTGCCTCGGCCTGTACCCGCTCGATCAATCCCTTGTTGAGGCGCAGCACATTGGTCTTGATGCCGGTTTGTTCGGTGAACGCGTCCAGCAGCGGGGCAATCAGTTCGGCCTGCCGATAAGAGTAGATATTGACCTCACCATTAGCGGCGACAGTGCCGACAGAAGCGAGAATCGCTAGACCGGCCATGCTACCGGCAATGAAATTTCTCGAATGAGAGAGAGGCATTTCGGGACAACTCCGAGACAAATATGAGTAACTATCTCATGTATTGACGACAGCTACGGCCGCTGTCAACGGGGTGAAAATAAAAAAGTTGACAAAAGGGTTCATATTAGTTTGGAACTGTTCTAATCTAGTCCTGCACCCGACCGTGAGAGGGTTCGGCTTCCCCGCCCCGGAGACCACGTATGAGACTGACGAAACAGACAAATTATGCCGTGCGAATCCTGATGTATTGCGCAGCGAACGACGGACATCTCAGCCGCATCAGTGAAATTGCCCGGTCCTATAGCGTTTCGGAACTGTTCCTGTTCAAAATTCTGCAACCGCTGGTCGCTGCCGGATTGATGAAATCCGTTCGCGGCCGCAATGGTGGTGTCCGGCTGGGCAAGCCCGCCGACCAGATCACGCTTCTCGATGTGGTACAGGTGACCGAAGAAAATTTTGCCATGGCCGAATGTTTCGAAAATGACGGTTCGGATTGCCCGCTGATCGATTCCTGTACGCTCACTGCTGCTTTGCGCAAGGCGCTTGGCGCCTTTTTCGACGTGCTTGAGGGCTACACGATCGAGGACCTGGTCAAGCCAAATCCGGCAATCGGAATGCTGCTTGGAATCGACGAACTGGAAGCCAGGCCCCAC
>JAJFHT010000022.1 GCA_021775495.1 Hyphomicrobiales bacterium | reverse complement strand
CGGCTGCCAGCAGCGCTTTCAGTTCGTTTTCATAAAGCCTGTCACTGTCTGCCATCAAACAACCCAATCCGTTTCAAGTTCGTGATCGTGCGGCACGGATTTTCGATCGTCCGCACCTATGACACCGATGCGAAACGCATCGGCCCCGTGCGAGGTCCAGTCGTGCAGCGGTTTGGTTTTCAGCACCATATGCCGATGATCGAATTCGGCCCGGTACATGCGCAGGCACTCCAGTCCGCGGCCACAATTGTCGGCATCGAACCACATGCGATTGAACCGCAAGCGGGCCGCATTGATGCCATCATCGACGCCATGGCGGGGAACGATGTCACATGTGAGCCCACGGCCCTGAAGAAAATCGAGTCGGCTCTTTCCGGTTTGCAATTCGCGCGCTGCGGCGTCATGGGGCAACAGGTGGCGATGGACCGGATGTGGCAATGACCTGATCCAGTCGACATAGTGATCGAGCCCCTTGCCGGCATTTTCATAATATCCGAGCCAGTGCCATTCCTGGCCAACAAGCTGGAACAGCCAGATCGCCGTCGCGTCTCCAATGCCGAGATCCCACGAGGCAAGAACGTCCGCCGAGCGATCATGTGCAACCCGGCAAACGCGGCTTTCCGTTTCGGCCTGCTCGATGTCCGTGGCAAAGTAAGTGCCGAGCAAAGACGCATCAAAGGAACATTCATATTCCTGCCGGTACTGCTCCGGCGTCATTGCCCGCCTGGCGTCCTGCAGTTCCTCGGCGTCGATCAGGCCGGTCGTGCTGGCCTTCAGGCGTTGGCAAAACCAATTTTCGTCCGCCTGCGCGTCGGTAAAAATCTTGAAGAAGCCGTTTCGGCCTTTCGGTGTGCCGATGAAGGTTGCCCAGCCCCGGCGGTCCGACAAGGCCGGCCGGATCACCTCGGGCCACGCGCGCGGGTCGATGTCGCCGGCCTCGTCGATGATCACGCCGTCAAGGTATATGCCGCGCAACCGGTTGCTGTTTTCAGCACCATAGAGGCGGATGCGCGCGCCGTTGTGCGGCAAGGTTACAGCCAACTCGCTTTCAGACTTTTCGACCCCCGGGATATCGGCTGTGTATTCTTTCAGGTAGGACCAGGCGACATCCTTGGCCTGGGCGAATGTCGGCGCCACATAGCCAAATCGCGGCTCCCTGCCCTGGTGCCGCGCGGCCGCGGCGATAAGGTCCATGATGCAGGCGACTGTCTTGCCGGCGCGGCGGTGCGCCACCACACAGGCCCAACGCTGCTTTCTCTGCAGATAGGGAAGGAATTGAGCCCGGGCCTTGAAATGCAGATTAATCTTCATGGCCGCCTATGGTGATGGTGATTTCCATTGCGCCGGTACCGAACCCCTTGGCCTGGTAGGGCAAGACCTTGCCCAGCAGCGCCAGGAATGTTTTGGGGTCATCGCGCGCCAATGCCACCAGATAAGCCTGCCCGCCCAATTCCTCGAACGCGCCCATCAGGGACTCAAGCAACACGGTGCCGGTCACTTCACCGGACCTTGCTTTATCCTGCGGTGAGCGCGTGCCATTGCCCCGCCTGGAAACCGGCCGTTTGCGCCCTGCTGCGATCGGAACGATCTGGTCGCGCATTGGTGTTCCCTTCATGGGCACGGGCAGTCCGGATTTCAGCTGGAACGATCGGAAGCTTCCGTGGAGGCTGCTCAACACAGAAGTTCGACGATGGAATTAACTGCGCAGAATTGATGTTGGCGGTCAACGGCAGGGGTTCGTAAGACCCTATGTGTTCACAAGCAGCGTTCGGATGGCCCGAAAAATCATTGAAGAAGTGAGAATCGATTACAATCTCGTGGAGTTCTCCCGCTCTGCGGCTTGAACGAGGCCTGATCCAGTTGGGATTTAGAAGACAGTTGAAGATGAAGAAGAACGACAATGACCGAACGAACAGTGCGACCGAGACGCAGTTTCATTTTTACACCGGGCTTGAATCCGGCGATGTACCCTAAGGCATTGGAGAGCGGCGCAGACATTGTCTGCGTTGAGCTTGAAGATGGCATTGCACCCAAAGACAAAGCGGAAGCACGCAGGCGCGCGCTCGCCCTGTTCGAGCAACCCCAGACCGACGATGGTGTTGAGCGAATTGTACGTATCAATTCCTTGCGCGAGCAGTTTGGGATTGAGGATGTGCAAGCGGTGCTTGCGACCAACACTCCGCCACCCGCGTTGATGATGCCCAAGATCAGAACACCTGATGAGGTGGTCATACTGGACACGCTTCTCAAAGAGCGCGATCACGACACAAGGTTGCATGTCATTATTGAGACCAATGCCGGTCTTGAGGCCGCCTATGAGATTGCACATTGCTCTGACCGTATTGATGCAATGTTCTTTGGTGGTGTGGACATGGCAGCGGAATTGCGTTGCGAAAATGCCTGGGAACCGCTTCTCTACGCTCGTTCGCGAGTTGTGCATGCCGCAGCTTCTGCGGGTCTTGATGTTGTTGATGTACCCTTTCTGGATCTTGAAGACATCGATGGAATGATTGTCACCGCCAGACAGGCAAAGGATCTTGGTTTCTCCGGAAAAGGATCCATTCACCCAAAACAGATTGCAGCGCTGAATGACGTGTTTACACCAAGCGAGGATGAGATTGAGCGCGCAAGGCGGGTAACCCGGACCTTTGAAGACGCAAACACAGGCCTTGTTGTGATTGACGGGAAACTGATCGAAAAGCCGGTACTGAGGGAAATGTACCGGATATTGGCGATTGCAGATCGAATATCCTCGTAGCCTGTCTGGCTGCTTGGTGGAGGGACGCTACTATAACCTGGCCGGCCCTTCGGCCAAAAAATATCGATTCTTCCTGTACTGCCAAAAATAGCTTTCTTATTGGGAAGATCGCGCTTTTTCAACACAATCGGAGGCGTACAATCTCCCGAAAAGCCGATGAGATTCAGTCGATTCAGGTTGTAAAAATGGCACGACAGACAATGTGATCACGTCTGTTGCGCTTGTCAGGTCCAAAGCTCTTTACTAGGGTAATTTGATAAGCGAAATTTGGCATGTCTCCCGTCGCCAACGATCGGCACGGACCAATTTGAACTGGGTGGCTGGCTGATGCGAATTCTACTGATGATGATTGCTGCGTTGATTTTTGGTAGCGCTGCGGCTGCGCAAGACTTTGCACTGGATGCGCCAGGCACAGTGGGGATGCGCGATACATTTGGCGTGGGCTGGACGGCACCTCAACCTAAGGGCGGAGTGATCGAGATTCGCCCTATTGGCGAAAACGCCAGACGCGTTGCTTACTCATATACTGGTAAGAACCCAACCCTGGTAGAGGCGCCAGAGGAACCGGGCAACTATGTCCTTGTGCTGACGTTTGAAGGCGAGGATCGGGTCTCGCAGCCTCTTATTGTCGAGATGGCCACTGCAACTCTCGACGCCGTCGCAACAGCAGACGCCGGTGCCGATATTGTGGTAACCTGGACCGGGCCTGACAACAGAAATGATCATATCACATTTGCTGCGCCGGGTGGCGACGCCATTCGCGGCGCAAGCTATGCCTATGTCGGTATTAGCAAGGACGGCACTGTTACGATACAAGTACCGCAGGATGCGGCAGGATATGATCTCGTATATCAAACCGGTGAAACGATCCTTGCCCGACTTCCGATCTCGGTCGGCGGCGTCGCCGCGACGCTTGACGCACCTACCGAAGTCCCTGCCGGAGGGCGTTTGGTGGTCGGCTTTGATGGCCCAGACAACCGGGGTGATCGTATCACCTTTGCTGTGCGCGATGGCGATCCCCTAAGCCCTGCGAGCTACGCCTATGTCAGGCTGGCGCAGGATGACCGCGTCTCACTCAGGGCATTAGAAGAGATCGGTGGTTATGACATTGTCTATCTGACAGCAGGCCGGATCATTGGACGCCGCCCAGTCGAGATTGTGCCGGTGACGATGGAGCTTGACGCCGCTCTGGAAGTTCAGGCTCTGCTCGTCTTTGAGATAACCTGGCGCGGACATGGTAACGCGGGCGACCGTATCAATTTGGTTGTGCCCGGCGGGAACGAAAACATCGTGTACAACTATGTTGATCCTGTCACTGGTTCAGTCTCCATGGGCGCGCCGAAAACAGCGGGCAGCTATGAATTGGTCTATGTCACCCGAGGCGGTAAAGAATTGGCCCGTCGTCCCATCATCGTGACTCCTCCCGCAATTGATCCCGGCCAAATTGAGGTGGTGTTCGCGCCCGGGTCAGGCTTTGGCCCAGGAGACGCTATAGGTGTAATCTTAGATGCCTCGGGAAGCATGTTGCAAAGGCAAGGTGGCGAAAGGCGGATCGAGATTGCCAAGCGCGTGTTATCCGATCTTGTGGTGGACACGATCCCGGCAGGCACCGGTTTCGCGCTGCGGGTCTTTGGCAACCGCGAGGCAGACGCTTGCCGCACTGACCTTGAAATTGGATTGGCACCGCATGATCCGAACAAGGCGCTTAGCGTGATTTCCGGCATCAAGGCTATCAATCTGGCCAAGACCCCGATTGCGCAATCTGTTTCGCTCGCAGCAAGTGACTTGGCGGCAGCGGAGGGTGCCAAGGTCCTCATCCTTGTGACCGATGGCGAGGAGACCTGCGAAGGTGATCCGGCACAGGCCATTGAAGGGCTCCGGGCTTTGGGATGGGACCTGCGCGTCAATATCGTAGGTTATGCCATCGATGATGCGGACCTTGCACGCACGTTCCAGTCATGGGCTGCTGCGGGGGGTGGTGTGTATTTTGACGCTGCAGGAGCGGATGAACTATCGGTCGCGTTGGCGCGTGCTGCTGCTGCACCATTTGAGATCATCACTTCAAAGGGCGCGCTGATCGGGAAAGGACTGGCGGGTGACTTACCTTTGACCATTCCGGCTGGCGAATATGTGGTCCGGATCGGTGGTCGGGAATTGCCGGTGGTGGTTGAACCGCGGAAGCTGAGCCGCATTACGCCCTAATCCTGTGCCGGTTGCTCGACCGCCGGAGCCGTTGCTTTCGGTGGCTGGTAAGCCTCCTCAGGGGAGAGCCGGCGGTTGAAGATCATGGTAGTGACAACAACACCCACAATAAGCAAGGCGGTAATAAGCAACGGTATAAGACCGACAAGCAAGATCCGCTTGCCATCCCGCCGCCAGACGATGCCGGAGAAAGCAGAAACGACCGCCACCGCGAACGCAAAGAGTTGATAGCGCGCCAACACGTCCAGACGCTTAAATCCCGTGTCCAGATTGCGCGGGCCCTCGATCTGTGTGGACATAAAATATGACGCCACAAATATTGCCGCCCACACCAAAACAAGTATGACGACGAGACTCATTTTTTTCGGTATATCAATCTCCTTGCCAATAGCTGGATACCGTCAGATCCGGCATCAGATAAAGGATCACACTGGATGAATCCTCTTTGCCCAGATTAACCGCATCCGCTGATAAAATCGGGGGCGGGCCTTCTTCAGTCGCTTGATAAACCTGCCCTGTATGGATGTTCCAATGGTCGGCGCTGTTGAAATACGCGGGATCAAGGTGTCGCCCGATCCGACCATCGTATCCTGCCATCACCAGAGTTTCCTTGCCGATCAGGCAGATCGCCAGCCCGGGTGCCGCGTCGTTGCGTCGTATCACGGGCACCACCAAATCAGGGATATTGTCGCCATCCATATCGGGTTCAAGAAAAGGGCGCTGCGCCCCTTCGCGGCCCTTGGACATCCGGTCCGACATTTTGAAAACCGACGTATCCAGCCCGCAACCGCGCATGGTTGCAACCACTGCGTCGAAGGCGACGCCTGGATCGGCGTCCACAATCGGGTCAAGTCGGTCACCGCCGCCTTGCCAAATAAGACAGACCGAGAACGAAAGGGACGTGAAGGCCGCGCGCTTCCCTTGCTCTGGCGGTGTCAGAGTATGGTCTCTGATGGTCAGCACACCCAGGCCACCGAACCCTTCGACGGGTACGCTTGGGGCGACCAATTCGGGATTGTTCAAGGGATCGGTTGCCATCGTGCCGAAGGTGAACCGACGCTCCTGCTGCGGCGCGTTAACATCGCCTACATTTGGTCCGGAATTGTCGGTATTGCGGAAATGCCAACCGGCGATGTTCAGCGGGTTGGTCTCAACTGGACGCAATGGCGCGGCAAACATCGGAATTTCCAGCCCGTCACGGTCCAGCATCCCGATGCGCCATCCAAATTCGGATGGGAAAAGCGTAAAGGTCTGTGCACCAGCTTCATACAAGCCCTGATCTGGGTGGCTTACAGTGTCTTTGATTTCACTACTGGCCCATCCAGGCTCACCACCACATGAGGGCGTTGCCGCAGCGGACACGGGCAAAAGTGTCAACAGAACGGCGGCAATCCAACTTCTGTTCAAATCATTTTCCTCAATGCTTTAAATAGAGCAGATATTGAAAATGTGCGAAAGAATTTTCAACTTTGCAATGGGCATATCTACGTTGCTGCTCGAAGCGGTTGGGTCCCAATCAATTACGGCGTTTTTTGCCAATACAATCCTCGTGAATCACTTGAGTTAGAGTGCGCGCCACCAAAGCCACCGAAACCGACGCCAAAGCCCATATTGCCGAACCCTGCACCGCCTATTGCCCCACCCGGCGAAAAGCCCATAGGTCCGGTTGTTGAGCCAGGACCGAATGAGACAGCTTCAGGTCCAATTGCCGGTGCGGGTGTTGTTGTCACAGGTCCCAAAAGACTGGAGAAAAACGAGGCGAGGCCGCTGGTTGAAGGTCCGCGAGAAGCCGAAGGCACCCCAAACTTGCCCGGAGCACCTATCGCTACGTTTGAATAGGAAACCTTCCCTGTGCCGGGATCGACGGCAAACGAATACTCTTTGCCTGGGCTCCAAGCCGTTCCTGCCGGCGTGATGGTCGAGACCCCGTGTGGAGTTTGCCTCGCATATCCCAGTGGCCCGAGGCTCACGACCGAAACAGACGGGTCACGCCTTGAGACCGCTGTTGTTCCGATTGCTACCGCGTCGTAACCGGCTCCGGGACCTGTGCCCGTCATGATCCCTTGAACGCCGGTTCCGCACCCACAATGCCGAAAGGCAAAATCGATCCACCTTGTGTCGTCACCGCAACCTTAGCTAAGTTTCGACGGCACTGTTTTGGAGGGCGCGACTCGCGGTAAGTCAGGTTGTGTGCAACGAAGCACAACACGGAACCAAACTACCTATCCCTGATCAGTTTCAGCCGGTAACGCAGCAAGCCCTTTGCTTTTTGGAGGGTCACAATGTCAGACGAATTGCGATTTTCCATGTTTCTGCTTTTATGCGTACGGTTGCTCGGTCGACCGGAAGCGCTGGGCCGACGAGGATCACGCGCTACTTGCGCGCCCTCTATGCAGGACGTTTCTTTGAGAGAAGAGACACGCAGCCCCTGCCCGAGCAGCTAATTTGCCAATATGCGTTTTCTTGCTGCCCGGCGCATTGCTTCAAGGCGATTTTCACTCATGGGCCGAACGCTTTTAACCGAAACATCATCCAAATGCGCGCGCCCAACAAAAGCCGTATCATCCAGGCCGGGCGTCTGATTGAGCAAAAATTGGGCAGTTGGGTGGTTACCTCTTTCGACTGTCGTATTCTTGCCATGCAGCACCCGGTACATCAACTGCGCCACCTCCTTTGCAGGCATACCCTCCTTCGCAATGCGGTTTTCCTGAAGCTTCTTGAACACATTGGCGTAGACATTGATCTCACGTGATCCGATGCGCGGTTCACCTTCGGTTCTCCGGATGTTGTTGAGTTCATTCAGCAAATTTTGATTTATCCTGCCAAACCCGGTTGTCTGCGGGTTTTCCTTTCCCAGTTCCCTTTCGATGCGTTCGGTGTAGTGCTTTTGGTGAGAAGTCTTCGCCCTGTCCCCTACCCGTTGCGGTATCCAATCTGGACCGTCCGGCACCGAGTGGGCAACACGATCCAGAGCGTCGCCAGGCAATTTCCGCGCAGCGTTAACTGCGTTACGGTTTAACGCACCGGCACGCGTCGCCACCCCGCTTGCCCCACCGAACCGACTTCCTAGAAACTCCGCGAGTCCCAGCACATCACGTTCCAATCGCCGGTCAAATTCGCCCGCAAGGCCCGCTTCGCTTGCAATCTGATTGACTTCGGAAGCCACACCATGAAGTAGCGTGTTGCCACTTCGCAACAAGACATCACTTGCTGCAATCATCGGGACGAAAAGGGTCTGACCGATTGCACCAACGGGACCATAGAACGCGCCGCCTGGCTGCTGCTGATCCAGCATGGTTTGTGGATCCAGCCCAATCGAATCGTCGGGCCTCCATCCGCGTCCGGTCGCCCGCAATATGTGCTTCATCGCACCATTTTGATGACTGCCGTTTCCCTTGGGTCTGTTCTTCACCGACGTCGGCAAGTCAGAAATGCGACTGGCCGCGTCGATGCCGTGACTGGCGCTCGGCAACGGCCCGCCGGAACGCTTCATCCGCCGGCAGTCCGGATTCGACCATCCCGGCGAGGTGTGGGTGGCTAGCCCTCAGATATGTCATAGTCTTGTTGCGTCCCACCGCCGGCCTGCCTTTGGAGCGCCGACCGACTGCACCGGCAAAACCGGAGGCCGGAACACCATGAGGCGAAGCCGGACTGTTCAGCGGAGCGGAAGGCGAACCAAAACGGTGCGGGTCGAAAACGGGCACCATGCTCAATCCAATTCCATGGTCGAAGGAACGCTCGGTCAGAAGTACCATTTGCAATGTCCACCTTTGCAACTGTTATTGATGAGAGAAATTGAGAAGCGCTCAGCTGTTTGGGCTGACATCGCCTGCTACCGGAACAGGGTCATAAAATGGTCAACCCGGGAGTGCGGCGGGGGTTGGCGGTTCGCCTTACATCACGCGAATTTTGTAGATTTCAGTCAGCAGATCTTGATCGATCCTGCCGACGGACACCGGCGATGAGACCGGCAGCGCTTATTCCCTCAGGTGACATTTTCGAAATTCCACAGAAAGGGATGGCTCTGAGGAAACACCTGTGGCTAGGTGCTCGCTGGTTTCAGTTAGCTTTGGAGTTTCCCCCGAGATATGCTATTAAAACCTTGGCCTCGCTCCCAGCATGCTTCTCTTGAGGAAAAGAGAGCATGTTGCGTAGACATCAAGGGCATAAAACTCTTGGTGCTCACCGGGGCTAATTTTTTTTCGGGTAGGCTGACTTCAACCGCTTCCGTGGTTTACCCAAGAAGTCCAACCCGATGACGCCACCGCTCTTTTGGTCTTTGATCACAGCAGACCGCGTATTTTTCCCGAATTGCCGGCGACTCTCAAAACCATCCAGCTTCCCCAAACTAAACGCCGGGGCGAGATCCTCCCTCACGAAAGCCTCGCCATCAAAGCCCTGCTCGTTTCGGCGGATGACCATATGATCAAGCCCGTATTTGCTGTTGCCCCTTTCAATATCAAAGACCCCAACATCCTCCCGGAAGACCTTTGTCGTTATTCCGGTATCAAGCGTCTTAGCGACCTTCCTTGCAACCTCATCCTCGGGAGTATTGCGCCATTTGTAGAACGGCTTGGCCGGACGCCTGGCCCCCATCGAAACAGCGCCGATTGGCTTGGGAGAAGCTATGCCGCCACCGGTCGCCAATCCGGCCAATCCCATTGTGCGCTGAAACCCCTCCTCACTCATCGGGTCTACTCTGCCCGCATACACATCACCGGGCAGTGTAAAGGCGTCCCATGCGCCCAGAACGACCTCAGGCACAGCCCATCGCAGTTCACCGGTACGTGTGTTTTTCTCAACCGGAGCCAGCGTTCCACGTCGCCAATTGTCGGGTGGTGTACTCTCGTTTCTGCCTTGTTTTACTCCACCCAAAGCAGACACAATCGATTGCCTGGCTGCACTTACTTCGGAAGGAGAACCGGGAACAATTCGGCCGCCATTGTATACAAATGCGCGAACCATGCGCCGCTTGAGCGGGTGTGTATCCACAGGTGTCGATGAACCATCTGTTTTTGCTTTCTTCGTAGCAAACGGCGACATCGCTGCTTCTGTTCGACGCAGCGGATCATCCGAACCGCGCTTGGTAGCTTGCCTAACCCTCTCCGCTACACGTTTCTGTACCGCTGCTCGTCCGGCCCGGTTTGGGGCCTGATTGCCTTGACGGAGTACTGATGGCAGTTGTCCAGCGCCGCCTGACAATGCCGCCTTGTGTTGACCGCCGTTTTGCATGGAACCACCCCTGACCGGTATCGGTAAGTGGGGGTACGCCCGGGTGTTTCGAGGCTGTGACTGCCGCTCGGCAGTTGCTCGTCTGAAGGCTTCCTTGACCGAAATTCCGTCGTTGACCATCTTTGCCAGGTGCGGGTGTTTGGCTCTCAGATAGGCCATCGTCTTGTTTCGACCGGACGCAGGTCTGCCATACGTGCGCAAACCGACCGCACTGGCAGGCTCTGGCACGGGATTGTGATGGGACCAGACCGGAGCGTTCTGTGGGTTTGACGTTCCGCCAAATCGTTGCGGATCGACTATGGGCATCATGTCCAATCCAAGCCCATAGTCGTAGGTGCGATCGGTCAGAATAGCCATTTGATTGTCCTGGTTTGCTGGTCATGTTGATGATGGGGAACTGAAACGCGCTTCGCGAGTCGATCGACGCGATGGTGAACACATCGGCACAATGTATGACAGTCAGCAGGGATACTGTGTGAGTACTCGGGCAGGCGATACCTGCGGTCCGGCGGTTTCCGAAGTATTGTAGATGCACACGAAGCTTGGCTTCGATCCTGCGGGGCGGCCTGGTAACAAGTGTTGAGTTCAACACAGTTCCGCGGCGCTGAAATTACCTGCGCAGATATTGCTCGAATGAACAACGGATTTGGATGGAAGCCCTCTGGGTGTTCTCAATATCCGGCATTGCAGTCGGTTCCGGTTGCGCATTTCCAATCGCGGCTTTTGCCAACTGCTGCGGAATCTCCAGCAGAAAGTTCCGAGACTGGCAACCTGCATAGGCTCTGGCGCAATGCTCTTTGCCCTGGGAGTTGATGGTCCCTGCCCTATGACACCTGCTTTGCGACCCATGAATGAGCCAGAAGCGTCAGTTGGTGTCACACCTGTTCCTGGAGAAAATGCAGATGCAAGCTCTGGCGTGATCGGATCTATGCCGAGTTCTCGGCTGGTCTGGACTGGCGTTGGCGCTCCGAGGCTTGCCGGCACTTCGGCAACATCCATCGGCCCTCCGATGAGGCCGGCTATTTGTGTCGGATCTGGTGTCGCGAAAGCCATTTCGCGGCCGGCTTTTGCGAGTGGTGTACCTGCAGCCAGTTCCAAGGCTTCTGCTATCCCATCAGTATTGCGGGAGTTGTAGCCGACCAGCCTGCCAAGGCCTGGACCGGGCGGAGATAGACTGGCTATGGCTTCTGCACGGGATGAGGGAACGGGAGGGCTGTCGCTGTCATTCTCGTCCGCTGAAACTCCGGTCAGATCGGCATACTGAGCGGTCTCGTCATAGTCGCTCTTGTCCATGCCGATGCTGATATAGCCTTGAGCACGAAATTTGGCTCCCCACTTGCCGTGGAGGCCGTGTTTCCACGAGCCACCGGCCATTGCGCCGTTTCCACCAATGCCAAGGTGCATTTGGTCAAGCGGCGTTCCTTGAATGAAAAACTCCCCAGCGAAATTTACTATCCAACTCGGGGTAATTTGATGCCTGTACCGCACGCGCCAACTGCGCGAATTCTTCATATTCCCGGAATGTTTTGGGATTTTGGAGGTGGCCGCGAGCACCACCAATCGGAATTTTCGATCCTGGCTCATAAAGCTTGAAATCAACTGCTAGTCCCCGCGGGTGATTTCTGGTCCTTCTCCGCGAGTTCTTGCCGTTGAACATTTCAACGACATAATTGCTCTGCTGGTTGGCTGCTTTTTTGTAATGTCGACTAATTCAGGCCTAACGCCTTCTGCGAATTGGGGTGCAAATCTATAGTTGTCTGCCATCGCTAAGACCTCGTCTTCCTTGACAAAAGCCCAGTCGGCACTCATGTCTTTTTAGTCATGAAAACAATATTCAAAGTGTTTCTTGCCGCTCTAATCGGTGGGTTGCTCGCTCAACCGGTAGTGGCCAGCGACAAAATCGGATAGCCAACACAACTCAGTTCTGAAAACGGAAAATCGGTGTTTGCCGTATCCGGCTGTGGTCACGATGATCCCGCATGGCATGAGTGCGTCGTTCATCACATGAGTTGCGAGGCCGGGTCGCTCGACATTTACATTGCTGGAGCATCTCAGCCGGACGGGAAGTTTCCTGAGATGGTTCACCAACTCGTCAAAGACGGGTATTGGAAATCGGCAATCCAAGTGGTCATGGCGAATGATACCGTCAAAGTTGACCTGACGATCACAGACATCCATGTCGGTGGAGACGACCTTGACTCCTCTTGGGATTTAGTTCTTTCGGCCGAGAAGTTTTTCGACGTTATTTCAAGCAGTACCGCACCTGGAGCGCATGTTCTGATCGCCAGTACTAGGCTTGAATTCGTTTTCAACAAGGATGACGAGAACAAGCTGCTCCAATTCAAGAAGGCTTGCACGCCCGAATAACCCGCCGATGATTGCTCGCAGGAGACCAATCCCATGATCGATCGTCTATTCAACGTCCTGTGGCTGCTATGTGTCGGGTGGGGCGTCATGGTGATCAGCATAGAGAATTCCGACCTTATTGGTTTTGTTTTGATGATCGCGCCACACTTCCTCATCGTCGGTATGGCGTCATACGTCTTCTGTGGTCGGTTAGCCTGAGTTGACGGCCGCATTTGGTAGAGCCTGATTTGCACTCCATCCGGGCTCGCTTTCGGCCATATCTGCCCATCAAATGCTAAGTCGGCCAGCGCTTAGTTAGCGAGAATTTTTCGCTGTAAGTTCGCGTAGCCTTAATTTAGAGTGTGCGTTTAAACGGTAACTAAGCGCTACTCACTCTTAAAAGGGCGGCTAAGCCATATGGCAGATGATGACAAGAAATACCGCGCCGGGCGCTACATCAAGCAACCAACGGGATATTCCGCTTTTATTCCAAACCCTTTGCCAACAAATCCCGACATCATAATTGATGGCGAGATGCAGACTCTGCTCTCAAAGGCTGACCGCGCATTGGGGCGCCTTGATGGATCAATTCAGACCCTCCCAAATCCTGATCTCTTCGTTTTCATGTACGTCCGCAAGGAAGCTGTTCTATCGAGCCAGATCGAAGGGACACAGTCCTCACTTAACGATCTTCTGCAACTGGAGGCAAACGGCAGCGAAACAGGCGAAGCCACCGATGCATGGGAGGTCAGCAATTACGTCACCGCAATGAACTATGGTCTTGAGCGACTAGCAGAATTGCCAATCTCAACGAGGCTCATTCGGGAAATACACGAACGCCTCATGCAGAACGTTCGAGGACAGAACCAACAACCAGGCGAAATACGTACTTCCCAGAACTGGATCGGGCCACAGGGGAGCGCGTTGAGCGACGCATTGTTTATTCCTCCACCTCCTCATGAAGTGCCAGCGGTTCTTGGAGAACTAGAAAAGTTCATTCACGCGAAAAGTGACATACCGCCTTTATTGAAAATCGGACTCATACATGCCCAGTTCGAAACCATCCATCCATTCCTCGACGGCAATGGTCGCGTCGGCCGACTGCTGATCACGTTTCTTTTGTGCAGCAATGAAATCCTTATTAAACCGGTTTTGTACCTTTCACACTTCCTCCGCGGGAATCGGGCCGAATATTACGAACTCCTGCAGGGTGTTAGGGATCGAGGCGAGTGGGAAGAGTGGCTCAAATTCTTCCTAAAGGGAGTTGCACAGGTGAGCCTCGAAGCCACGGAAACCGCACGTGAGATTGTCGGGCTCAGAGAGCACCATCGGCGTTTGATTACCGATACGCTTGGTCGTCAAGCGGGCAACGGTCTCACTGCATTGGAGTTTCTGTTCAGAAGACCAATAGTGAGCGCATCCCAAATTAGAGAAGAACTCGACATCACGGGACCTCCCGCGTACGCCTTGGTAAACAGATTTGTCGATTTAGGAATCCTTGTTGAAGCCACCGGTCAGCAGCGATACCGGCGATTTAGTTTCACCAACTACATCAGTCTATTCGCCGATGTGAAACCAAGCGAATAGTCACTGCAAATCAAAAGATCATGCGTAATTTGAACACCACCGCCGATCGCACCGGATTCGATGAGTTGTCTTGTTGTGGTCGAATTGCCGAATGCGTCCTGTCACCGACTAACCCGCCTCTATGTCGACCACTTTTTGCCGAACTGCCGGACTCCCCTTCCCGTCCTGAAGCTGAACCCTTAGTTTGCGGACTGGACGAGGCCTGATCCATTGCGCTGAAGAAGACAGTTGAAGATGAAGAAGAACGACAATGATTGAACGAACAGTGCGGCCGAGACGCAGTTTCATTTTTACACCGGGCCTGAATCCGGCAATGTACCCCAAGGCATTGGCGAGCGGAGCAGACATTGTCTGCGTTGAGCTTGAAGATGGCATTGCACCCAAAGACAAAGCGGAAGCACGCAGGCAGGCACTCGCCCTGTTCGAGCAACCCCAGACCGACGACGGCGTTGAGCGAATTGTACGTATCAATTCCATGCGCGAGCAGTTTGGGATTGAGGATGTGCAAGCGGTGCTTGCGACCAACACTCCGCCACCCGCATTGATGATGCCCAAGATCAAAACACCTGATGAGGTGGTCATGCTGGACACGCTTCTCAAAGAGCGCGGTCACGACACAAAGTTACATGTCATTATCGAGACCAATGCCGGTCTTGAGGCCGCCTATGAGATCGCGCATTGCTCTGACCGTATTGATGCAATGTTCTTTGGCGGTGTGGACATGGCAGCGGAATTGCGTTGCGAAAATGCCTGGGAACCGCTTCTCTATGCTCGTTCGCGGGTTGTGCATGCCGCAGCTTCAGCGGGTCTTGATGTAGTTGATGTACCCTTTCTGGATCTCGAAGACCTTGATGGAATGGTTGTCGCCGCCAGAAAGGCAAAGGATCTTGGTTTCTCCGGAAAGGGCTCCATTCACCCAAAACAGATTGCAGCGTTGAATGACGTATTTACACCAAGCGAGGATGAGATTGAGCGTGCAAGGCGGATAACCCGGACCTTTGAAGACGCAAATACAGGCCTTGTTGTGATTGACGGGAAACTGATCGAGAAGCCGGTCCTGCGGGAAATGTACCGGATATTGGCGATTGCGGATCGAATGTCATCTTAAGACATGGATCGTATCTGCAAGGGCTTGTTGTGTCTCCGCCCCCTGCGGAGTTGGCTGTTAACGCGGGCGAAATCTTGACTTTTCCGGTCAAATTCCTTACGTAAACGCTGGTTCCGCACCCATAATGCCGAGAGGCAAAATCGTTCAACCTTGTGTCGTCACCGCAACATTGGCTAAGTTTCGACGGCACTGTTTTGGAGGGTGAGGCTCGCGGTAAGTCAGGCTGTGTGCATCGGAGCACAGCGCGGAACCAAACTACCTCTCTTTGATCAGTTTCAGCCGGCAGCACGATTGGTTCTTTGCTTTTTGGAGGATCACATTTTCAATCGAATTGCGATTTCCAACATTTCTGCTAGTATACAAACAGCTGTTCGTTCGACCGGACATGCGCTACCGGCGGAGTCACGCATTCTAGAACGCGCGGTCCCTCCTAGGCAGGAATATCCACTTTTTGTGGTGCGGCGCCCCTGCACGAGCAGCTACTTCTTTCTCAAACGTTGCAGTCCGGCACGATTGACCAAAAAGACGCTTTTTACTGAAACATCGTTCTTTGGACCTTGACCGACAAAGGCTACATCGGCTGGTGAGGAATTTTCATTCACAAGCCGTTGCGCTGTTGGAAAATTGCCGCGCTCCACTGTCGTGCCCTTACCATGCACCACGCGATAGATGGATTGAGCGACTTCCTCGGTCGTCATGCCATCAAGACCGATCCGCTTTTCCTGAAATTTTCTGAGCACATTGGCATAAACTCTGATGTCCCGTTTGCCAATCGGCGATTCTCCTTCCATCAATCGGATTTTGTTGAGTTCTGTGAGCAACCCTCGATTTATCTTGCCGAAACCCGTTGTGCTCGGATTCTCCTTATCCAACTCCCGGGAAATTCGGCCCGTGTATCGTGTTTGATGACGCTCATCCATACGCCGTTGCGCGCTGGTTCGTGCGGCATTGATCGCCATTTGTGTTGCCGGTTTTCCGAGCGCAAAAACGGATGGGACACGGCCAAAACCACCCGCGAGCGCCTCAGGCATAGTCAAAATGTCTCGTTCCAGTCTGCTGCCAAGACCAAGCCCGAATTCGTCTACCGCCTGTCCGGCAGCCGCCGCACCCCCGTGTAACAGCGCGCCGCCACCCCGCAAGGCAACATCTCCGGCGGCAATCATCGGAACGAACAATGTTTGACCGATCACACCAACAGGCCCATGAAACGCGCCGCCTGGTTGCTGCTGATCCAGTATGGTTTGCGGATCGAGCCCTATAGGGTCAGCCGGGTTCCATTCTCTTTGAGCTCCTATCCAGCCGGCATCAACGATTCTGGATGCGCTGCCGCCAATGTCGGGTGATGAACTGGCTGCGCGGGTCAGGTCTTGATTAGGCATGGAGGTCGCTCCCACATCAGGATGCGACCTGCCGCCTCGATGCCGTGACTGCCGCTCGGCAGCAACACGGCTGAAGGCTTCCCTGACAGGCATTCCGTCATCGACCATCTTGGCCAGGTGCGGATGTTTGGCTCTCAGATAGGCTATCGTCTTGTTTCGACCGGACGTAGGTCTGCCTTCGGAGCGCCGACCTGCCGCGCCGGTAAAGCCGGAGGCCGGAGCGTGACGAGACAAAGCCGGACCGGTCAGCGCAGCAGAAGGTGAGCCAAAACGTTGCGGGTCGAAAACGGGCACCATGCCCTGCCGAAGCCCATGGTCGTAGGCGCGATCGGTCAGAAGAACCATTTGATCATCCAGGTTTGCAGGTCATGTTGATGATGGGGAGCTGAAACGCGCTTCGCGAGTCGATCGACGCGAAGGTGAAGACATAGGCACGATGTATGACCGTCAGCAGGGATACTGTGTGAGCACTTGTAAGCACTCGGGCGGGCGATGCCGCGGTCCGAAGGATTCCGAAATTTAGCGGATGCGCACGAAGCCTGGCTTCGATCCGGAGGGCGGCCCGATCACAAGTGTTGAGTTCAACACAGTTCCGCCACGCTGGGATTACCTGCGCAGATATTGCTCAAATGAGCAACGATTTTGGATGGAAGCACTCTGGGTGTTCACAATATCCGGCATTGCTGCCGGTTTCGGCGTCAATTCGGGCGGTCAGTATTTGCTTTTCATGGAATGTAGATTGCGGCGCTTTTGCTAGAGTCTCTAATATCGGTATCAGGCGATATTGTTGCGAAACACCACGCCGATTTCCCGGCCGTTCCGCCAGACTTCCTCACATTCACGAATTGCCTTGGAAACCGGCAAAAACAGGCGAAAGCAACTGGGCAGGATATCGACATCACCCAGTGTCAGCTTGGCACCCTTTTCTGACACGTCGACAACATTGCACTGCATCGTACTGTCGGTCCCGGGGAAAATCCCCAGGGCATCCCAGTCGACGTCCGTACGATCTGCCGCGCGCCTGTCTACGATGACAAATGCCTCTTGCTGCGTTGCGGTCATTGCATCCCCCAATGCTTGTTCTTGGAAAAAACAATACAGCCTCCGCTTTAAATCCCGATTACACATTAGGTTTGAAGACAAGCATCCGGATTAACGGTCAGATAACCTTTTTAGCCGGGTTATCACTCTGGAACAGGAATCGGGAACGCCGGGCATTTCGGCCTTTCACCTTGCGGTTTCCATCCGGGGCGGCATGGCAAACGGTTTCAGCTTTCTGATTTACGCCGGGCCCGACGCTGCAGCTTGGCGGCCAGGTTAAGTCCCACTCCCGGCCGGCTCCAGGGACAGGCGGCGATACAGATCGCACAGCCGTGTGTTTGGTTGAAAAATGGCAGGCATTTGTCAAAATCGACATACCATTTCTCCGTGCCTCTTACCGTCTGTTTGTCCGGGCCGATGGCCTCCGGCGGGCACGCGTCTTCGCAAATCCTGCAATTCTGGCAGAATTCGTCAATTCCAAACATGCGTGCCGGTGTCTCGGCGATCGGAGCGTCGGTTAACACGCCCGAAAGGCGAAACGAAGCTCCGAATTCCGGATTGATGATCGAACCATGTTTGCCCAGTTCGCCGAATCCACAGGCCAGTGCGGGCGGTATCAATGTCACGTCACCGGTCATCGGCCCGGTAATCGCCTCGGCAGGCCAGCCCTGCTCCATCAGCCAGCCAGCTACCCGTTTCGCGGACGCCGCGGCACGTCCGTACTGCCGAACGACTTCCGCTCCGGCCGTTGCTTCCGGTGCTGTCGAGATTTGCTCAAAATCGTGCTGGACGCCGACGATGACGATCCGCTTCTGCCTTACATCGGCGCCGTCATATACCCAATCCTTCGACATTCGGGCGACACCAATCATATCGCAATGCCCTTCATCGACGAAGCGATCCAGTGCGCAACGCCAGTCTTCCGGACTTTTGTTCACGGGGCGATCGGACAATTCGGGCATCGGAAAGTCCGTCACCCTGGTTCGCTCTTTCCGAGCCTTGCCGAGATGTGGATTGTCGGGATCAACTGAATAGAACCAGCGCTGCAGATTGCCATGCGGTATGACATCCGGGTTTGGTGCCCAGTAGACCATGCGGGGCGCCCGCCTGCCCAGCTCGCCAAGCCCGTTAATCTGGTTGCCGGAGATTTCGGGCATCAAGCGAACTTGTTCCGGTTTCGGCTGGAATGGTCTGTGCGGATTGATTTTCGGCATGGCATGACAGTTGGCTGGAGACAGGGAAACCGATTCTTGTCGCTGTTTCGCCAGGACCGCAAGCCCCGATGCGAAGCGATGGATGTTCCAGCGTCGGCAATTTGCTGATGACTGTTGCCACCGCTCTGTCAGGAGCCAGACCACGAAACCCGGACAGATCGGATTTCCGGGCTATAATGCTGATCAACAATACAGAGGTATCGTTTTGGACAAAACAGACACAAAATTCGACGATCCGGCCGTGAAAGCCGTCTTTTTGACCTATCCCGAGCCTGTGCGATCGAAATTGATGGCACTGAGGGCGATGATCTTCGCTACGGCGGCCACTACGCCAGGCGTGGGACAGATTGAGGAAACGCTGAAGTGGGGCCAGCCAAGCTATCTGACGCCGTCAACTCGAAGCGGTAGCACAATCCGTATCGATCAGATCAAGGACACTCCAGGCACGTTCGGCATATATTTTCATTGCCAGACAAGCTTGGTCGAGACGTTTCGGTCGCAATATCCCGATCAGATGCGGTTCGAAGGCAATCGCAGTATTATCTTTGATGCCGCCGAGCCTTTGCCCGAAAGCGCACTGAGGCACTGCATGGCCATGGCCCTGACCTATCATCTGCGAAAAAGGCGCGGCAACGCGGACGCGATACCGGCGCTTGCCGGCTGAGCCGCCCTAGACTCTCTAGCGCCGGCGGCTTGCTACTCTTCCGGTGAGAACGTCTTCAGATAGGCAATTACGTTCAGCCGGTCTTCTTCCTTCTTTAGCTTGAAGGTCATCTTGCTCTTGGCCTTCTTGTCGTCAAGAAGCGCTCTCAGGAACTTTTTCGGATCCTGCAGATAGTCAAATATCTTTTCCTCGTCCCAAACAAGACCGGCTTCTCCGGCCGCCTTCGTGCTCTTGCCGTATTTGTAGTCGGCAAACGTTCCGGCCGTTCTGCCTACAACACCGGTCAGCACTGGGCCGACGGCATTTTTCGCGCCTTCGCCGATCTTGTGGCAAACCGAACATTTCTTGAAAATCTTCTTGCCGGCGACTGCATCGCCATCGGCAATTGCCAAGCCTGAAGACCCGATTGTCATCAGCGCCACGGCTGCTGCCAGAACGACGTTTTTAATTGTTTTCTTGAATGCGGAACGCACAGATACGGCCATTGAAATCCTCCAGCTTACCCGCGCTTATTGACCGTAGGTCGACTGTCACAGTCCAATCAATCCAATGTGATGATCCGGGAAAACGCCAGCTTCAATCGCCTACGGTGCTTCCCATGAACCGCTTTCGTGCGACCGGAATACGGCGTCGATGACACGCATGTTTTTCACCGTATTTTCCAATGATACTACCTGCTCGCTACCCTCGCGGATCGCCCGCGAAAACTGCTCGCCCTGAAGGGTGTATTGGTCGACCCTATCGAACACGATTTCCTGGCGCGAAGCATCACCAGGTTCGCTTCCGTTGTCGAGGAAAATCCGGGTTGGTTGCGTCGGAGGCGCATTGAACGGAATTTCTATCTCAATACGACCCTTGCTTCCGAATACCTGCATCCGTTGATAGGGAACCATCTGCGTCGAAACGGTGAACTGCGCCTGCCCGGCAGGAAATTCCATCAACGCGCTGACCAGTCGGTCTGTCTTGAAACTCGGATCGCGATCGATTGTGCTCACCACACGGTCAGGTTCGGCATCGAACAGGAACCGGGTTGTCGTTATTGGATAACACCCGATGTCGTAGAGCGCCCCACCGCCAATGTCGGCCATGTTGCGGACATTATCCGGATCGGTGTTGAAGTAAGAAAAGAACCCCTGCACTGCCAGAAGCTCTCCGATCGATCCATCGCGCACCAAATCGCGCGCTTTCAGCCATTGTGGATGCGAGCGCACCATGAAGGCCTCTTCAATAAGCACATTGTGTTTGTCGCGTGCCACGATCAGGCGTTCGGCCTCCTTGGCGGACAGCGCGATCGGTTTTTCGCACAGCACATGTTTGCCTGCGGCGGCGGCCTGCTCGCTCAGGGGCACGTGCAGATGATTGGGCACCGGGATGTAGACCGCCTCGATATCCGGGTCGTTCAAGAGTTCCTCGTAGCTGCCATAGGCCTTGCTGATCCCTAGTTTGTCCGCGGCTTTGCGGGCGCGCTGGAGATCACGCGATGCAATCGCATTCAGCGACGTCATGTCGCTTTTCTGCATGGCCGGCAGAACTTTCGACAGCCCGATATCGGCCGTGCTGATCACTCCCCATCTGACGGGTTCAGTCATCATATCGTTCCTTTCTGTTTGTCTATTTCTTCGCAGCCAGCCCGCTGGCCGCATCAAGTTCGGATTTCAATAACGCTTCTTCTTCCTGTTGCGGCCGGGTGAAGCGCGCAAAAATGAGATAGGCGACCGGCGTGAGATAGAGCGTTGTGATCGCAGCAAGCCCGAGCCCCCCGACAATGATCCAGCCGAGCGCCTCACGGGCCTCGGCCCCCGCGCCGGACGAGAGCACCAATGGCAAACCGCCAAGCACCGTAGACACAAGCGTCATTGCCACCGGCCGAAGCCGAATGTTCGACGCGCGTTCGATTGCGTCATACACCGAAGCTCCCTGATCGCGCAGCTTGTTGGCAAATTCGACGATCAATATACCGTTCTTGGCCATGATCCCGACCAGCAGAACCAGGCCGATCTGGCTGTAGACGTTCAGACTGCCGCCGGTGATCAAAAGCGCGAACACCGCGCAGGCCAATCCGAGCGGCACGGTGGCCATGACAATGATCGCGCTGACGAAACTTTCAAATTGTGCGGCCAGCACAAGCAGCACTACGGCCACTGCAAATCCGAAGGTGATCAGCAAGCCATTCGAGGTTTCATCAAGCGTTGCTGCTTCGGCAAGCGGTATGAGCCTACTGCCTGGAGGGAGAAGCGGCTCCGCGATTTCAACAGCACGCAAGTAGGCATCTCCCAGGGCAAAGCTGTCGGTCAGACCGGCGGTCACGGAGATCGAGCGCAATTGCTGTTCCCGGTTCAAGGTTGGTGCGACAGCCTTTTCCGTCAATGTCGCGATGGTCGACATCGGCACCATGCGCTTGTCGCCGGTGCGCAGGAAGACGTTCTCTAGATCGGTCGGATCGTTTACCGGGTCGGTCGTGGAAATCATCTTGACCTCGAAACTCCGGTCATTGATGAACACCGATCCGACGGATCGCCCGTCGAGAACTGCCTGCATCGCCTCGGCAAGTCCGTCAATATTGATGCCCAGATCCGAAGCCCGTTCCCGGTCGATCTGAACGGAAAGCTGAGGCTGCGTGGTTTCATAGGACAGACGCACCTTCCCAAAGCGTTGGTCGTCCTCCAGCTTTCGCACCAGTTCGCCGGCGGCCTCGGCAAGATCCTGGTAGTTGTTGCCGACGAGCGCGACTTGCAGGCCGTTGCCAGCCCCGCGTATGCCCAGGCTGTTGGTGCGAATAATGAAGGACCGCACTCCATGCACCTGTCGAAGCAGGCCATTGACTTGGGCGATAATGGCATTCTGACTGCGCTCGCGTTTATTCCATTCAGCAAGAGTCAGCACAGCAAACCCGCGATTGGCCTGGCCGCGAATACCGGCGATGGAAAAGACGTTGGTCACCTCGCCGGTCTCTCGCAGCGGCAGCAGCAATTGCTCGATTCGACGCACCTGGCGCGTTGTGAATTCCAGGCTCACGCCTTGCGGAGCGGAGATGCTGATCAGCACCACTGCCCGATCCTCCGATGGCGTCAGTTCCTGCCGTATGGTGCCGAAGAAGCTGAACGCCGCGGCGGCAAGAAGGGTCGCGACCAGGACCACGACCAGGGGAGCGGCAAGACAGGCGCGAAGCGTACGGCGGTAGAAAGCGGCAAGCCAGTCGCCAAACACCACGAATGGACTGCCGCCGTTCGTGCTCTTTTCGTCAGCCTTCAGCAATCGTGACGCCAGCATTGGGCAAAGAGACAGGGCGACAATTGACGAAAGTGTCACGGCGAACGCCAGTGTAAAACCGAATTCACGAAATAGCCCGCCCGTTTGCCCCGGCAGGAACGACAGCGGGACAAAGACCGCGGCAAGCGTCGCGGTTGTGGTCACGACAGCAAAGAAAACCTCCCTGGTGCCGACGACCGCGGCAGCGCGGGGGCCCATGCCTTGTGAACGGCGGCGCACGATGTTTTCCAGTACGACGATCGCATCGTCGACCACCATCCCGGTCGCCAGCACCAACGCCAGGAGCGTCAGGATGTTGACCGAGAACCCGACCAGGTACAGCGCGGCCAATGTGCCGATTAGCGCGACCGGCATGGTTACGGCCGGGATCAGCGTTGCTCGCCAGTCGCGCAGAAACAGGAAAATGATGGCAACGACGATGGCGATTGCCAAGGCGAGCGTGCGAAGAACCTCGCTGATCGCGCTGTTGATGAACCGGGCGTCGTCACTGGTGACGAATATGGCAACACCATCGGGAAGAATTTCCTGAATTCCGTCAACCGTCCTTCGCACGTCTCTTGAGATTTCCAGACTGTTTGACTGTGCCTGTCTGATCACCGCGATTCCGACGCCGGTGTCACCGTTTGCCCGTAACGTTGTAGCGCCGGGATCGGGGCCAAGCGTGACGGTCGCAACATCCCTCACCCGCACCTCGTCCCTGATGATCAGGCTTTCAAATGCTTCCGGCGTCGCGATTTCCGAACTCGTCCGAACGACAATGTCCTGGCTTCGGCTGGTCAATGATCCGGCTGGTGCATCAAATACGAGATTGGACAGCGCGGCACGAAGATCAGCAACCGATAGACCGAGGCTTGCCAGTTTCATCTGGTCGATATCGACCCTGAAGATCTTCTCGCGATCGCCGTAGACCCGCAGGTCAGCGACTCCGGGAACGGCAAACAGCCGGTCAACCACCTCGTCTTCAACCAGGATGGTCAGATCCTGCGTCGACAGGCTGTTGGACGTAATGGCCATCCGCAACACCGGACTGGCGTTCGAATCTGCTTTTACGATGCGCGGATCGTCGGCTTCATCGGGAATCGTGCTGGCGATCCGGCCCATGGCATCACGAGTGTCCGATGCGGCCGCATTGAGATTGGTCTCGTCGCTGAATTCGACGGTTACCGTACTGCGCCCGAACCGCGATGACGACGAAATCGATTTGATCCCCGGAACACGTCCGACACCACCTTCGATGACCGCAGTCAGTTCGCGGTCAACGGTTTCCGGTGCCGCCCCCGGATATTCCGTCGTGATGGTGATGACCGGCCGATCCACTTCCGGCAATTCGCGGATCTCCACGCCCAGCAGGCCCGCAAGCCCGGCAACCACGATCAATGTGTTGACGACAAGTGCGAACACAGGTCGCCGCACGAATATCGACGTCAGCCCGGCAGAGTGTGTATCGATTGTGTCATCGGACATCGGTCGGCTTTCAGTTCATGACCCGGACGAACGCCCGATATCCTGATCGGATTCGGGTTTGTTCTCATCGCCACTGTCACCGCCGGCAATTGCGATTGCCGCGCCCTGCCTGACACCCTGAACGCCCTCGGTAACTACCAGCATGCCGGACTCAATCGGTGCGTCGACCAGAACAAGATCGATATTGCGCTGAATGATCCGGACCGGGAATCGCTCGGCCTTCCCTTTCACCACACCCCAGATATATGCGCCTTCGGAGGCCCATTGAATCGCCAGCGGATCGACGGCTGGATAGCTGTCGCCCGGGAACCTCATGGTAACCGCAAATGACATGCCACCGCGCAGTTCGTCATCATCATTTGTCAAATCGGCCTGAACCAGCAGCGTCCGGCTGTCCCGTTCTATTCGATTGTCGACGGCAGTAACGGTCCCTTCGTAGTAGCGCCCGGGGCTGGAAATCGCCTCGGCGCGAATGATCGCGCCTTTCTTTATGGCGTTTACAAATCTTTCCGGCACGCGAAAATCAACCAGGATGTGGGAACGATTGTCGATCGTCGCAATTTCGGTGTCCGATGTTACATAGTCGCCAACCTCTACGGGAAGGATACCTAGAACGCCTTCTATCGGAGCCACGATCGAACGCCGTTCCAGTGCCAGATCGGCGTCCCGCATTTGCAGACGTGCATTTTCCAGGGCCAGGGTCGCATCGGTGACCTGAACGGAACTCACCGTGTTCGATCGCCTCAGCTGTTCGGCACGGATAAGCGTGGCTTCGGCATTTTTAACCGACAATGTGGCCCGATCGAAAGCGATCCGCTCGGCTTCGGAATCCAGTTTCGCGATAATGTCACCGGCTTTGACCTGTTCGCCGGAGGATCGAACAACCTCGATCAAGCGTCCGGTTACTGACGGGTTGATGGTAACCGACCGGACGGCCCGACCATCCCCTATCGCCGACAGTCGGTTGTTGATCGTTGCTTCAGTGACGGGCCTGACAATGACCGCCGTAGCTCCGCGACCGCCGGATTGCCAGGCTGATTTTGCCGTATCGGAACTTGTAGCCGATTTGTCCGGAGTTTCTTCGGCAGATTCAATTCCAATTGCCGACAGCATTGCATCGGCGCCTGGAAATACCGTCATCCAGATTCCGGCGGCAATGGCAAGTACGACCAGCGCCATCAGCATCTGCTTCCAAATCGCCATTTTCAGCTCCGCAAGAGGGCGACCAATGTCTGTGTCCGGTGCCAGCTTATCCCAGACACACGTGTTCAGGCATCAAAATTCGGTCATCCAGGGCCAGTACCTGGGGGGTCGTCGCGCCGCCGCGTCATGCGCGCCAGTCTAGGAAGTACTTTTCGGCACGTCCGATCAGCCAGGCGAAGCAGAGCCCGAGAACAGACAGCATTGCAACTCCGGCAATCAGCTGATCCGTCGCAAAAAGGCTGCCAGCCAGGAGTATATAAGCACCGATCCCGAACTCGGCGCCGATCATTTCGGCCGCGACCAGAAGAATGATGGCAATCGAGGCCGAGATGCGGAAACCTGAGAGAATTGCCGGCAGCGCACCGGGAAGAATGATCTTTCGGACGATGGATGACCAGGACAGGCCGAATGATTGTCCCATCCGGATCAGATTTCGGTCGACGTTGTCGACTCCGCCATAGGTCGAGATCACCGTCGGAAAAAACGTGCCAAACAGGATTGTCGCAACTTTGGACCCCTCGCCGATGCCGAACCAGATGATGAAAAGCGGCAGCAGTGCAATCTTGGGGATTGGAAATATTGCAGACACAAGCGGCGCGAGGGCTGCGCGTGCAAGCGAGAAGAGGCCAATTGCCATTCCGGCGATCACGCCCAGTACCGTGCCGCATATCCAGCCGATCACCAGACGTTGCAGCGATGCCGAAAGATGTTTCCAGAACATCCCGGTTTCAAGCAATTGCAAAAACGCCTCGAATGCTTCTGACGGCGCCGGCAGAACCAGATCGGAAATGAAACCGGTTTGGGATCCGACTTCCCAGAAAGCTATCAGACCAACGAACACGACCGGAGCGATGACGCCCAGAGGCTGGGGGTTGAAGCCGCGGCCGCGAAACGGAACGGTCTTGTTGATATCGGTCGGCTTGGGTTCGCCGCCCGCCGCCACTCTGTCAGACATCGAGCAGTTCCTTGTCCGCAGCAAGAGCCTCTTGGCGCATCAGATCCCATAGCTGTTGCTGTTTGCCGGCCAATTCACCCGACCGGTTCGGCCGATCCTCCAAGGGGATATCGATCTCAACGATGTCCCGGATTTGGCCCGGCCGCCGCGACAGAACAGCGATGCGATGCCCAAGGCGAACGGCTTCGGCGAGATTGTGCGTGACGTAACAGGCCGTGAAACCCTCGCGCAACCAGAGATCGACGAGATCGTCCATCAGCAGTTCACGGGTCTGACTGTCCAGCGCTGAAAGCGGTTCGTCCATCAACAGCACGGCGGGCTTGACGGCAAGCGCACGCGCAATGGCGACCCGCTGCTTCATCCCTCCGGACAATTGCCGCGGCAAGGCCTTCTTGAATTCGGTGAGCTTGGTTCTGGCTAGAACGTCGGAAATAATATCCTCGGCTGCAGAGCCTTTGATACCATGATCCTCCAGCACCAGACTGACATTGCCCCACACTGTCCGCCACGGAAGCAGTGCAAAGTCCTGAAAAATATATGTCAGTGGGTTGAGTGAGCCGGTTGGCGGCTCGCCAATCTGGATAACCTGGCCCGAAGACGGCCGCTCCAGTCCACCGATAAACCGCAGCAAAGTGGACTTGCCACATCCGGACGGCCCTACGATGCAGACGATCTGACCCTGATTGATCTCAAGGTCAATGCCACGCAGAACCTCGACGTCATCATAGGAATGCGAGATTTTCTGCAGGTGGAGATCCATGAGAACCTGTTTCAATGACGATTCCGAAACCCGGCGCAATCTCAGTCGCGCCGGGATGAACTGGGTAAAACAGGCCAGCCTTTAGAAAGTCTCGACGAAACTTGAATCGACCACAGTCTCTATGGTGACGTCCTTGTCGGCCAATCCTTCCGACTTGAACCATTCCAGTTGATCCTTGACGCTCGTGAGATTCAATCGGGCGTTCTGATTGATGCGCATGGCACCATTGCGGATCGACGGAGCGGCCTTTTCGTAGGGCCGGTCTACATAGACATATTTGTGTATCAGTTTGACCATAGCCTCAGCCGCCTGATCACCCGCGATTGTGTCCACAAGAGCGGCGTTGAAGTCAGCAGCACCCAGGGAAAAGGCCGACAGGAATTTCTCCACCAGTTCGCGTTTGTTTGCTGCGTTGTCCGCCGACGTGAACACCGTCGTGACCTGGTAGTCCGGAATATAGTCGGCCACTTTTCCGATCAACTCGATTGTTGGTGCCTTGGCAAGGCCTTTGGCAATGTGAGGAACGATCGACCAGGCATCAATCTGTTCGGATTTCAGTGCGCCGATGATTGCACCGACCTTTTGCAATGGAACCAGGCGAATATCGGATCCCGGAAACCCCTCCTTTTGAGCGATCTTGTGCGCCATATAATGAAAAGACGAGCCGGGCTGCGTTATACCAAAAGAATGGCCCTTCAACTTTGCCGGAGACGTGACACCTGCATCAAAGGCTTTCTTGGAAACCAGAATCATCTGGCCATCGATACCCGGTTCTTCCTGTAGGGCACCGCCGACAACCTTGATCGCACCTTTCGACGCCAGCCCAATGAGCCCGCCGGAAATCGCGGTCACCCCGAAATCGACGTCGCCAGATGCGATCGCGACGGCCATCGGTTGTGCGGCCTGGAAAAACTTGAACTCGACTTCAAGCCCTGCCTTTTCGAAATAACCGCGCTCGAAGGCCACGAAACTGGCGGCGTGAGAGGTAAACCTCAAAGCACCGACGGTGATCTTGTCGGCCGAAAATGCTGTGGTAGCGCCCGCCACCAATGTGCCAAAGGCGAGTCCCGCGGCAAGCGTCAACGAAAATGTTCTGCGTGTAAACGAAAGCATATTGTCCTCCCGGTTTTGTTGCTTTCCCATCAGGGGCTTACGCCCCTATTTTCATAAATCGAGTCAGACCAGAGACCCCCTGATATGATCAGATAATATCTTCAGCGCGGTTTTTCTGTCACGCGCGACAATGGCTTTCACAAGTTCGGCATGCGCGTCCCGGCTGCGTGCATAATCAATTTTTCCCTCGCGTAAGGCGGCCAGTCTGAACCGTCGGCTTTGCTGAAAAAGTTGCTCCTGAAATTCAATCAGCCTGGGTGACCCGCATGCGGCCATGATACGGGCGTGGAATTCCCGGTTGGCCTCGTCCCACTCGAGCGCATGGCCATCGGGATCTTCAACGACCGCATCCTCAGCTTTGGACAGCGTATGATGGGCAGCAATGATTGCGCCTTCCCACCGGACGTCACCGCGTTGCATTGCCCACTCCAGACCTAGGCATTCGATTTCCGCGCGCAATCGGGTGATGTCTTCCAGGTCTGCCTGGGTCGCCGAGGCGACCCGGAAACCCCTTTGGGCGGTCGCTTCGACAAGCCCCTCGACGGAAAGAAGCGTCAACGCCTCGCGAAATGAGTGTGCACTTCCGCCATAACGGCCGCGCAAATCATCTATCTTGAGTTTGGTGTCCGGGGGCAGTTCACCGAAAGAGATGTCACGCCGAACTTGTTCGGCCAGAAGGCGCACGACAGTCGCAGCATCGCTTTTCGCCCTGCCAAACACCATAATCTCCATCAAATTCGAAAATCTTCAATATTTTTCATATTGTCGAAATTTCTGAACCTGTCAATCTGGCATCTTCGGCCCATTTGGCGACGCCGATCATGCTCATCGCAGGAAAAAAGCGACCATCATCATGGCCGGTCGGGCCTTCCTTGACCGGCAAGGATGGAAAGCAGAGGAACCGATTTTGTGCTTCCCTATTGTCCGGGCAAGTTGTCCCGGTTGACGTGGAGTTCGAATAGCAGGTCAATTTGCGCTGCCATCAATTCGAGTCGCTCCGAAAGGAATGACTGAAGCAAGGGAAACTGAAAACAATGAAACTGTTTGTCGCCAACAAGAACTATTCGTCCTGGTCGTTTCGGCCGTGGTTGGCACTGCGCGTGAAAAATATCTCTTTCGATGAAGTCTTTGTTCCCTTTGATATGCCAAACGGCAATCCGGAATTCGCAAAGTTTTCACCGACGAACAAAGTTCCGGTGCTGCAGGATGGCGATCTGACCGTCTGGGAATCTCTGGCAATACTGGAATATCTGGCAGACCGGTTTCCCTCTGCCGGACTTTGGCCGGGCGGCACGGCAGACCGTGCAATGGCACGGTCGGTCGCCAGCGAAATGCATACCGGGTTTCTCGCGCTGCGCTCCGAATGCCCCATGAACATGCGGCGCGAACACAAAGCCCTTCAGGTTTCTGATGGTGTCCATCGCGATGTTCGCCGGATTACAGAAATTTGGCGGGACTGCCTTGATAGATCGGGGGGCCCGTTTCTTTTTGGCGGTTTCACCAATGCAGATGCGATGTTTGGCCCGGTGGTCAACCGGCTTGCAATCTACCGCCTCAGTGATGATCCGGCGGTTCGATCATATTCGGAATCGATGACATCGCTTCCTGCATGGAACGAATGGCAGGAAGCCGGTCGTGCGGAGCCATGGATTGTCGAGGAAGACGAGGCTTGATTACTTCCTGATCATACTTTCCTTATAGAATTTGGCGAGTCGTCTTGCCATTGGAGATTTCTGCTCCATGTTCCAGATCAGTTGAAATCCTTGTTGTCCATTCGGTTCGAAAGCAATCAATGAAAATCCGAGTTCTTCTTGCCTCCGCTGCGGTTTCGATTCTGCCTCTTGCTGCGAATGCAGGCGAGGAAGACAGGCTGAGCGGTGACGATATCGTTCTCGAGGTCGGGGCAGGCGTCGCTTACAAACCCAAATACGAAGGGGCAAGCCGCTACATCTTTTCCCCGCAGCCGCTTTTCAAACTTCATTTCCTTCGTCTGCCGAACGGATATGAGATCGGTGGTGGCTCCGATCAGGGTTTCGGGTTTCGTCCTGCCTTCGCCTACCGCGGCAAACGCCAAGCCGGTGATGCGCCCATTCTTACCGGTCTGGGTACTGTTTCCTCCGCCTTCGAGTTTGGCGCCGCAGTGTCCTACCGCTGGGACTACCTCAAGGGATTCGTGGAATTGCGCCGCGGATTTGGCGGACACGAGGGCTGGGTCGGTGAAACCGGGGTGGATGTCATCCTTGATCCGACTCCTCGTCTGGCCATCAGCGTCGGGCCACGTGCGACTTTTGCAAGTTCGGATTATATGCAGACCTATTTCGGTATCACCGCGGCACAGTCCGCCGCATCCGGCCTGCCGACCACAACTGTCGGTGGCGGATTCAAGACGGTCGGCATTGAAGGTGAACTGCGTTACAAGCTCACTGACAAAGTCACCGCGATTACCGGAGCAAAGTGGGAACGTCTGATTGGTGATGCTGCATCGTCACCGATCATTACCGGCGGCGGCAACAAGGATCAGTTCACGGTCCGCCTCGGTCTGACCTACAAGTTTGGCGCAAAACTCTACTGAGCTTGCCGTCCTCAGTCTTCCCAAGGGTCATATGACCCGAAGTTCCATAGCTGGCCTTCCGGATCTCGGCAGGAAAAACCGCGCCCGCCATGGTCCCAATCAGCAATGTCCATGACAATTTTTGCACCAGCCTCCTTTGCCCGATCGAACACAGCATCCGGATCTTCGACGATGATGTAAGCGCTTTGGGTCACAGCACTCTCGCTGTCCGGCACAATCTGCTGAGTTCCGAATTCGTCGGGTTGATGGGTTGAAAGCATGATCATACTGTTGCCCAGAGTCAGTTGCGCATGCGCGATGCCGCCACTGCCATTCTCGTGCACCGCCTTCTGGCTGAACCCAAATCCGCTACACAGCCAGTCGATCATCTTGACTGCATTGCGGTAGCGTAGTGTCGGTATGATTGTACTGCTCATGTCGGCTCTCCAAGGGTTGCACAGTACCGTTCTAACGCGTGCAGGGAATGCCGGATTGAAGATTTGTTACCTTCGAACAGCCTCCGCCACCAAGCCGGTTGCGCCCTCTCTCGCCCGAAACTTGCCGGGGGTTTCGCCAGCAAAGCTGCGAAATTCCCGATTAAAGTGTGCCTGGTCGGCATAGCCACAATCATGGGCAATGGCAGACAGTTGCTCACTCGGAAATTCACGGAGGCAAACGGAAGCGTTTTCAAAGCGTTGGAGCCTGGCGAATGCTTTCGCCGACATGCCGATCTCGCTTTTGAAAACATTGTTGAGGTGCTTCCGGCTGCAATCGAGATGTCGTGCGATGCTCTCGATACCAACCCTTCCGCCGCTGCTGCTCAACAGCCTGCAGGCCTCGATTGCAATTGTGTGGCCGGCCGATTGTTCGAAGATACGATCGGCCAGAAACGCCTCCAGTATATCGAAGCGTTCCGGCCAGCTACCGGCCTCCTCCAGCTGCGATTCGATAAGATCGGAACAGCGGGGCAGCAGGTGGTTGAGATCAACAATTTCACCGGACATGTAATGAAGACCGCGTCCAAAGAACCGGCGGGCACCGGACATTGTCAGGTTGGCCTGCAAACAGATAGAATTTCCGAGGGAGCCGACCAGAGAGGGCTTGCCGTGCAATCCGACGGCAAAACTCCGTTGCAGGACGCGAACCGGCCGAGTTGAACCCGTTTCATGCAATGTGAATCCCGGTCCGAAGACAAAGATCACAGGGATACTCGCAACCGGAGTTTCCTTGCGAATAACAGCCCCAAGACCATGTTCGGTATAGCCGTGAAGATCACGCACAAAGCGTGCCAGATGTCGGCCGGGACGCCGCTCGAAAAACCGCCAACCCTGGCCGTTGCTGCCGCTTGTGATTTCCCGTAGCTGCCGACGTCCTTCCATTGCGACAATGATACACGTCCGGGAGACCGTTTCAATTCGGCGCAACGTTGTCGCATCGGTTCAACGTGATCGGAATATGCTCCGGAATCACGCGGACCATGGCTTTGGATTCAATCCACTCTGGAACCAGGAGATGAAACTCAAAATCGAAAATACCGGGACCCCTGTTGCCGCGCGAATATCAGCTGCATAAGGCACCATGTTCGTGCATTCGAGCACAAGTGCGCCGATTTCGGGATTCCTGGACATCATTTGCCTGGCTGCATCGATATTGTCCTGTCGTGCGGCTTCGACATCCATTTCAGGCTCGTCTTCCAGAATGACTCTTGAAAATTCACGGCCGCCCTCTGTGGTTCCGATGGGAGTGTCGTCCGGGACATTTGCGGCTTTCAGATGCATGGGACTGAGCGTCGAAGCGGAAATTGTCAGAATTCCGGCACGCCGGTCGGGCGGCAACAGGGAATTCACCGATCTGACCTGCATGAGTGATGAGGTTGCCACCGGAACCCCGACCACTGCGGCAAGTTCTTGCTGGAACAGTGAAAGAAATCCGCAATTGGTCGTTATGCCGTCGACCCCGTCTGCCACCAGCTCTTTGGCCGCGGCTAGAAAATCATCAAGCAATCCCGAGGCCCCTTTGCGAACTACCATATCTGGTGATGCGCCCCGAACGATGCGATAGTGCACCGGAAAGTCCCAGGTCAGGGCATTGCCCATGTCCCCCGGAATTCGAGGAAATTGAGCATCCAGCATCAGTATTCCGACCGATGCGCCGTAGATCGACTTGCCGCCCCGAACGTTCATATCGAAACCTCTTCGACAAATTTTGGCTCGACAAAATCCGGCTCGATGAAAAGTTTTGAAAAACACTCCTTGAGAGCCTCGGCTATTTCATCCCGGCGCGTAGAAATATGCGCCTCCATCAGAGCGAATGCCTGGTCGGGCTCACCGGCAGAGATCGCCGAGAGTATCTCTTGGTGTTCGCTTTGGGTGCGCTGTCTCTTTGAATGCATGTCAACCCATCGGAAAAACCGGATACGGGCGTTGATATTGGATAGCGTATGAACCAGGGCTTTGTTTCCCGTCATCTGTGCAATTGCCATGTGAAACCGTTCGTCAAACGCCACGACTTCTTCCATCGACCATTTGTCACTGTCTTCGGTCTGCGAAAGAAAGTCCGAAAGCTTTAAGAGCGCGGCTTCATTGGGTTCTTGTGCGGCCAGGCGTGCACCAAAAGCTTCAATCGCCAACCGCAGTTGGTAGAGATCGGTGACGTCTTCAATTGTCAGCTTGCGGCAGAAGAAGCCGCGACCGCTAACGAAATCGATGAAACCTTCCGCTACAAGCCGGTTCAGCGCTTCACGAAGTGGCGTTCGGCTGGCTTCCAGTTGCCGTGCCAGGGTCACTTCGTTGATCCGCTCGCCCGGGCGCAAGCGAAAGTCCACCGTCATCTGCCGTATCGTCGAGTAGAGCTTTTCCACACGCCCTTCACTCATGCAAAACCGCCTCCAGATTCACCGCTTGACTCTGTTTATTCGAACTATATTCTTAACTGTATACAGTACGGAATACCACATTTCAATGACGCCATATTTCCAGCATGCGCACTCGATCCGCACGAGAGTTTGCTGCCGGAATTATAGAGCAACGAACGAAAGCAAAACATTATGAGTGACAGGATGGCCGCCCAATCATCGGTTGCACCCGGCAAGGATGACAATGCGCTCAATGGGGCCGAAGCGATGGTCCGCATGCTGCAGGCCTACGGTGTCCAGCACATGTTCGGACTTTGCGGCGATACAACACTGCCTTTCTATGACGCCCTCGCCCGGCTCGATCATGGCATTAGCCATATCCTTACCCGGGACGAGCGGCACGCCGGATATATGGCGGATGCTTATGCTCGGGTCACCGGCCGGCCGGGAGTGTGTGAAGGGCCGTCAGGTGGCGGCGCAACCTATATTCTGCCTGGAATTGTTGAAGCCAACGAAAGCTCGGTTCCAGTTCTTGGCATTACCACCGATGTCGCCACAACTTCGCGCGGACGTTATCCGCTGACCGAACTGGATCAGGTCGCGCTGTTCCGGCCGTTGACCAAATGGAACACTTCGATTGATCTGGCCCAGCGGCTGCCGGCCACCATACGCACCGCTTTCAGAACAATGACCACCGGACGCCCGGGCGCCGTTCATCTGGCGTTCCCGTTCGATACCCAAAAGGCAGCGGTGGAACCCGATGAAGTCTGGGCGGAAAAGAGACATTCGCACTATCCTTCTGAACCGGCGTCGGCTGATCCAGCGGCTGTGAAAGCAGCGGTTGAAGCGCTTATCTCGGCCCGCAGCGCGGTCGTTGTCTGCGGTGGCGGTGCGGTCATTGCAGGAGCAATGCCAGCACTGGAAAGACTGGCCGACCGCTTCAATCTTGCGGTTGCAACCACAGTGTCCGGACAGGGGTCCATCGCGGAAATCCATCCACTTGCCCTTGGGGTTGTCGGATCGAATGGCGGAGTTCCATCGACACGCAAAGTCATCGATGA
>JAJFHT010000210.1 GCA_021775495.1 Hyphomicrobiales bacterium | reverse complement strand
GTTGATATCCGTTTCCGCTGTTGCTAGCCTGTGAACCTGCCAGCAATGCGGGGAGTGCCAGCACATGTGCGGAATTGTCGGATTGTTCCTGAAGGATGACACGCTCGGACCCGAGCTGGGTGCGCTGCTGTCCGATATGCTTGTCACCATGACCGACCGCGGCCCCGACAGCGCCGGCATCGCCATCTACGGCGCGGCGCAGAATGAGATGTCCAAGATAACTGTGCAATCGCACACGCCCGACCCGGATTTTGCCGAAATGCGCACGGCGCTGTCGGAACGGTTTCCGGACAAGCTGACTGTCCGGGTGAAAGACAGCCATGCGGTTGTCGACGTGCCGACCGCCAGCCTGCAGGCGGTCCTGACCGTGCTGCGTGAGGAATTTGCCTCCATTCGCATCATGGGCAGCGGTGAAGTCGTCGAAATCTACAAGGAAGTCGGATTGCCGAAGGATGTCGTCGACCGTTTCGGCCTGACGGCGATGAACGGCACGCATGGCATCGGCCATACCAGGATGGCGACAGAATCCGCCGTGACCACACTCGGCGCGCACCCGTTCTCGACCGGCGCCGATCAGTGCCTGGTGCACAATGGTTCGCTGTCCAATCACAACAATCTGCGGCGCGACCTGATACGCGACGGCATGCGGTTCGAGACGGAAAACGACACCGAGGTCGCCGCCGCCTATCTGACGTCGCGCATGGCCCATGGTCAGGATCTTGGCAGTGCCCTGGAAAGCGGCCTGGACGACCTTGACGGTTTTTACACATTTGTCGTCGGAACAAAGAACGGGTTCGGGGTACTGCGCGATCCGATTGCCTGCAAACCGGCAGTGCTTGCCGAAACCGACCGCTATGTCGCTTTCGGGTCCGAATATCGCGCCCTTGTCGGCCTGCCCGGAATCGAGGCCGCCAGGGTCTGGGAGCCGGAGCCGGCCACCGTCTATTTCTGGCAACACTGATCGAAGCCGTGCGGGAGTCCTGATCAATGCAGACATTTGACCTGGCAGCAGAACCGCTGCGCGACCTCAACCAGAACCTGCATAACCAGCAGCCCGGCACCAACGACGCCGGATGGGAAATACTCAATCCCAAGGGCAGCCATGCGGTTGCGGTCGGCGTCAACGCACCGCTCGACATCCATGTGAAGGGCAATGTCGGCTATTATTGCGGCGGCATGAACAAGCACGGCGCAATCACCGTGCACGGTTCGGCCGGTCCCGGTGTCGGCGAAAACATGATGTCCGGCCGCATCATCGTCAAGGGCGATGCCAGCCAGTATGCCGGCGCGACCGGGCGCGGCGGACTGTTGGTCATTGAAGGCAATGCGTCGTCAAGATGCGGCATCTCGATGAAGGGTATTGACATCGTTGTTGGCGGAAGTATCGGCCACATGTCGGCTTTCATGGCGCAAAGCGGCAATCTGGTCGTGCTTGGTGACGCCGGTGAGGCGCTGGGCGATTCCATCTACGAGGCACGGCTGTTTGTGCGCGGCAGCGTCAAAAGCCTGGGTGCCGATTGCATCGAAAAGGAGATGCGCGCCGAACACATCGAATTGCTGACCCGTCTATTGGACGAGGCCGGGATGAGCAATGCCGGGCCGGAAGAGTTCAAGCGTTACGGCTCGGCCCGAAAACTCTACAATTTCGATATCGACAACGCAGACGCGTATTAAGGGCCGCCCGATGAGCTATCGCAACCCGCCGACCACACCGCGCAAATCCGCGACATTCGACGACTATACACTGTCGGAAATCCGCCGTGCCGCGGCGACCGGAATCTACGACATCAGGGGCGGCGGCGCCAAACGCCGCGTACCGAATTTCGACGACCTGCTGTTTCTCGGTGCATCGATCTCACGTTACCCATTGGAAGGCTACCGCGAGACCTGCGACACCTCCGTCGTGCTCGGCACACGCTTTGCCAGGAAACCGATCGAGCTCAAAATCCCGATCACCATCGCCGGAATGAGTTTCGGCTCGCTGTCAGGTGGCGCCAAGGAGGCGCTCGGCCGCGGCGCGACGACGGCCGGAACATCGACCACCACTGGCGATGGCGGCATGACCGAAGAGGAACGCGGCCATTCCGACAAACTTGTCTATCAGTATCTGCCCTCGCGTTATGGCATGAATCCCGACGACCTGCGCCGCGCCGACGCCATCGAGATCGTTGTCGGACAGGGCGCCAAGCCGGGCGGCGGCGGCATGCTGCTAGGGCAGAAAATCTCCGACCGGGTAGCGGAAATGCGCACCCTGCCTAAAGGCATCGATCAGCGCTCCGCCTGCCGCCATCCCGATTGGACCGGCCCGGACGATCTGGAGATCAAGATACTCGAATTGCGCGAAATCACCGATTGGCAGAAGCCGATCTATATCAAGGTGGGTGGCGCCCGGCCCTATTATGACACGGCGCTCGCGGTGAAATCCGGGGCTGACTGCGTCGTGCTCGACGGCATGCAGGGCGGCACCGCCGCGACCCAGGAAGTCTTCATCGAACATGTCGGCCAGCCGACCCTTGCCTGCATCCGGCCGGCGGTCAAAGCGCTGCAGGAACTTGGCATGCACCGCAAGGTGCAACTGATCGTTTCGGGCGGCATCCGCAGCGGTGCCGATGTGGCCAAGGCACTGGCGCTCGGCGCCGATGCCGTGTCCATCGGAACGGCGGCCCTGGTGGCGCTGGGCGACAATGACCCGCGCTGGGAAGAGGATTACAACGCGCTCGGCACGACAGCAGGTGCCTATGACGACTGGCACGAGGGTGCCGATCCTGCCGGTATCAGCACCCAGGATCCCGAACTGTCAAAACGCCTCGACCCGGTTGCGGCCGGGCGCCGGCTGGCCAATTATCTGAAGGTCATGACACTAGAGACCCAGACCATCGCCCGCGCCTGCGGCAAGAGCCACGTGCTCAATCTCGAGCCCGAGGATTTGTGTGCCTTGACCGTCGAGGCATCCGCCATGGCAGGTGTACCGTTGGCGGGGACGGACTGGATTCCGGGTCAGATCAGGTATTAGCACCTAAAGCGAACAGCAAGAAAACAAGTGAGGGACGAAAAATATGGCGCAGAAACTGGCGGATTTCGCTGAAGAGAACGGTGTAAAATATTTCATGATCTCGTTCACGGACCTGTTCGGCGGCCAGCGCGCCAAGCTGGTTCCGACGGCAGCAATTTCCGAGATGGAAGCCGATGGCGCTGGATTCGCAGGTTTCGCGACCTGGCTCGACATGACGCCGGCCCATGCGGACATGATGGCGGTTCCGGACGCCAGCTCGGTTATCCAACTGCCGTGGAAACCCGATGTCGCCTGGGTCGCAGCTGATTGCACGATGGAAGACGAACTGGTCGATCAGGCGCCGCGCGTGACGCTCAAGCGCGTTTTAAAACAGGCCACCGACAAGGGCATGCGGATCAAGACCGGCATCGAGGCTGAGTATTTTCTGGTCCTGCCGGATGGCAGCGCCATATCCGATCCTTACGACACGGCTGAAAAACCCTGTTACGATCAGCAGGCCGTCATGCGCCGCTATGACGTTATCGCGGAAATCTGCGATGCCATGCTGAGCCTTGGCTGGGAGCCCTATCAGAACGATCATGAAGACGCCAACGGCCAGTTCGAGATGAACTTTGCCTTCGACGATGCACTGGCGACTGCCGACAAGCACTCCTTCTTCAAGTTCATGGTCAAGTCGATCGCGGAAAAGCACGGACTGCGCGCCACATTCATGCCCAAGCCATTCGCCGGCCTCACCGGTAATGGCTGTCATGTGCATGTGTCGGCCTGGGATCCGTCCGGCAAGACCAACAGTTTCGCCGATGACACAGGAGAACTTGGCCTGTCAGCCGATGCGATGCACTTCCTCGGCGGTATCATGCGCCATGCCAAATCGATGACGGCGATCACCACCCCCACCGTCAATTCCTACAAGAGGATCAACGCGCCGGTCACGACATCCGGCGCAACCTGGGCACCCAACACGGTAACCTGGTCCGGCAACAACCGGACCCACATGGTACGGGTTCCCGGACCCGGCCGTTTCGAACTTCGCCTCGCTGATGGCGCTGCCAATCCCTACCTTCTACAGGCCGCCGTCATTGCATCGGGTCTTACCGGCATGGACACCAAGGCCGATCCGGGCAAGCGCCTCGACATCGACATGTACAAGGACGGCCACAAGGTACGCGGTGTGCAAAAACTGCCGCTCAATCTGCTCGACGCGCTGCGGGACATGGAAAAGGACAAGGTGCTGTGCTCGGCCATGGGCGAAGAGTTCGCCAGCGCCTTCCTCAAGCTCAAACGGCAGGAATGGGATTCCTATACCGCGCACTTCACCGAATGGGAGCGCCAGAACACGCTGGACGTGTGAGGTTCAAGGCCGGCGGGTCTATCCGTCGGCCGCCAGTGCCAGAACGACAAGACCGGCGACCGTGATCAAGGCTCCGATTGCGACGAGCAGGCTGCTCCAGCCGTGACCGAGAATACCTTCCAGCACGATGACGAAACTGGGAATGAGATACCCATAGGCAAAGACCTTTGAGGACGGCAGCCGCATTGCCGAAAACTGCAGAAGGAAAAAGCTCGCCGCGGTCGAAAAGATGGTGAGATAGGCAAGGCACCACCAGACCACGGCCGGAAGAGCCACCCAATCCGTGTCGATAATGTCCGGCAGTGCATAGACCACAAGACAGAGCGTTGCGGCGACCAGGGTCCAGAAGGTGAATTCCAGAACGCTTTCACCCCGGTTGAACAGCCGCACCAAAGGCCCGTAGGCCGCCTGACAGACACAGCCGACAAAGAAGATCGCCTCACCGCGGCCGACATCGAATGCCAACGCGCGACCGAGGTCACCACGGAATATCACCCACAAGGCGCCGACCGCCGAAACAACAAGGCTCGCGGCAACAATTCTTCCGGTAATCTGACGCAGGAAGACAAATCCGAAAAACGCACTCATCAGCGGGATCAGCGTAAACACGGCGCCCGTCGAAACCGGATCGGTGATCCGCAACGCAACGAACATCAGGACAAAAAATACGCCCATCAAGGCGCCGAGGATGACGTAACGCCACGGGGCTGTCGGCGCTTTCGGCACCCGTTGCGACAGCACAATCAGGACCATTCCCATCAGCACCGCAGCAAACAGAAACCTGGCAGCCGTCAGCGGTGCCGGACCGATATGCGGCGCCGCCAGTGCTCCATAGGAAAAGGAACCGGCGACCAGGGCCGCGTACAGAAACATCGCCGCATGGGCCAGTATTTTGTCCCGCAGGGTCGGCGGTTCAGCCGTTGCAGTCATGCTCATGAACAACCTCACCCGAGCCGGTATTTGCCGATGGAACAGCAAGCAGCTAAGTGAACTGCGGCCATCGAAAGAGCGTGATATAGACGATTGTCATTTTGTTGCAAAACAGGAGCAATATACATAATATGGATACGAAATCCATTATACGGATACCATACTGGTTTGAGACGGACAATTTTCCGATCACGGAATTGGTCGATCAATCGAACGGACGCTCCCGATGTCGTTTCTGAATGACCTACTGCAATCCATTACCGAGCGCGGTCGGGCGCTGACGGATTTCGGCGCGCTAACCCAGAAAGCGACGCCGGTCGACCAGATCGCGGAGCTTAGCGCGCGCCTGCTTTCGGCCATTGGAGAAGCATCCGGGCTTGCCACGGCCGCTGAGATCCTGACGCGCTATGAAGCGCTTGACGATTCCGGCAAGGGCGCGTTTTTCGAACGGCTGCTACACGAATTCGGACCGGATGTTGAACGCCTGCGAGAAATGGCGCGGGACTTCGC
>JAJFHT010000209.1 GCA_021775495.1 Hyphomicrobiales bacterium | reverse complement strand
CATCGCCGATCTCGCCGCGGCACAGCATTGCTTTCGCGAGCTCGAATTCCTCCTGCAATGGCCCACAACCAACACAAAACAACCACCGGATCAGCCACCGAACTTGATCCGCGGCACCATCGATTGTCTTTGGCAATCCGCGGACGGCCACTGGAACATTCTCGACATCTACTCACCCGACAAGGATGTCTCTCACGTCTCGACTTGAATTTTCGGATGACCGCCGCCTGTCAGTCCACGGGCTGGCGCAATGCGACGGTCATTTCGATCAGCACCGGTGAATTGCGCGGCAGGCTTTTCACGCCGAGCACCGCTCTGGAATGGCGTCCAGCGGCGCCGAAGACTTCGCCGAGCAGGCCCGATGCGACGTCGGCGATGTCCGATATCTGGGTGAACCCGTCGGCATGGGCGACAAAACATTTCAGCCGCAAAATGCGCTCGACATTGTCGAGCCCGCCGGCCGAATGGTTCAGCCAGGCAAGCGCCTGCTCGGTACAAAGACGCGCCGCGCTCTTGGCCTCGTCAAGCGACACCGCCTCCCCCGCCAGTCCGCTAAAAACGATCCCGCCGTCCCGCTTGGGGATCTGGCCGGCGAGATAGGCCATTTTTCCGTGCACCGTGATCGGATCGTAGTCAAAGACCGTTGGTTCCGGTTTAGGCAGCGTCTTGGCGTAATCGGCCAGGCTGCCATCCGTTGGGGAGTCCGCTGTCTTTTCTGTCATGTTCATGGGCATGCTCATCCGCCGGTCATAAGGCGCGGTACGATCAGCACGATCTCCGGGAAGGCGATCAGCACGGCGACCGTCAGCACGTCGGCGACAAAAAACGGCGCGCAGCCACGGAACACGTCCTGCACACGGATTTCGGGCACGACCGCGCTGACGACAAAACAGTTCAGCCCGATCGGCGGGGTGATAAGACACAGCTCGACCATCTTGACGACGATGATGCCGAACCAGATCGGGTCGTAACCAAGTGCGATAATGGCTGGATGAACCACCGGCAGGGTCAGTAGCAGCATGCCGATGGCGTCCATGAACATGCCCAGCACCGCATAGGCCAGCAGGATGCAGATCAGGATTGTCAGCGGCGAATAGTCCAGCGTTCCGATCCACCCGGCGAAAGATTGCGGCAGGCCGGCAAAACCGAGGAACCGCACATAGATCAGCACGCCCCAGATGATGGTGAAGATCATCGCGGTGAGCTTGGCGGTTTCCACCAGCGCCTCGCGCAAAGCGCCCTGCGGCATGCCGCGTATCATCGCCAGCACGAACACCACGAAGGCGCCGAGTGCGCCGGCCTCGGTCGGGGTCGCCCAGCCGAAATACATGCTGCCGAAGATGATGATCACCACGCCGAAGATCGGGAAAGTGCCGGGCAGTGATGTCACCTTTTCCGCCATGGTGAAAACCCGGCTCTTTGGGCCGCTCTCGGGTTTGAACATGACGGTGGCGACGATGATGCCGGCATAAATGATCGCCGACACGACGCCTGGCAGGAAGCCCGCCAGCAGCAGCTTGCCGACCGATTCCTCCACGATGATCGCGTAGATGACCAGGATCGCGCTGGGCGGTATCAGCGTCGCCAGCGTGCCGCCCGCCGCGACCACGCCGGCGGCAAGCCGGCGATCATATCCCTCGGCCAGCATTTCCGGGATCGCCACCCGCGAAAACACAGCCGCTGTCGCGGTGCTTGCGCCCGAAACGGCAGCAAAACCGGCGGTGGCGAAAACCGTTGCGACCGCAAGGCCGCCCGGCAGGCGCCCGAACCAGCGTTTGGCGGATTCAAATAGCGCCTTGGTGATGCCGGCGTGAAAGGCGAGAAAGCCGATCAGGATGAACATCGGCAGCACCGACAGGGCGTAGGTCACCGATTTTGAATGCGGCACCGTACCGGCAATGCCCAGTGCCGCCGTGAGACCTTTTTCGAAACCCATGCGTGCCGACAGAATGGCGACCAGTCCGAAGGTTCCGGCCATCGCCGCGGCAAACGCAACACGCATACCCATCAGCAGCAGGATCATCATGAGGCCGGTGAAGGCCAGGCCGATCTCGAAATTGCTCACCGGCCATCCTCCGGTGCTGAGCCGCTGGATACGGCCTCCTGCGCCGCCAGCTCGGTGACTTCGGCAATCAGCGGCACGGCTATGGGCTCGGCCTTCGGATGCAATATCAGCCGGATGAAACCGGCCAGTTGAATGAGCAGCCGGCCCGCGACAATCGCAAGGGCCAGCGACACCAGCAGCTTGGACGGCCAGACCGGCAGGTTGATGTCGATTGTGCTGTCGCCATTGTTCCAGGCGCGCAGGAAATGGTCGAAACTGTAGCGCGTCAGCAGGCCGATGATGATGAGCGCGGCAAAGGTCGTGACCGCTTCTGCGATCCACAACATGCGGCCGCCGCGCTTCAGCTTGTCGAGCAACAGCTCCATGCGCACATGGCCGCCGAGCCGCTGGCAATAGGCAATGCCCAGGAAGGCGAAGATCGCGATCGACTGTTCGGCATAGTCGATATAGCCGGGTATCGGCAGGTTGAACAATTTGCGGCTGACAACCTGCACCGTCGCCAGCAGCATCAGGAAGAAGATGAAGCCGGCGGCAAAGAGGTTCAGCGCGTCCTCGAGACGACTGTAGGTCCGGTCAATCGCATTGATGGCGTTGCCGCCGAAACTGCTGCCTGACATGGCCTCTATCCGATCTTTGCGGGGCTGTTCGATCCGACGGATATCCGTTCATCGCCGCCGGTCGCGGCGGACCGTGGCAATGGTGACGGCAGCGCGATCATGCTGCCGTCACATACCGGAATAACCGTTCAGCGGTATGCTACATGGATGCGTCCTTGGCGGTTTTCATCACCAGGTCGAGCAGTTCCTGGGCCGGCACACCGGCTTCGGTCTGCTCCTTGATCCAGGCTTCCCACACCGGACCTGCCGCCTTTTCGCGGAATGCCGCCAGGTCTTCATCGGAATAGGTGATCTTCTCGATGCCGGCATTGTCGGCAACGGGAACATATTTGTCGATGGACGCGCCGTAGGCCTTCTCCAGGGCGGCATAGGCCACGTCAACCGCATCTTCCAGCAGCTTGCGGTTTTCATCCGACAGGGCTGCCAGCGCGTCGGTGTTGACGACCGTCGGGCAGTTTACCGAGCCCGGCGCCAGGTTGGTGGTCCGCCAGGTCGACACCTCGTTCACCTTGTAGGAAAAGTGCGAATAGAACGCGAAAGCCGCCGCATCGACGGTGCCGCTTTCAATCGCCCGGTAGGTTTCAGGCGCTGTCACCGTTGTCGGAACGGCCCCGATAGCG
>JAJFHT010000208.1 GCA_021775495.1 Hyphomicrobiales bacterium | reverse complement strand
GAAGTTCCGTTTGCCAAAATGACGCTGGACTCGATCCTGTCGGCTGATCCGAACAACTCGACCGTCCAGCCGAGCCCCTATGTCGGTATTCAGTTTGCGGCCATTCCAGAGTTTGCCGGTATTGCGACTGATGTGAGCCAGGAGTTCTCGGCAGCCTATGCAGGCCAGCAAACCGTCGAAGAGGCGCTGGCTAAAGCCCAGGCGCTGACCAACGAGGCTATGGAAGCTGCTGGTTACAAATAAGCGCTCCAACGTTCGAGGGGCCGCGAAAGTCGTGGCCCCTCCCCCACAAAATGTACTCTAAGAACTGAAGCAGGTGTCTCGGACGGCATTCCCGTCAACAGGAGAGGTACATCCAATGGCAACCAAGAATTCCAGATCTGCTGCCCGTCTCATGATGGCCCCGGCCGTGATCCTGCTTCTGGGTTGGATGCTCGTGCCGCTGACGATGACCCTGTGGTTCTCGTTTAGAAAATATCTTCCCCTTCGTGGAGGAGACCTAGGTTGGGTCGGGTTCGATAATTACGTCCGCTTCGTCAGTTCGAGTTCTTTCTGGCCCAGTGTGCAAACCACTTTGATCATCGTGGGCGGCGTGCTCGCTATCACAGTGGTCTTCGGTATCCTGCTTGCCCTTCTACTCGATCAGCCGATGTGGGGGCAGGGCATTGTCCGTATCCTTGTCATTGCTCCGTTCTTCGTGATGCCAACCGTTTCGGCGCTGGTATGGAAGAACATTTTCATGGATCCCGTGAACGGCCTGTTCGCACATCTTTGGAAATTCTTCGGCGCAACGCCGATCGAGTGGCTGTCGCAGGCTTCTGTTCAATCGATTGTCATGATTGTCAGCTGGCAGTGGTTGCCCTTTGCCACGCTCATTCTGCTCACTGCCGTCCAATCGCTGGACAGTGAGCGGCTTGAAGCCTCCGAGATGGATGGCGCCAAACCACTGCAGCGCTTTGGGTATATCATTCTGCCGCATCTGGCTCGCGCCATCACCATCGTGGTGTTGATCCAGACGATCTTCCTTCTGTCCATCTTCGCAGAGATCTTCGTGACCACGGGCGGCGCATTTGGCACCAAGACACTTTCGTATCTGATTTTTCAGCGTGTGTTGGAGAGTCAGAATATCGGGCTGGGCTCCGCGGGCGGCATATACGCCGTGATTCTCGCCAACATCGTTGCCATCTTCCTGATGCGCATCGTCGGCAAAAACCTGGACGCGTGAGGAGATAGCACCATGGCCCGCTCAGTCACGACGCAACGCAAAACGATCAACACAGTGCTCGCCTGGGCGATTGGCCTGCTGATCTTCTTTCCGATCCTGTGGACTATTCTCACCAGCTTCAAAACCGAAGCACAGGCAATCAACGACCCTCCAATATTCCTGTTCTTCGACTGGACCCTGGAAAATTATTCGGTGGTGCAGGAGCGTTCAAACTACGCGCGCTTCCTGTGGAACTCGATCTTCATTGCAGGCGGCTCAACCCTGCTGGGTGTGATCATCGCAATTCCGGCCGCGTGGTCGATGGCTTTTGTGCCCTCCAAACGGACCAAGGACATCCTTTTGTGGATGCTCTCGACCAAGATGCTGCCTGCGGTCGGAGTGCTCTACCCGATCTACCTGCTCTTCATCAAATTCGGACTGCTGGATAGCGTTCTGGGCCTGACCCTCGTCATAATGTTGATCAATCTGCCGATCATCGTTTGGATGCTCTACACCTACTTCCGCGAAATCCCGGTCGACATTCTCGAAGCGGCCCGGATGGACGGAGCCTCGCTCAAATCCGAGATTCTTTATGTGCTGACGCCGATGGCGGTACCGGGCATTGCCTCAACACTGCTTCTCAACTTCATCCTGGCCTGGAATGAAGCGTTCTGGACGTTGAATCTGACGGCTGCGAAGGCGGCACCTCTGACGGCATTTATTGCAAGTTACTCCAGCCCCGAAGGCCTGTTCTACGCCAAACTCTCGGCGGCTTCGACAATGGCGATCCTGCCAATACTGATCCTCGGTTGGTTCAGCCAAAAACAGCTCGTCCGCGGCCTCACATTCGGCGCGGTGAAATGATGACCACAGCAAGGGTGAATTAAAATGGGAAGCATTACCCTCAAACAGGTGACGAAGAGCTTCGGCCCCGTGGATGTCATCAAGCCGATCGATCTGGAGGTCGAGGACGGTGAGTTCGTCGTGTTCGTTGGCCCGTCCGGCTGCGGCAAGTCGACCCTGCTGCGGCTGATCGCCGGGCTGGAGGATGTCACCTCAGGCCACATCGAAATCAACAGCAAGGACGCGACGACCATCCCACCTGCCAAACGCGGCCTTGCGATGGTGTTCCAGTCCTATGCGCTCTATCCGCATATGAGTGTTCGCAAGAACATCGCGTTTCCGCTGAAAATGGCGGGCATCGACAAGGCAGTGATCGACCGCAAGGTGGACGAGGCCGCACGCGTTCTCAATCTCAGCGACTATATCGATCGCCGCCCCGGCCAGCTTTCCGGTGGCCAGCGCCAGCGCGTCGCTATCGGCCGAGCCATTGTGCGCGAGCCGGATGCTTTCCTGTTCGACGAACCGTTGTCTAACCTCGATGCAGCCCTGCGCGGCAACATGCGGTTGGAAATCTCCGAACTGCATCAAAGCCTCAAGACCACGATGATCTACGTGACCCATGATCAGGTCGAAGCCATGACGATGGCCGACAAGATCGTCGTGCTGCGCGACGGCATCATCGAGCAGGTGGGCGCGCCGATTGAGTTGTACAAAAACCCGCGCAATCTCTTCGTCGCCGGATTTATCGGCTCTCCGAAAATGAACTTCATAACCGGGGCCGAAGCGGAAAAGAAAGATGCCCACACGATAGGTGTCCGGCCGGAGCATTTTTCCGTTTCCAGGTCGAAGGGAACATGGAAAGGCACGGTCGGGGTCGCCGAGCATCTTGGCTCCGATACATTTCTTCATGTGTCCGCCGACGGTGTCGGCACCCTGACGGTTCGCGCCGATGGTGAAGTTGATCTGAAGTACGGAGACGATGTTCACGTCACCGCGGATCCGAACAAAATCTATCGTTTCGGCACGGACGGAAACACGATCAGATGAAGCGGCTCGCGGGTAAATCCGCACTGATTACCGGATCTGCCCGCGGTATTGGTCGAGCCTTTGCTGAAGCCTATGCGAGTGAAGGCGCAAATGTGGTGATCGCTGATATCGATCTGGAAAAAGCCAAAAAGACCGCAAGCGGCATCGGTTCGGCAGCACGGGCCATACACCTTGATGTCACGGATCAGGCGTCGATCGATGCTGCGATAGAAAGCTGCGAGGAGCAATTCGGCGGTGTCGACATATTGATCAACAATGCCGCCCTCTTTGATCTGGCGCCGGTCGTCGAAATCACTCGTGACAGTTTTGACAGGCTGATGGCCGTCAATGTGGCCGGCAGCCTGTTCACATTGCAGGCGGCGGCCCGATCGATGGTTGCTCGCGGCAAAGGCGGCAAGATCATCAACATGGCAAGTCAGGCCGGACGGCGCGGCGAACCATTGGTCGCTGTCTACTGCGCCTCCAAGGCAGCCATTATCAGTCTCACCCAGTCGGCCGGTCTCGACTTGATCAAACATGGCATCAACGTCAACGCGATTGCACCCGGAGTGGTCGACGGCGAGCACTGGGAGGGCGTCGACAGCCTGTTTGCAAAATATGAAAACCGGCCGCTTGGCGAAAAAAAGCGACTTGTCGGCGAAGCCGTGCCGATTGGACGGATGGCCACACCGGAAGATCTGACCGGAATGGCGATCTTTCTGGCCAGTGACGAGGCAAACTACGTCGTTGCCCAGACCTACAATGTTGATGGCGGGAATTGGATGAGCTGACCATGACCGTCGCATTGAAGCAAAGCACCCTGGCCCACCTGCCGGACAATGTCGCCGTTCCCGGCTACGACCGCTCCGCGTTAACTGCCGGAATCCTTCACATTGGAGTTGGTAATTTCCACCGCGCTCATCAGGCGATCTACCTGGACCGCCTGTTCAATATGGGTCTGGCACAGGACTGGGGCATCGTCGGAGCGGGTGTGCGGCCGCATGACCGGGCAATGCGTCAAAAGATGGCCGACCAGGATTGGCTGACAACCGTGGTCGAGCTCGATCCCGATGGCGACACCGCGCGGGTCTGCGGGTCCATGATCGATTATGTCGATGTCGATCCGAAGGCGCTCATTGAAGCGCTGACGAGGCCGGACATCCGCATCGTCTCGTTGACGATCACCGAAGGCGGCTATTTCGTCGACGCAGAAACCGGTGGATTTGACCACAAGCACCCGGAAATCATCAGAGACAGCGAGAACCCGGACCACCCGGCAACGGTGTTTGGCATGCTGATCGCCGGGCTCGTCAGAAGACGCGAAGCCGGAACTCCGCCATTCACCATCATGTCATGCGACAACCTTCCCGAAAACGGACACGTCGCCATGCAGGCGGTCATCGGCCTTGCCGGGATGATTTCGAGCGATCTGGCGTCCTGGATCAAGGACAATATTGCCTTTCCCAACTCCATGGTCGATTGCATCACCCCGGCGACAGGCGATCGGGAGCGTGCCCTGTTGATCGAAAAGTTCGGCATCCAGGACCAGGTGCCGGTGGTATGCGAACCGTTCCGCCAATGGGTGCTTGAAGACAATTTCCCGCAGGGTCGTCCCCCGCTGGAAAAGGCCGGTGTCGAGTTTGTCGCCAATGTTGCGGCGTACGAGTTGATGAAACTCAGAATCCTGAATGGCGGACACGCCGCGATTGCGTATCCCGCAGCGCTTCTGGGCGTTCACTATGTCCATGATGCGATGGCCGACCCGCTGATTGCGGCCTATCTTGAGCGGTTGGAGATGAACGAGATCATTCCCACACTGGAAACCGGAGACGGTCTGGATTTTCCCGCTTATTTCAATCTGATCAAACAGCGTTTTTCCAATGCCCGTGTTGGCGACACAATCCCGCGTCTCTGCCTGGATGGCTCGAACCGTCAGCCGAAATTTATTCTGCCTGCCATCAATGACCGCCTTGCGGCCGGATTTCTGGTGCCCGGTCTGGCGCTTGAAGTGGCCCTTTGGTGCCGCTATTGCGCAGGAACGGCAGAAGACGGACAACACATCGAGATAGTCGACGAAAATGCGGAGCAACTGCAACGGCACGCCCTGCTTGCCAGGAACGATCCTCCTGCCTTTCTTGCCATGAGAGACATATTCGGGTCCTTGCCGGAGAACCCTGATTTTGCGGCCGAATTTGCCGCTGCGCTGAAATCGATCTGGAAAATTGGTACAGCTGCGACACTGGAAGCCTATGTCGAGAAGGAAAACACCCGTGATCATCTGCTGCGGCGAAGCGCTCATTGATATGCTGCCACGGCAATTGCCGGACGGAAGTGATGTGTTCCTGCCGGTCCCGGGTGGCGCGGTGTTCAACACGGCGATTGCCCTTGGCCGGTTGGGCGAAGAGACCGGGTTCATATCCGGCCTCTCCACCGACATGTTTGGCGAGCAGCTTGTCGCATATCTGAAGGATTCGGGAGTCAGCACCGACTTCAGCATCCGTTCGGCCAGGCCAACGACACTGGCATTTGTCAAACTGACCGACGGTCAGGCCGAATATTCCTTTGTCGATGAAAACACCGCCGGGCGCATGATCGATCCTGCTTCGGTGCCGGATATTCCGGGTGGCGTCGAAGCGCTGCATTTCGGCGCCATAAGCCTGATTTCAGAACCGTGTGGGTCTGCATATGAAGAACTGCATCGGCGCAATCGCGACAACACCGTGATTTCGCTTGATCCAAATATCCGGCCGGGATTTGTGGGTGACGAGCAGCACTACAGAGACCGTTTGGCAAGGATGATCACCACCAGTGATATCGTCAAAGTATCCAATGAGGACCTTGAATGGCTCGAGCCCGGTGCGGATTTTGATACGATCGCGCGAAAATGGATCGCTGACGGCGTCTCAATTGTCATCCTGACAATGGGTGAAGATGGCGCGCGCGCCATCACCGGATTGAACGACGCAAAAGTGCCGGGACAAACCGTGGAAGTTGTCGACACGGTCGGTGCCGGAGACACATTCAACGCCGGTTTCCTTGCAAGCCTTCGAGCATCGGGGGTCTTGTCTAAATCCCGGCTTGCTTCGCTTGATCATGAAACGCTGAAGTCGGCATTGGCGTTCGCGGCAAGTGTCGCTGCGGTCACCGTCAGCCGGGTCGGGGCAAATCCGCCATGGAAAGATGAGCTGAAATAACGCTCACCTTTCCATCGCAGGATATCAGAACGCTTTTTCAACCCCCGGCCGCCACTTGTTGCTTGGCGTGAATGAAGACGCATGCGGATCGCGCTGCTCTTTGACCCAAAGCTGGCGATCCGGATGAATACCGGCGCCCTGGGTCGCCGGGACAGCCGAACGGCGCATGCGGTTGAGAAGCCTCGTATCCGCCACGCCGCAGGACGGATGCGAGCCGCCATTTGCGTCTACAACCTGTTGCCAGGCGGCTTGTCGTGCTGCCAGCGTAGCCGGATCCTGCAGCTGCGTGCAGTTGAGCTCGTCGCGGTTGAGGTCGGCAACGATCTCATCGCCGTTCTCGATAAAGGCAATCGGCCCGCCAAGCGCAGCCTCCGGCCCGACATGCCCGATCACCAGTCCAACCGAACCGCCGGAAAATCGCGCGTCGGTCATCAGCCCGACGACCATCCCGCGCTGGCGACAAAGTGCGGTGATTCTCGAGGTCGAATCCAGCATTTCCGGCATACCCGGTGCGCCGCTCGGGCCCTCATAACGCACGATGATCATGTCATGATTGTTGAAGCTGTCCGGGTGCTGGTCGAGCGCATCGAGCAGTTCCTGCTCGGAGTCGAAAACCCGAGCGGTACCCCGAAAGATATTGTCTTCCAGACCGCCTTCGACGCCGGCAAGCTTGAGGATCGCACTGAACTCCGGCGAGAGATTGCCACCGAGAACCCGCAGTCCACCAGTTGGCTTGAACGGTTTTTCCACCGGATAAATCACCCTGCCATCCGCCGATGGTGTGTTCAGCCGTGCAACCTGTTCGGCCAGCGTTTCACCGGTGCAGGTCGGCACATCACCGTTGAGCAGTCCGGCATCCAGCAGTTCCTTGACGATGACCTGCACCCCGCCGACCTCATCGATATCGACCATCGAGTACCGCCCGTAGGGACGCGCATCGGTCAGAACCGGCACGACGTGTTGCGACAGGTGGTTGAACTCTTCCGGCGACATGATGTCCTTCCAGAAGTTTCGAAAACCAGCAGCACGGGCGATTTCGGGAGTGTGAAGCGTGACATTGGTCGAACCCCCGATCGCCATGGCGACAATCACCGCATTTCGAATGGAATCTCGCCCGACAATGTCTCGGGGCTTGATATCGGCATCGACCATCGCCCTCAGATAATCGACCAGTTCGGCCGGGAACTCGTTCAACCGGCGTGGATCGTCTGATGGTGGTGCAACCATATGCAGCGGTTGCATTCCGAGAACACCGATAAAGGTCTGCATGGTGTTGTAGGTGAACATGCCGCCACAACTTCCATATCCTGGGCAGGCTTCACAGGCGATGCGCTTTTTGTCGGCTTCGTCTTCGTTGCCGGCCGCCTGGAATGCCGTGACAATGTCGAGCGGTTCCTTGGTTACCGAGTCGGTTGCCGGACGGATCGGTCCGTCGGACATGATGATCGCCGGCCGGTTGTGTTCCAACAGCGCCGCAAGCGTTCCGACTGGAGGCTTGTCGCAGGCAACAACCGCGATGGTTCCCTCCAGGCCACTTGCGCTCAGATGTTCGCATACGCTGTCGTGCGTCACTTCGCGCCCGATCAGCGAGTAGCGCATTTCCCGCGTGCCGTTGCGCATGCCGTCTGACGTGGCAATTGTATATTCCGGCTGAACCAGACGCATCAGCATCTGTCCCTCGTCGCGGCCGATGCGCTGGCGCAGGCACTCCTGAATGGCTTCAACCTTGCCCTGGACTCCGAGGTAACACTGACTGTCTCCCTTGTTGCCGATCACACCGACGGAGGGCTCATGGATCAGTTCGACATCGGTGCCGATCTCCCGCGCAATACCGTAAGTCTGGGCGCTGCGGCCGGGATGATTGTCTATCAGGACAGTTTTGGAATTCCGCACGGTGTCTGGTCTCCGTCTATGTGTGAACCAATCCGGTCGCTCCGGAGGCTGATCGTTTGATTTCGCGCGACCATATTCAACTCTCTGGCCTGCGCATAGTGTCGCCCATATGCGACAAGGCGAAGCACGCTTTCAATAGTTTGCATGCGCTTTGGACAATTGGGTATAGCCGTATACCTCTATTTGTATTTTTGATCCCACGCGCCTAACTACCGAATGTAGCGCCGGGTTATCATCGCAGCGGCGTAGATACGAGCGGAGACCCCTCTATGCCCTTCGAACAAGCTGCGGCCCTGCTGCCACTGTGGGTGCAATACTGGATCAATTTCATTGTGCTGGTGCCGGTACTGTCCGTGGTGGTCTTTCTGTTCAGCAGCCAGACCCGCAGAGATGCTCTGATTGTGTTTCTTCTGGTCGGGGCCGGAATGGCCAGCACTTTGCTGCTTTATATGCAGTTCGGCATGGTCCGGCTGCTCGGACTGGGGCATGTCATCTTCTGGACGGCTGCAGCCGTATACCTGTGGCGCCGGCTGCGCACAAATCCGCTGCCAGGAGTATTTTTCATCGTGATGTGCATATTGCTGCTGACCCTGGCTGCTGCCCTGGTGTTCGACTATCTGGACGTCATTCGCTGGATTCTCGGCGAGCGTGCAAGTATCATCTGATTGGAGTGCGCTGCGGCCGCGATTTCCAGAGTTGTTGTTGCCGGTGCCAACGCGATCTGATTAGCTCGCTGCTGCATTTCAACATTTTTGAATCGATATCCATTCCATGCAGCAAGACACGATCCTCACATCCCATTCGGATGACATCCTCACCATTGTGCTCAACCGCCCCGACAGGATGAACGCCTGGGACACGGCCATGCGGGAAAAACTCGTCGCCGCGCTCGAGGGCGCCGGAAATGATGGAAAGACACGCGCCATTGTTATTACCGGTGCGGGCGAACGCGCCTTCAGCGCCGGCCAGGACCTGAATGAGGCTACGGGATTTGATGCCGACCGCGCGGAAATCTGGATCGATGAATTTCGAACGCTTTATCGAACGGTTCGTGCGCTTGAAATTCCGGTGATTGCAGCGATCAATGGCACCACAGCGGGCTCGGCATTCCAGTTCGCACTGCTCACCGACATCAGGGTTGGGCACCCTGATGTAAAAATGGGTCAGCCGGAAATCAATTCCGGTATTGCCAGCGTTACCGGCCCATGGATCATGCGCGAGGTTCTCGGACTTTCCCGGACAATTGAATTGACCCTGACCGGCAGGCTGATGGATGCCGATGAGGCGCTCAGGATCGGCGTGCTCCACCATGTCGTTGCGAAAAACGAAGTCATGCCCAGAGCCATGCAGATTGCGGCGGAGCTCGCGGCAAAGCCACCGCTTGCAATGCGCTTGATAAAGCGGCGCTTTTTCGAGGTGCTGGAACCTGGCCTGGAGGATGCCGTCGAAGCCGCCAAGCGCCATCATCGCGAATCCTTTGTATCCGGTGAACCCCAGGCAACAACCAAGGACTTCCTGGCTGCGCGTGGCGGCATGAAAAGTGACTGATGTCAAAAGTCAGGCGGCGGTTCCGCCGTTTGAGACAACAATTGG
>JAJFHT010000207.1 GCA_021775495.1 Hyphomicrobiales bacterium | reverse complement strand
ATATCCCCGGCTGTAGCGGTTATCCTTGGTCATCATCTCGATGATGATCTTGCCGATGCCGGCGGCGTCGGCGACGGCCGAACCGGACATGCCGGAAAAGATCAGTGAGGCAACGACATTGACGTGGCCAAGACCACCTTTGAAGCGACCGACAGCGGCGACACAGAAGTTCAGCAGCCGGTCTGAGATCGTGCCGGCATTCATGATGTTGGCCGCGACGATAAAGAGCGGAACGGCGAGCAGAACGAAACTCTTGTAGAGGCCCTGCAGGATCTTTTCGCCGGCCAGCGCGACGTCAAGCCCCGCCATGCCGAGATAGACCACCGAGGCGAGGATGATGGACTAGCCGATCGGCGTGCCGATTCCGGCCAGCCCGAACAGCGTGACCAGGCAGAGTGCGAGTTCGATGCTCATACCACGTCCTCCCCATGGCGCAGATGCGGCGGTTCGGGTTCATGTCCGGGGATTTCGTGATCCTCGTCAGGCGGGCCGTTTCTCAGCACATCGACGAACCGCCAGGCGTAGCGGGCGATCAGCGCCACCATGAAAATCGCGTAGATCGAGAAGATCGTGCGCATCGGTATCTTGTTGCCGGTGAACGGGTTCTCGACGGTCGCGGTCTTGCGGATTTTCATCCAGTCGATGTAGTCCCACGTCGGCAGCAGGGCCCAACCCATGCCGATAATGATTGCCGCTGCCGCCATCAGCGCCAGGATCTGGCGTATCCGGCGCGGCGCGGCGAGATAGAAAATATCAAACGTGACGTGATCTCTTTCCCGCACCATGAAGGCGCAGCCGAAGAAGACGATCCAGACCCACAGGATGAGGCAGAGTTCCAGCGTCCAGCCGAACGGCTGCAGCAGCACGTATCTGGAAAAGATCTGGATAAGAAATGTCAGGAACATCGCCGCCAGCATGGCGGCGGCGATGAACTCGACGCCACGGGTGAACCATTTGGTAATTGCCGTCATCTGATCCTCCCGTGACGTGTTTGGTGCGGATTATTTGCTGCCGAGCCCGTTGATCTTCTCCAGCACACCCTCGGGCCAGGTCTTGGCGAACTCGCTTTCCAGGTACATCGACTGGACCTGGTCGCGGAACGCTCCGAGATCGGGCTCGTAGACCGCCAGTCCATTCTTTTCCAGGAACGCGACCAGGCTTGCTTCTTTCTCAAGCTGCTTCTTGCGGCCGGATTCGGCGGCGGCATCGGCTGCTTTCTGAATGGTGGCTTGCTGCTCAGGCGTCAGGCCGTCCCACAGGGCCTTGGAAAAGGCGATGTAGTTGAGGTCGACCAGGTGCGAGGTCAGCACGATCTGCTTGGTGACTTCGTAGAACTTGGCGTCGACAACCGTCGGCAGCGGGTTGTCCTGTCCGTCGACCGCACCGGTGGAAAGCGCGGTGTAGACCTCCGAGAAGGACATCGGGGTCGGCGCTGCGCCGAGCGCCTTGCCAAGGAACTGCCAGGCGTCGGTGCCGGGCATGCGCAGGTTGACGCCGGCGAGATCGGCGGGCGTCTTGACAGTCAGCTCATCCTTGGACTGGCGCAGGTTTACCTGTCGGCGGCCGAGATACATGACCGACAGCAGTTTCACGCCAAGCTCGTCTTCAACCTTCTTCTTGAAGGGGTCCATCAGCGCATCGCTGAACACGGCAACCTGGTGCGCTGCATCCTGGTGCACATAACCGGCGGTGAATATCGAAAATTCCGGGAAGAACTGAGCCAGTTCCTGCGCCGAAGCGATCGACATTTCCAGATTGCCACGGCTGATGGCTTCCAGCTCGGTGCCCTGCGCAAACAATGTGCCGTTGTAACCCGGCTGATAAGTGGCGATATCGGCGACCATCGGGCCGAAGACTTCGGCCATGGCGACCGAGCGCGCGTCGGTTTCAGAGCCGGATGTCGCCAGGCGCAGTTTGATCTTGTCGGCAGCGAAAGTCGGCGCTGCGGCGGATGCCGCGATGCCTGTTGCCATCAGGGCAGACAGCAGCGTGCGGCGGGTGAGTTTCGAGAACATTCCAATTCCTCCCTTGGATAGGATCGTTGAGTTGAAGTCTATCGCAGCATTAGCGGATTTTTTACAAAATGCAAGATGTTTAGAAAAATATCAGATGTTTTAAACATTTTCTGCTCTTTTGTACCGGGTCGCAGCATCGAGAGGCGCAGAGCCTTCCGCGGCCTTCGGCGTCTCCATTGCAACCAATTGACCCGTGCTGGCGGCCAGCTGGATGGCCTCGATCACTTCGAGCGACCGCAATCCCTCAAGACCGGAAACAATTGCCGGCTCCTGTTGCCGGATGACCCGGGCAAAGTGCAGTGCCTGCAGCGACAACGGATCGCCGGCCTCGGCGATCAGGTTCGTTGCCGAGATCGGAGACCACCAGTCGGGCACACTCTCATGGCGCCAGAGTCTGAGATCGGGAATGGACAGCGCACCGCGTGTTCCGCCGATCAGGTAACAGCTCTCATTGGTGGCCGGGTAGGCGGGGTTTTCGCGCGCGGTCATCTCCCAGCTCCACGGGGCGGCGATGGAGTCGGCAACCGAAATGGTCGCAATGGCGCCCGAGCGGAATGTCAGCAGCGCGGCGGCAAGATCTTCATTCTCGAAGCCGCGGACCGAAGGTGCCTTCTGCGCCTGGACGCTGGCGACTTCTCCGCAGAAATGCCGCAGCAGATCGACATCGTGTACCAGGTTGACCGAGATGGGGCCGGCGCCCTTGCGGGTTCGCCAGGGGGCGGTTTCGAAATAATGGTCGGGTTTGTAGAACCAGCAGGTCGTCTGGACAGCTCGCAGTTGCCCGATCGCACCGCTGTCGATTTCGGATTTCGCCCTGCGCACCAGGGCATTGTGGCGGCGATGATGTCCCACCAGCAGCGGCACGCCGGCAGCTTCGGCAGCACTGGTCAGTTGCAGCGCCTCGGCGGAGGTGACCGCGATGGGCTTTTCGATCAGCAGGGGGCATTGTCGCGCGATGATTTCGAGGCCCTGCTCGACATGCAGCGGGGTAGGGGTCGCCAGGATCAGGCCGTCGACCTGCACACGGTCAAACATCTCATCCAGTGATCCAAAACATGGTGCGCCCAGATCGGCCGCCAATTTCCGGGCGGCATCATCGGGCTCGACAATTGCCGCCAGTTCCAGTTCCGGCAGACGCCGGACGGCTTCGGCATGACGCTTGCCGACAAGTCCAAAGCCGGCAACGGCAATGCGGGTGACGTCGGGCATACAGGACTCCCTTGCTCTCGTTCACAACCGAACGGCCCGGGAGTGGTACACAAGAGAACCGATATTATCAATATCATCAGATATTTTTAATATAAGCTGATTTTATCGCACCTTGAGAGATTGGCGGTAATTTACTAGATTCAATGACGAAGATCGAAAAATCCGATGGATGGAATCATGAGCAAGGCACTCAACACGGTCGGTTCGGAAACATACCGGCGGATCAAGCGGGACATCATTTTCGGCGATCTCGCCCCGGCATCGAAGCTCAAGCTCGACGCCTTGCGGGACCGCTACCCGGCAAGCATGTCGACGCTGCGCGAGACGTTGAGCCGTCTTTCGAGTGAAGGATTCGTCGTGGCTGAAGAACAGCGCGGATTTTTTGTCACCGCCGTATCGCGCGAGGACCTGATCGAGATCGCCAATCTGCGGGTGCTGCTGGAATGCCACGCGCTGCGCCTTTCCATTCAGAACGGCGATACCGACTGGGAGGGCAATCTGGTGGCGGCGCATCACAAGCTGCACCTGATGGAACAGCGCATGCTGTCGGGCGATCCTTCACAAATAGAAGACTGGAAGCGCTACGACTGGGAGTTTCACCAGGCGATGATCGAAGCCTGCGGCTCAAGCAATTTGCTGTCGCTGCATTCGATCCTCTATGACAAATATCTCAGGTATCAAATGCTGGTGCTGACCCATCGCGGACAGGAAGCGGTGGACGAGCATCGTGCGATGTTCGAAGCAGCCCTTGCACGTGACGCCGACAAGGCCTCCGATGTTCTTCGCATCCATATCGAAAAAGGTCTCGAACACACGATGGAGGCCTTCCCTGACGGGAGCGCCCTCAGCAAGGCCAGCTGATCGATCCTGTATATGAGCGTATGACCTGATGTGGAAACCTCCCGAAAAGATCAGATGGAAAGCTGAACCCGGCCGCCTGCCGGCGGCGAGCGAGATCCAATCCTCGCTGCTGTTTTAGCCGCTTGAAGTGGGTCGCCTGCACCATCGCAATCGAAGCTGGGTGCCGGCCATGGGGCCGTGGCGGGCACCTG
>JAJFHT010000206.1 GCA_021775495.1 Hyphomicrobiales bacterium | reverse complement strand
ATGTGTTGCATCTCCATGGGCGACGCCGCGACAACTAGCAAATTTGACCCATAAAGCAATCGACAGAGACGGGTATCGACGGTATTGCGCATGTCTGTGCGTTTTGCGATGACATTTCAGCGACATCGCAGGATGCCCTGTGGTCGTCTGATCTGAATTCGCGCCACTGCGGCGCAACTGGGAAACAAAGATGCTGGACTCTCTACGAAACGCCGCCGGAACATGGGTGGCAAAACTGCTTTTGCTGATGCTGGTGCTGAGTTTTGCCGTTTGGGGAATTTCGGGAAATATCGCCGGCCCCGGATATGGTAGTGCCGTTCTGACGGCCGGCAAGACCGAGGTCAGTGTCAACGAATACCGTCTGGCTTATGACCGGCAGATTTCCGTGATGTCGCAGAATTTCGGCACTCGCCTGACCCGCGAACAGGCGAGCGCCCTCGGTGTCGACAACCAGGTGCTTGCACAACTGGCCGCCGGAGCTGTGCTGGTCGAGCAGGCACGCGAAATGGGGCTCGGACTGTCCAAAGACCGACTCGCAGGACTGACGGCGGAAGATCCGGCTTTCCGCGGTCTCAATGGCGGATTTGATCGCACTCAGTTCGATCTCGTCTTGAGAAATGCCGGCATGCGGCCGGAAGATTATCTGAAGAACCGGGAGCAGGTTGCGGTTCGCCAGCAGATCATCGAGGCGGTGTCGGACGGATTGGAAATTCCCGACGCCTATTTGAAGGCCATTGCCATCTACCGGGGCGAAAACAGGACGGTGGATTTTCTGACGTTGCCGCAATCGCTGATTGGTGAGATCGAACAGCCACAGGACAGTGTCCTGGCGGCTTATTTCGAGCAAAACAAAGCCACGTACGCCGCTCCGGAATTTCGCAAGATTTCCTACGTCAAACTCGAACCGGAAGATATCAGTGATCCGGCCGCGGTCACCGATCAGCAGATTCGGGAAGACTTCGAAAAGTACAAGAGCCGGTACACAACCGCGGAAAAACGTACGATCGAACAGCTCGTCTTCAAGGATACGGCATCTGCACAGGCGTCACTCGATAGCATTCGCGGCGGCGCGACATTCGAAGATACTGTCACCGCCCAAGGGAAAACCATAGCCGATGTCCGCCTCGGCACCCTGGAAAAGGGTCAGGTTTCCGATAGCGCAGTCGCGGATGCCGCATTTGCGGCTCAAAAGAATGCGATCAGCGATGTGATACAGGGCACTTTTGGGCCGGTACTTCTCCGGGTCACTGAAATTGCTCCGGAAGACGTCAAGGACCTGAAAGATGTCTCCGACGAAATTCGCAACGACATTGCTCTGGCCGAGGCCAACCGGATTCTGCTTGATGTGCATGATTCCTATGAAGACGCCCGTGGCGGCGGTGAAACCATGCAGGAAGCCGCTTCGAAACTCAGCCTTGATGTGGTCACCATTGATGCTATCGACCGGACCGGTAAAACACCGGATGGTGATATCGTCGAAACAATCCCGCAATCAGCGCAGGTGATCAGAGGTGCGTTTGAAAGCTCCGTTGATATCGAGAATCCTCCACTCGGTCTCGGAACAGGGGGGTTTGTCTGGTACGAGTTGAAACAAGTGACCGCTGCGCGGGACCGAACGCTCGACGAAGTCCGCGACAAGATCGACGCCGATTGGAAAAAGCAGCAGGTTGATGAGCGCCTCGGCACGAAGGCAGCTGAATTGCAGAAGAAACTGGATGATGGCGAGCCGTTTGGTGAGTTGGCAGCCGGTCTCAATCTGGAAATGCAAACCAAGCGTGGATTGAAACGCAATGCTGATGATTCAGACCTGGGGTCATCCGGCGTAACATCGGCATTTGGCGGCCCGATCGGGCATTCCGGCATCGTCACTTCCCCGTCGGGGGATGCTCAGGTGCTGTTCAAAGTGACCGAAGTGTTTGAACCGGTCGGAGCGGATGCAAGTGCGGTGCCGGAGCCCGACAGGGAAGCATTCGCATCGGCGGTGGCGGATGACCTGGTGGATCAACTGGTGTCGCGGCTTCAGAGCGAATACGGCGTTGTTGTCAACAGTTCCGCAGTTCAGCAGGCGCTGAGTTTCTGAGGGGCCGGACGTGAGTGATTTCAAGGCGATCATAGCCAAGGCCGCGACCGGATCGCCGCTGACATTTGACGAAGCGAAATCGGCATTTGAAACGATGATGTCCGGTGATGCGACGCCGAGCCAGATCGGCGGCTTCCTGATGGCACTCAGGGTACGCGGCGAAACCGTCGACGAGATTTCGGGAGCGGTTTCGGTCATGCGAGACAAGATGCTGCCGGTCTCCGCTCCCGACGATGCAATTGATATCGTTGGAACCGGCGGAGATGCATCAGGCTCATATAATGTGTCGACTTGCGCGGCCTTTATCACCGCCGGTGCGGGCGTGCCGGTCGCAAAACACGGCAACCGAGCGCTTTCCTCCAAATCCGGCGCAGCGGACACGCTGACGGCTTTGGGTGTGAATATCGAAATCGGACCTGAAAAAATATCGAAATGCATCCGCGAGGCCGGTCTCGGCTTCATGTTTGCACCCGCTCATCATTCGGCAATGAAACATGTCGGTCCTTCCCGGGTGGAACTTGGCACGCGAACGATTTTCAACCTGCTTGGTCCACTTTCAAATCCTGCCGGTGTCAGGCGCCAACTGGTCGGCGTGTTTTCGCCGGAATGGGTCGAACCTCTCGCCCATGTGCTGAAGGGTCTTGGTACCGAGGCTGCCTGGGTGGTCCACGGAGACGGCCTTGACGAGATGACTACAACCGGTGTTACCAAGGTCGCCGAGTTGAAAGACGGCACTGTTTCTAATTTCGAACTTTCCCCCGAGGAATTCGGATTGGAACGGGTGTCATTCGATCGGCTCAAAGGCGGTGATGCCGCCTACAATGCGGCTGCCGTCCGCGATGTACTTGGTGGTGCCGACAACGCATTTCGCTATATTGCGGCTTACAATGCCGGTGCTTCACTTGTCGTTGCCGGCAAGGCGGATACCCTGGCGGAAGGCATCGATCTGGCGAAAAGATCGATCGACGGAGGCCAGGCTCTGGCCACACTGGACAAACTCGTGGCGGTGTCCAACGACAAAGGGCGGCCGGTCAATGGCTGATATCCTGAAGAAAATCGAAGCTTACAAGCGCGATGAAATTGCCGCGGCAAAATCCACAATCCCTCTTGCCGATCTGAGCGCGCGAATTAGGGACGTAGAGGCGCCGCGCGGCTTCCTGCAGGCTTTGTCCGCCAAGCAGGCCAGCGGTGCATTCGCGTTGATTGCGGAAATCAAGAAGGCCAGCCCGTCAAAAGGTCTGATCAGGCCACAGTTTGATCCACCAGAACTGGCAAGATCCTACGCGAAAGCCGGAGCTGCCTGCCTGTCGGTGCTGACCGACACTCCGTCGTTCCAGGGATCACCGGAATTCCTGCAATCGGCGCGCAAGGCGGTCTCTTTGCCGGTCCTGCGCAAGGACTTTATGTTCGAACCTTATCAGGTGCATGAAGCGCGCAGTTGGGGTGCGGATGCAATTTTGATCATCATGGCGAGTGTTGATGACGATGTCGCACGATCGCTTGAGACGACAGCATTCGAGCTCGGGATGGATGTACTGGTCGAGGTTCATGATGAGGCGGAAATGGAACGCGCCTTGAAACTTTCCTCATGCCTGATCGGTGTAAACAACCGAAACCTGCGCACATTTGAAGTCGATCTCGCAACGTCGGAGCAGCTTGCAGGGATGGTGCCGGACGACCGTCTGCTGGTGAGTGAAAGCGGAATTTCCACGCATGCCGATTGTATCCGGCTGTCCCGCCACAACATCGGCGCGTTTCTCGTCGGAGAAAGCCTGATGCGCCGGGACGACGTTGCCGCCGCAACCCGGATGTTGCTGACCGGTTGTGAAACAATCGAACGAGCAGCAAGCTAGAGGAAAAGATGTTGGGACAAGACAGCCTCAGCCATATAGGTCGTGACGGATCTGCAAAAATGGTGGATGTCGGCGCCAAGGCGGTGACGGAAAGACTGGCCGTTGCCTGTGGTTCCGTCGTGATGCAACCGCAAACTCTGCAAACCATTCTGGCCGGTGACGCAAAAAAGGGCGATGTTCTGGGGACTGCCCGCATTGCCGGAATCATGGCCGCCAAACGGACACACGACCTGATCCCGCTCTGTCATCCGCTGCAATTGTCGCAGGTTACTGTCGATATTGAACCCGATGCGTCCTTGCCGGGCCTGACCGTCACGTCGTCGGTGCGGTTGAGCGGTAAAACGGGGGTCGAAATGGAAGCACTCACCGCGGTTTCCGTCGCCTGTCTGACTATTTATGACATGGCAAAGGCAATCGATCGGGCGATGCGAATTACCGAAGTGCATGTGGTTGAGAAATCAGGCGGCAAATCCGGCACCTACCTTGCCGAGAAAGACCAGGCAACGTGACTTTGTTGCCGGTTGCCGAGGCGCTCCGGCGTCTGTTGGGCGGTGCCAGTCGTCTATCGGCGGAAAGTATTTCGATTGCCGACGCGGCGGACCGTGTTGCCGCGGCAGATTTGCCGGCATTGCGAACACAACCACCCTTTGCCGCCTCGGCGATGGACGGATATGCCGTAAGATCCGGCGATCTGACGACTCTTCCCGCTCGTTTGAAGGTTATCGGATCCGCCGCGGCCGGACATCGGTTCGATGGTGAACTCGCCGCCGGTGAAACCGTACGCATATTTACCGGTGCGCCCGTCCCCGACGGCGCGGACGCCATTCTGATTCAGGAAAATGCGACAGTGGCGGACGAAGGTGCGATCGACGCACATGAGAAACCGCCAGCCGGCCGCTACGTACGGCCCGCCGGGCTGGATTTCGAGCAGGGTGAAACCTTGATCGAAAAAGGTCAACTGCTCGATTCGGCCCGGCTGTCGCTGGCGGCGGCGGCAAATTATCCAATCCTGCCGGTGGTGCGAAAACCGATTGTGGCGATCCTGGCAACCGGTGACGAATTGCTGCTGCCGGGTGCAGACCCCGGTCCCAATCAGATCATTGCCTCAAACAGTTACGGTGTCGCCGCAATTGCTGCCGATTGTGGAGCCGAGACTGTCGATCTCGGGATCGCAGCCGACACGAAATCCGCGCTGCATGATGCCGTTCAGAAGGTCAAAGACATCAAGGCGGATGTGTTTGTCACGCTCGGCGGTGCGTCGGTCGGAGAACATGATCTGGTACAAGAGGTTCTTGGTAAAGAGGGCATGGCGCTCGATTTCTGGAAAATTGCCATGCGGCCAGGCAAACCGCTGATGTACGGCACACTCGGATCGATGCAGTTTCTCGGGCTGCCCGGGAATCCCGTTTCCAGCCTTGTGTGTTCGCATTTGTTCCTGAAACCATTGATCGCCAAACTCGCCGGCAGACCTGACGACCGTCAATTCGCCGAGGCGACCCTGGGGGCGGATATGCCGGCAAACGATCAACGCGAGGACTATGTTCGCGCCGAAATCAGCACTAATGCAGAGGGCGAAAGAACCGCCCTGCCCTTCACGGTACAGGATTCATCGATGTTGAAGGTGCTTGCCCGTGCCGATTGTTTGATCATTCGGCCGCCACACGCACCTGAAGCCAAATCAGGTTCTCAATGCAAAGTTCTGCTGCTGCGATAAACTCATAACCCCACACGAATATCCGGGCCTTCTGTATCCCGGCACAATCAGGAGCAAGCGGTTGGCAACTCGCAAAAACGTGCTGTTCATTGTCGCCGACCAATTGCGGGCTGATTGTCTTTTCGGACGCCTTGCGCCGCATGTCAGGCTGCCTCACCTGACGCGCCTGATGGGAGACGCGGTAACGTTTCGCAATCATTTCACCGTTACCTGCCCTTGCGGGCCGGCCCGTGTAAGCCTGTTGACCGGGCTCTATGCAATGAATCACCGTTCGGTACGTAACGGCACTCCGCTGGATGGTACACTGACAAATATCGCACTGGAGGCGCGCAAGGCCGGTTATGATCCGTTGTTGTTCGGTTATACCGACACAACGCTAGATCCCCGCCAATTTCATCCTTCCGATCCCCAAATTGCCTCTTACGAACGCGTCATGCCCGGCTTCAACGAGATTGTTGAAATGCACGCCGAAGACAGTTTCCCATGGCGGGCATATCTGAACGATCGGGAGTATGATCTCCCTCCATTCGAGCGGTTTTTTTACCCTGTCTCCACGACCGCCGGAGTGCCCGCTCAGCTTGGTGATCCGGCGTTCTATTCTGCCGCGGACAGCGATACAGCCTTTTTGACTGACCGGATGATCTCGGAACTTTCGGTGCGAACGGACAAAGACTGGTTTGCCCATCTTACCTATATACGTCCGCACCATCCGTTTGTTGCGCCCGCACCATACAACGCTATGTATGACAGCTCTGAAATTCCCGTACCTGACCGAAAGAAGCAGCGCTCCGACGAGGAAGCTGTTCATCCGTTTTTCAGGGCCCTGCTGAAGAAGACCCGGCTCGCCCGCTATGTCGATGGCCTCGATGACCAGATCGATGACAGCAATGATGACCACATTCAGATCATCCGTTCGCAGTACCTGGCACTTGCCTCCGAGGTCGATACCCATGTCGGGCGGATCATCGATCATCTGAAGAAAACCGGACAATATGACAACACCTTGCTGGTGTTCACGTCCGACCATGGTGAAATGCTGGGTGACCGATACATGTGGGGCAAGGACACGGTTTACGACCCTGCATTTCACGTGCCGCTGATCATTCGAGATCCGGATCAGCCAGATCAACACGGCTCCGTGGTCGAGGCATTTTCTGAATCCATCGATATTGCCCCGACCATCCTCGATTGGATGGGACAGACACCTCCTGGCTCGATAGATGGCGAGAGCCTGCGACCGCTGCTTGCCGGACAGACCCCGGATGATTGGCGGGATCACGTCTTCTTTGAACTCGATCTGGCCGATCCAGAAGCTGAAACCGTCTGGCAACGGGATATGGGACTGTCCATCAGGGATGCCAATCTTTCAGTCATTCGCGATGAACGGTTCAAAATGGTGCATTTCAACGGTGGTTATCCGCCGTTGCTATTTGACATGAGTTCCGCAGACGGAGAAATGCGCAACCTGGCAGATGATCCGGAACATGCACCGACTGTGTTGCGGTTCACGCAAAAAATGCTCAATCACCGGATGCACCACGCGAACCATACGCTGTCAGACATGAAGGTAACCGGGTCCGGCACGTTAAATTACGCCCCGGGTTCGTAAACCGACGAGACCGGAATACTACGTAGCAGATTCGGCGTCTGCACCCTCCGCAAGTTCCTGCCATCTGTGGCAGGCAACATCGTGTTCACGCCCCGAATGTTCCAGTTCCGGTTCCTTCGTGCGACAGATATCGATTGCGAACGGACAACGGGTGTTGAACTTACAGCCCGGTGGCGGGTTGGTTGGAGACGGAATCTCACCTTGAAGTTTTTGCCCACCATCACGTTGATCGGGATCCAGGGACGGAATCGCGGACAACAGCGCCTTTGTATAGGGATGACGCGGTGCCGAGAACAAATCCTTGGTTGGCGCCGTTTCAACCAACCGCCCCAGATACATGACGGCGACATGGTCGCAAATATGCGCGACCACAGACAGATCATGACTGATGAAAAGATAAGTCAGTCCGAGCTCGTCCTGCAGCGATTTCAGCAGGTTGAGAATATCAGCCTGAATCGATACATCGAGCGCGGCAACACTTTCGTCGGCAACCACAAATCTGGGATTTGAGACCAGCGCGCGAGCGATCGATATGCGCTGACGCTGCCCGCCCGAGAAGGCATGCGGAAAACGGCGAAGATGTTCGAGGTTCAAACGGCACTTCGCCGCGATTTCTCGAACCCGCTCGTCGGTTTCTTCGCGGGTTGAGGTCAGTCCCATGACTTCAAGCGGCTCAGCAATTATATCGCGCACGGTCATCCGCGGGCTGAGCGCGGCATAGGGATCCTGGAAGATTAGTTGCGCCCGCTTCCGATAATCTTTCAGCTGCTGCTTTGACAGGTTCTCCAGATCATACTCAACCTCACCATCAAAATAGTGGGCTTGTCCCCTGCTGATCTTGTTGGCTTTCAAAAACGCCCGTCCAAGTGTTGTTTTCCCGGATCCACTTTCTCCGACGAGACCGAAAAACGAACCGCTTGGAATATCGAGCGTCACACCTTCGACGGCCCGCAAAACCTGTTTGGGCGCCAGAAATCCGCCACGCAGGGTGAAATGAATGGACAGGTCGCGGGCAGAGATGATCGGCTTGTCACTCATGCTGTTTCTTTCTCACCGGCCGCGACAAGGCAGGCGAAATTGTGGTTGTCGCCGGTCATTGTCATCGGCGGAACGGTGATCTGGCACCTGGGTTCGGCAACGCTGCATCGGGTGTGGAACACGCAACCCGACGGTCGCTCCAGGGGACTCGGGATGTCGCCGGGGATAGGCGTCAGCGGGGCATCCAGATCATCCAGTTTCGGCAACGCATTCAGCAGCCCCTTCGTGTACGGATGGACCGGATTGCGAATGACGTCTCGAACCGCCCCCTGCTCGACGAGCTTGCCCAGATACATTACCGCAACCCTGTCGGCCGTCTGGGCAATGACTCCAAGGTCGTGAGTGATGAAGATAATGCCCATGCCGAATTCCGACACCAGGTCTTTCATCAGGTCGATGACCTGTGCCTGGATCGTCACGTCAAGGGCCGTTGTTGGCTCGTCGGCGATCAGCAGCTTCGGCCTTGTAGACAAGGCCATGGCAATCATGGCGCGCTGCCGCATGCCGCCTGACAGTTCGAAAGCGTATTGCTTAAATCGCTTTGAGGCATCCGAAATACCGACCCGTTCCAGCATTTCAACGGAAACATCGCTGGCCCGCTTCTTGTTCATGTCGGTGTGCAGCATCAATTGTTCGACCATCTGGTCGCCGATGGTGATGGCAGGCGCGAAGCTGGCCATCGGCTCCTGGAAAATCATCGATACCGCACCGCCGCGAACCACCTTGAGCTCGCTGGCTTTTTTCAATGACAACACGTCGATATCATTGCCATCCAACCGCAGTGTAATCCGACTTTCCGGCCCATAAACGGCGTTCGATGGATTCAACTGCATCAGGGACTTTGCGGTAACGGATTTACCCGAACCGGACTCGCCGACCAATCCAAGGACCTCACCCGGGCTCAACTCGAACGAGACATCATCAACCGCAGTGATCCGACCTTCATCCGTATCGAACTGCAAAGTCAGATTGTTTGCGCTGAGCAGGGTCATTTCTTGGTACTCGAATACGGGTCGGCGGCATCGCGAAGGCCGTCACCGACAAATACAAATGCCAGAACGAACGCGATGAAGAAGATGACCGGAATGAAGTACCATTGGTAGTTCAAGAGCACATCCGCCTTGGAGACGTTCTGCATCAGTGCGCCGAGGGAATTGACCGGGTCTTTCAGGCCCAGACCGATGAAGCTCAACGCCGTCTCCGAACGTACCATGTAGGGAAAGGAGATCATCAGATCGACTATGATGTAGGATGTGAAACTTGGCAGCAGATGCCGCCGGATGACGTGGCCCGAAGAAGCACCGCACAGTTCCGCCGCAAGCACATATTCCTGACTTCGCTCCGTCAGCAAGTGGGTTCGGATGCGGCGTGCCAGGGTGGGCCAGCCGACCAGCCCCAATATGATGGAAATAAAGAAGAACCGGGTTTCGGAACTCCATTCGTCGGGGATGAAGGCCGCCATTGCCATGAACAGCGGTATGGGCGGCACCGTTCTGATCGCGTCCGTTATCATTTGAAGAACGGAATCGATCCATCCGCCGAAATAACCGGCAACACCGCCAATCACCAGGGCCAGCACAAATGAAATCAGCACGCCCAGCGCACCGACCGCCAGTGAGGTATAAACCGCGTGAAGCGTGCGCCCGAAAATGTCCTTGCCCGAGGCATCGGTTCCGAACAGATGGATGCCACCGGTATCGATGCCAAACAGATGGGTATTGAAGGTCAGCGTCTTCACGTCGACATCAAACAGGTCGCCCGGCAAATCCCATTCGATATCGATGAAGCTGTATTCCCAACCTTCGACAAAAAACTCGACATATCTGCGTTTGTCGGTGTTGACTTTGGTCACCCATCGAAAGTTGGTCTTGATTGACCGCTCGCGCTCAAGCGTGTGCAAAAACGGCCTGGATGAAAAACCGTTCTTGTCCCAAAAGATCGGAATCTGCGGGGCACCGTTTTCGTACTGCTTGTCGCGCCCGGCAATCGTCGGGTCATAGGGTGACAGGAATGGTGCGAAAAAACCCATCAGCAACATGATCACCAGCACCCATGCGGCGATCATCGCGGTCCGGTTGCCTTTGAACCTGGACCAGATCAATTGCCCCTGCGAGGCGGTAAAATATGCCTCTTTGAGCTTTTGATCCTGGTCGGTCGGGATTGTTTCGGTGATGCTGCTCATTGCCTACCCCAACAATCCGCGGCGTACGCGCGGGTCCATAAGCGCCAACATGATGTCAGTTACGAAATTCAAAAACACGATGCTGGCTGTCAAAAGAAAGATTATCGCGCCGGCCAGTTGCTGGTCATTTGATCGGGCCAACGCCTCGATCAGCAACGCGCCGGATTCTGTCAGCGTCAGGATCAGAGCAACGACCGGCAACTCGTTAAAAATCCGGTTGAGATCGAAACCGAGGGAATTGATGACCGGCCCGAGCGCATGACGCGCCGGATACCGCCACAGCAGTTTGCGACCGAATACCCCGCGCGCCGATGCTGCGGTCACATAAAGCTTGCCGATTTCATCGAGCATCAATGCGCGAACGGTCTGCAGTGCGAATGCAGTGGCTGACCAGCCCAGTATGAAGATCGGCAGCCATGCCCGCGACAGGAAATCCATGAGCTTTGC
>JAJFHT010000205.1 GCA_021775495.1 Hyphomicrobiales bacterium | reverse complement strand
ACGGCGATGAAAGCGCTGATCCTGCCGGCAATTGCCCTTGCCCTGCCCCAGGCAGCCATTCTGTCACGGGTCACCCGCTCGGCCCTGCTGGAAGTCCTCGGCGAGGACTACATCAGGACCGCCCGTGCCAAGGGAATGCCGCGTTCTTACGTCTTGTGGCGTCATGCCCTGCGCAACGCGATGATACCGGTTCTGACCATCATGGGCCTGCAATTTGCCTTTCTACTCGCCGGGACCATCATCATAGAAAACGTGTTCTATCTTCCCGGCCTTGGCCGGCTGGTGTTTCAAGCCATCACCCAGCGCGACCTGATCGTGGTGGAAAGCATTGTCATGCTGCTTGTCGCCACGGTTGTCGTCGTCAATTTGCTGGTTGATCTGTCCTATGCCGCCGTTGACCCGAGACTGAGGTCACGCCAGTGACCGAACCTCTGATCCCGCCCGAGCCGGAAAACTGGCGAACCATTGTCGCCAAAGCCTTTGGCAACAAATCATTCGTGGCCGGACTGGTCGTCACGCTGGTCATCGCGGCAATGGCCATCATCTCCTTTCTCTGGACGCCATACGACGTTGCCGATCTGCGGGTCGTCGATCGGCTGAAATCGCCATCGGCCGACCACATCCTCGGCACCGATCATTTTGGACGCGACATTGCATCCATGATCATGGTCGGCGCCCGGAACTCGATCGCTGTCGCTCTGGTGGCCGTCGGCATCGGCATGGGCATCGGAGTGCCTCTCGGCTGCTGGGCCGCTGCCCGGCGCGGTTGGGTCGACGAGGCCCTGATGCGCTTCAATGATCTGGTGTTTGCCTTCCCTGCCCTGCTGTCGGCGGTGATGATCACCGCGATCTTCGGGCCCGGTGCGATCAACGCCATCATCGCTATCGGAATATTCAATGTCCCGGTGTTTGCCCGGATCGCCCGCGGCGCAGCTCTTGCGCTGTGGCCGCGCGAATTCATTCTGGCGGCCCGGGCGGCCGGAAAAGGTCCGGCGTTGATCACCATCGAACATATCATGCCCAACATCGCCAATTTGCTGCTGGTCCAGGGAACCATCCAGTTCTCCCTCGGCATTCTTGCCGAAGCCGGCCTGTCCTATGTCGGACTTGGCGCTCAACCGCCGATGCCCAGCTGGGGCCGGATGTTGTTTGAAGCGCAGACGATGATGAGTTTTGCCCCCCACATGGCGATATTCCCGGGGCTTGCTATTGTCGTCACCGTACTTGGCCTCAACCTTCTGGGTGACGGACTGCGTGACGTTCTCGACCCGAAGCTGAGGCGGCAACGATGAGCCTGCTCGAGATCAACGACCTGTCGCTGTCGATCGGTGAAACACCCATTTTGAAGAATGTCAGCTTCTCGATCAACGAAGGTGAAGTGATGGGTCTGGTCGGCGAATCCGGCTCCGGCAAATCCATGTCCGCACTGGCGATCATGCAATTGATGCCATATGCCGCGACAACCCGAGGCCAGGTGCGATTTGATGGCAGCAATCTGCTGGAGGCGAATGAGGCCCGCATGTGCGCTCTGCGCGGTGATGATATCGGCATGGTGTTCCAGGAACCGATGACCGCGCTCAATCCGGTCAAGACCATCGGAGAGCAGGTCGCTGAGGGCATTCGCTGGCACACCGGGGCGGGCAGACCCGAGGCGGAACAGCGTGCCCGCGATATCCTGGATCGCGTCGGCCTGCCGGCCCGGCAGTTTCCGCTGGATCGCTATCCGCATGAGCTTTCGGGCGGTCAGCGTCAGCGGGTGGTGATTGCAATCGCCTGCGCGCTGAAACCGAAATTGCTGATCGCCGACGAACCGACCACGGCACTTGATGTCGTTCTCCAGGCACAGATTCTTGAGCTGCTGCGTGAACTGGTCGAAGAAAACCGCATGGGGCTGCTGTTGATATCGCACGACCTGGCCGTCGTTGCCGACATGGCGGATCATGTCACCATCATGCGTTATGGCGAGGTGATGGATGCCGGTGAGACCGCCAGTATCCTGGTCGAGCAGAAACACCCCTACACCAGGCAGCTTGCCGAGGCATCGACCCATGTACCCGCTCGGGCCCGCCAGCCGGTTGATGGCCGGCGGGAGGCGCTTCTCTCGGTGGAAAACCTGATCCGTGACTATCCGGGACGGCGGACATCGCTATTTGTCAAACCAATGCCGTCCCGTGCCGTCGACGACGTAAGTTTTGAACTGGAACCAGGGCATTCCATGGCACTGGTTGGCCGATCAGGCTGTGGGAAGTCGACCCTGGCGCGGATGATCCTGGCATTGGACCGTCCAACTTCGGGTCAAATCCGCTTTCACGGCGAAACCACCACTGATCTGACCGAAGCACAGCTGCGCGACGCCAGGCGCAACATGCAGGTGGTGTTTCAGGACCCCTACGGATCGTTCAACCCGCGGCACAAAGTCGAACGGCTCGTCTCAGAGCCACTACATCTGATGGATGAACGAATGCCGCATTCCGAGCGGCGCGAACGGGTCGCGACAGCACTGGAGCGTGTCGGCCTGTCGGCCGCGGACATGGACAAGTATCCACATGAGTTTTCCGGCGGACAGCGGCAGCGTCTGTCGATCGCCAGAGCCGTCATTACCGAACCGAAACTCATCATCGCCGACGAACCGGTATCGGCGCTGGACGTGTCCATCAGGGCGCAGATCCTCGACCTGTTCGCTGATCTCAATGACCGGCTCGGTGTCGCCTATTTGTTCATCACCCACGACCTGACTGTCGCGCGGGCAATAACCGACGACGTGATGGTCATGCATGACGGCCGGATCGTGGAGAGCGGCAAGACCGCCAAGGTCCTGAGCGATCCGCACGCGCCGGCCACCAAGGCGCTGCTTGCCGCGGCACCGGATCTTGACCGCGCTGTTGCACGCAGGCTGGAGCAGAATTCCACTGAAGCAAATTGAAGGACCGGCTGTCAGAAGGTCAGGCGAAATCCTGCCCGGGCGGAAAACCCGGTACGGTCATTCGAAAACAGCGCATCGGCCGAAAGATTGAAGACCGCCCGCTCTGACAGTTTGACATCAAGTGCGGAGCCAAGCCGGAGCCTGTCACGGCTCTCATCCGGTCCATGGACGGCAAATGTGGCGGGCGAACCGGCCAGTGAAAGCACCGCAGACGGCATGTTCTGCCCAAATGTCCGTTCGTAAACAAGTCGATGACGTGGACGAAGCGCAACACCGCCAAGCCGATAGTCCCCTTCGACTTTCATGCCCAGTGCAAAAAAACCGGCGCTGACATCCACCCCTGATGAAGACAGGTTGAGGGATGCCGCGCCGGTTTCGGCAAAACCATCATATCCCGAGTAGCTGACATTGATCCCGGCAAGCGGAGAGATAATCGTTGTGCCGTTCAACTGTCCTATGTCGGCTTCGAAGCGGACGCCGTATTGCGCCTCGGCCGCGGCGACAAATGAATGACCATTATATTGCGCGACCGCCGTTCGGCTGATGCCGGCAAAAGCAATGTTCCGGACAGTGTCGATGTCATAATAGGCGTAAGATGCGGCGGTCCGGAACGACAAGCCGTTTTCAAGACGGGCGGCACCCATCCGTCCGTAAAGGCCGATATGGTAATTGCTGATCTCAGCGGACTGGGAACGGGCTGTCACATCGCCGGAGGTTCTCGAGTAACCGGCAGCCATTCCGGCAGATGTGAAATCGCTGATTTCGAATTCGACACCGGATGCCAGGCCGAATGATCCGCTAGTCCATTTCGCCGCATTGCCATCTCCGGCCACACGGGTTGTCGAACCGAAACCGCTGCCCCAGCCTTTGACGTGGCCTGGCGCGGCGTTTGCCGTCCGACCACGTCCCAAAATCGCTCCATATGCCAATTCAGTTGACATCGCCAAGGAAGAGCTGCGTTTTCTGTCTTGCGCATAAGCCTGCTGAGCATCGGAATCCGGTGAGGAAGAACCCCCGCTGGCGTTTTCAGCCTGTGTCATGAGCAAACGGTTGAAAAGCCCGTTTGCGTCGACTGCCATGAACCGGCTGTCAGCGTGGATCTCGCCCTGTATGGAGTCATATGCCGACCGCGCAGCGTCGGCACCTAGGCCAAGCAATATATTGCCGACAACGCCGGCGTCGGCATTGTTGATCGTGTCCAGTGATTGCAGCGCCCGTGCGACTTCGATCTGATTGAATGTCCGGGCAACCGATCCGAAATCGGCAATTTTGCTCAAGGTAAGGAACACTGAATTCGGATCGTAACCGAGCAGGAATTCCAGAAACGCAGATTGATCGACAACACCAGAAAATCGACCGTTGACCCCTCCTGCCGATGTGATGATCGTGAATTTCTGTCCTTTGGCAAAATTCAATGCGGGATCGAGGGTCTGAACCTGCACTGTCCCACCATTTATCGTGGTGGAACCGGTCACATTCAGCAGGTCCGACGTGCCATTGCTCGCAACTTCCACCAGATAAAGTGACCCGGCATTGAAAAGGACGTTTCCAGCTACATTGAATGTTCCGATCGAGTTTCCCGGCGCCACGGTGCCATTTGCGACAAGACCGCCTGCCGTGCCAATCCCTCTCAAAGATGTCCCCGGGGCGATAGTGAATGCCGTATTTGTCATCAGAGCGTTGTTGATCAAGGTCCCCCCATTGACCGAAAAGGCAGCAATTTCGTTGTTGGTACCGGTCAATATCCAGGAAGCCACACCCTCCTTTGAAAACAATTCGAAATCCCGGAACTGCTCACCTGCTGTCGGTGTGTTGTTTCCGTCGACCAGAGAAACATTGAAACTGTCGCTGCCCGATCCACCAAGTGAAAATGTGTCCGTCTGCCCGGCTTGCGTTCCGCCACTGACGAGCCCGGTGATCGAAAATCCCGGCTGCAATTCCAACGTGTCATCGCCATCATTGAGATCAATGGCCAGTGCCGTCGCGTTTGGCCCTTTGACGGTTCCGGCGACTTTCAATGTGATGTCGGCGTCCGGAAATATTGGATTGAGGGAGGATCCCTGCGCGCCCGCGATGGCGGTCGATTGTGCCGAAGTCACAGCGCCAGTGCTTCCGATTGAAATTGTCGCGGTGAGCGGTTGGATCTGGGGCAGCAGAAAGATGCCGCCGGATCCCACACCCCTTGCATCGATGTTTCCATTGACCGTGATGTCGGCGGTATCGGTGCCGGCAAACGTCAACGTCTGGAAGAAAATGCCATGCGACGTGGCGCCGTTGGTGGCGACCGTCGCGCCGCTGCCGACCGAGATCACGTCATTCTGGGAGGCACTAATGCCGTGCGAAATATCACCGAACGTCTCCAGCATCCCGTTCATGTTGACGGTCGTTCCGCCGGGTGATCCGAAGCTGACGGTGGTTTGAATTCCGTGTCCCACCTGCCCTCCGGGGCTGCCGGCAAAGCTCGTCTTGATCGAACCCGACGGCCCGACGGTGATGTTTGACGAGCCGTCGACGATTATACCGGCGGCACCTGAACTCAGTGGGTTTGCCGGGTTGATCTGCGCTGTCTTGATTGCACCATTGACGGTAACATTGGCCGCACTGCCGAGCTGAAGCCCCGCAGAACTGCCGCCGAAGGTCTCGATCAGGCTGCCGGTATCGAGGAAGACGGAAATGCCGGAAGCAGACGGAAATCCATCGGCATCGATTGCCGGCGCAGACCCGGGGTCACTCCGGGTGCGAACGACGCCACCGGATCCGATTGTGATGTTGTCTCCGGTGCCGGCGATGATTGCTGTGGCGCTGTTTCCGCTGGTATCGATTGCGCCGTTGACAACGTAAGTGTTGCCGCCGCCGCCTCCATCCAGTCCAAATCCGGCTGTTGCCGTACTTCCGACATGGCCGGTGGATCCGATCGTGATCATTGAATTCGAGAATCCGGCAAAACCGAAGCCGATGCCACGATAGGCGTCCAGCAGGCCGTTAATGGTGATATTGGCGCCATTGACGACACGGATCGCCTCGGCAAAATTATTCAACGTGTCGATTTCGGCGCCGTTTTCCACGAGAATCGTCGCACCGTTTCGCATATCAATGCCCTCGACGCCCACACCGGCAGGGTCGATCAGCGCACCATTGCGAACATTCACCGTGATGTTGTCATTGCCCGAGACGCCGATCGTATCGGTTCCAGGTGCCATACACTCAACAGTGGTCCCATCCGCCGGCGTATTGGTACTGCAGGCTGCAACAGCGGATTGCGGGGCTATCGCTGGTATCGCCAGGATCGACAACGCCGAAAACTGTAAACACCGCCTTCCAAGCATACTGTTGGTCCACCCACCCGTGATACGCACGCCGGACAGCTTTGTTGTGAAGAGCTGCACCTTGGCGAATACAAGAGCAATTCTGGACGGAGACGGACGGGAAACAACTGTAGGAGTCTACAGGTCATCGTTTGAACGGAACCTGACGGGGCGGTCCGGATCGACCGGTCAGCCTCTTGTCATCAGGTGCGGAACTGCAAGGTTTGCAGCCTCCGTGCGGTTCGATGCCCCAAGCGCCTCCAGGATGCGCGATACGTGAAACACCACTGTACGAACCGCAACCTTCAAGATGACGGCAATTTCAGCATTCGATTTGCCCTGGCAAATCCAATACAATACCTCCGCTTGCCGGCTCGTCAGGCCAAGCTTCTCAAGCGGTTCCGGCGACGCAGCGGCAAGAAATCGCTCCATCATCAAACTGGTATCACCGGTTTTGCCGGGTGGCAGAAGACGCAGGATCAACCGGCCCGCCTCAGTACTGACGACCATCGGATCCACAGCGCCTGCCTGGAGCGCCTGACCACGGCTTTGTACGACCCATCGGTCAAGCGCGGGCGGCAATCGGTCGCCGACGGAAAAGCTTTGATCGAAAAAGGTCTCCAGAATGGCTACCGAACCCGGCATGGCGGTGACAATCACTCGGTTCTCATCCAGGTCCATCCAGGCGGCACCCATGGTCTCCAGCACCTGTTTGCTGCGCCTCAAATGTCTTCCTAGACGTGTGTGCTGCCTGGCATTTTTGTAAGCCTGCGTCAGGTGCGGCTGCAGAATGGTCAGAATTTCCAATTGCCGGTCATCAAAGTCCGAAACAGTGCGATTGAAGGCGAAGGCGACGATCGTCGTTCGGTCAATCGGCAAGGCAACTGCAATCTGATAGTCTCCCTCGATATCACCATAATAGGCCTGATAGATGCCCGTTGACCGCCATTGTTCGACGGTCAAGAAGTCGGAAATTCTCCTTGGGCCATCAAGCACGTTCGAATAATGTTCGATCAGTGGATTTTGGTTCATGATCGACTCGAAAACCAACTGTTTTTCATGATAGCGGCGCTGAGCAAACGGTGAGTCTATGACCGTCATCATGCGGCGCTCGGCGTAATCCACTTCATTGTAAGATGCCTTGTCGGAACCGATGAGCGGAGGAAGCAGTTTCATCGCCGTGACGACAAAATCATCCAGATCCCCAAGAGTGTAGATTTCCTCAAGGACCAGCCCAATCGCCGCGTGATCATCCTGCGTGAGCATCATAGCCCCCCGACACCATAAGGATTGGGAACACCCGGAGCCATTGGTATCAGTCCCGGCCTGTGCCATCCCCGAACCGATTCTGGAAATCTCCAACGGCACTGCAACTGTAGGAATCTACAGGTCTCATTCAATCGCTGGCAAATGCGCCAGCATTGATTGACGGCTCCTGTTTTACCTCAGGAAAGCAGGTGAGACGTTGCGATTTTCGCGGCTTCGGTGCGATTGGTAACCCCAAGAGCCTCAAGAATACCTGATATATGGAAGGTCACCGTCCGAACAGAAATTTTCAGGATCACAGCAATTTCCGCATTCGATTTGCCTTGGCAAACCCAATAGAGGACTTCTGCCTGTCGGCCGGTCAGCCCCAATCGCTCAAGCAAATCTGCAGGAGCGACCGCAAGAAACTGTTCCATCAGCAAACTGCAGCCTTTGCGGTCGCCTCCCGGCAATAGCCGCACAATCAAACGTCCCGTGCTGTTCGAAATCACCAGCGGTTCAACTGGACCGCCTTCTTGCAGTTGCTCGAAATTGCTGTGTACCCAGGAATGCAGCTGAACTGGTAAGCAGTCCTCCTCGGGATAGGATTGATCAAAGAATGTTTCCAATATGGAACTGGCCAGCGGCGCCGCCTGCTGGATTCTCAAATCGGGATCGAGATCCAGCCAGCCGGCGCCGATCGTTTCCATGACCCGCTGATTGCGTTCCAGCTGCATTGATTCCCTTGTATGATGCCTTGCATTCTCATAGGCCCTGGTCAGATGCGGCTGCATGATTGTCAGTATTTTCCGGTGACGTTCGGTAAAATTGCTCGCAGCTCGATTGAAGGCAAAGGCAACGATTGTTGCATCGTCAACCGGCAGCGTAACCGCAAGTTGAAACTCGCCGCCAATGTTGCCGTAGATCGATTGATAAATTCCGGTCGCCCGCCACTGATCATGGGTGAGAAAGTCGGAGATCATCTTTGGAGTGCCTGACCCCCCAGCACTGTATTCGATCAGGGGATTCTGGTTCATAATCGATTCCAACAACACCTGGATTTCATGGAAATTCCGTTGGGCTTTGTCCGAGTCAATGATCGACATCATCCGTCGGCCTGCATAATCAACCTCGTTATAGGCCGATATGTCGGCATCGACGAGCGGCGGGAGTTCCTTCATTGCCGCAACAACAAAGCCGTCGAGATCCCGAAGCCTGTATATATTCTCCAACGCGCGGTTGATTGCTGCGTGGTCACTGTCAGCAAGCGTCATCAGGTTTCCCCACCCGTAAACCGGCAATCAGATTACTCCACCTCCCGGCGTTGAGCGTATTCAATTTTTCGGGAGTGGGTTCGAATCTCGCGTGAAAGGCGGGTTGAAAAAGCTCATATGGTCAGTGCCGATACTGCCACAACTACAGCCAGCACGATGCAGATACGATCAAAAAGACGCAAGGCTGACTGGATGTCGGAGGCGCCCGTGACCACCCTGCCCGCAGCATTTACGACGGGCTCATTGGCGATCGAGCCGTCATAGATCCGCGGACCACTGAGTTGGATTCCAAGCGCTCCGGCAAAAGCCGCCTCCGGCCAGCCGGCATTGGGCGAGCGGTGAAGACGTGCATCCCGCATCATGGTCATCAGCGCTGTTCCGGCGCGAATGCTGCCAATACTGCTTGCGGCGGCGATCACAATGACCAAACCGGTCAGTCGGGCCGGAATCCAGTTCGCCGCATCATCGAATTTTGCCGATGCGCGTCCGAAGTCGAGATAGCGCTCATTCTTGTGTCCGATCATGGAATCCGCAGTGTTCAGCATCTTGTAGGCAAACAGGCCGGGCAGCCCCAGAATTGCGTACCAGAAAGCCGGTGCGACAATTCCATCCGAGGTATTTTCGGCCAGGCTTTCGATTGCCGAGCGGGCCACACCGGCATGATCGAGCTGTTCCGGATCACGTCCGACGATTTTCGCAACCTCGCGGCGGCCGCCGGAAAGACCTTCGCTCTTCAAGGCCTTCGCCACGGCTCCAACATGATCCGCCAGGCTGCGTTGAGCCAGCAAGACCGCAACAATCAGCACCTCTGCTGCCAGGCCCACGATCGGAATGGATCGCGTGAAAAAAGTGATCGCCCAACCGGCAAAGGCAGCGAGCGCAAGCAAAACAAGGATCGACATCAAGCCGCTGGTCCGGTTTCCTTGGCGACCGGCACTTGGCCGCCGCATGACGCTTTCCGCCAAACCAATGGCCCTGCCGAACAGAACCACCGGATGCGAGTAACGCTGCCAGAGCTTGCCCTGTCCCGACCAATATCGGTCCAGCAGAAGGGCTGCGAAAAGAACAGCAAACGACATGTTCATCCCGACAATCCCGGCAGCAAATGCGTCAGGGCATCGGCGAGCCGCCTGTGCTGCCGGTCCGATGGCGGCAGTCCGAACCGCAGCCAGCGCGGCGCATATTCAAATTTGCGGACATAGATGCCGCGACGGCAAAGGCCTTCATGAAGATCCGCCGCTTTCGGGTGGTCAACCAGAGTGAAGAACCGTGTGCATCCAGCGATTTCCAGTCCGCTTGTTCGCAGCAAGTCTTCCAATGTTCTGGAATTGTCGCGTAATGACCGCCGTATCGCCGTAACGGCAGCAACATCTCTCAGCGCCTTGTGCGCAACGGCAAGCGCCGGTCCGGAGACCGCCCAGGGTCCAAGCCTGGTTTCGAACCGCGCGGCCAGAGCGGCATCGGCGACCACAAAACCAAGCCGCAATCCGGCAAGCCCAAAAAACTTGCCGAAAGATTTCAGAACGACAAGGCCGGGTGCGGCGGTCTCCGAAACAATGCTTTGCACATCACCGCAATCCGCGAAGGCTTCGTCGACAATCAGGCACCCGCCGCGATCGGCCAATCGTTTTCGGATCTTTAGCAATTCCGGCACGGAAAACACCCGTCCGTCGGGATTGTTCGGATTGACGACCACTGCAACGGCGCAGTCGCCAGGGATGTCCGCGAGAGCCCCAACTGCGACAACTGAGCGGCCGTCCTGACGAAACGAATGGGCGTGCTCGCCATAGGTCGGAGAAACCACGGCAACCGGCCCGGCCGGCAGCAGATCCGGCAGCAACTGGATGAGCGATTGAGTGCCCGGAGCAGCGGCGATGCCGGCACTATCGGGAACACCGTAGAAATTTCGTGCCGCCACCAATGTCTCATCCAGCAGAGTGCGTTCAGGCAGCCGGCGCCACACATCATCCGCCAACACCGGCAGCTCGTATGGAACGGGATTGATGCCGGTGGACAGATCAAGCCACGTGTCCCGCCGACCGCCGTACTGTCCGACCATTCGGTCCAGCCGGCCACCATGTTCAAGCACGTCCATCAGGCGTTGCCGGCGAAGTCTATGATGTGCATGAAGGAACCGCAGGCCGAGCCGAGCCGCATGCCGGATTTTCCCAGATCGGTCCCGGCTGCATCGGTCACTTGAAACAGTTTTTCCGCTTTGCCCTCGTGCACGGTCGATGCGTAGTGGAATTCGTGGGCCATCAGCGTACCGGTAAATGGCCCACCCTTCAGTGCCTCCAGCCGCCGGTATCCCAGATGGCGTTTCCTGTCGGCAAAGCTGGTGACCAGCGGCAAAAGTCCGAGCATCGGATGCTTGGTGCCGGACGCGTCAATCAGTGTTTCGCCCATCATCATGTATCCGCCGCATTCGCCGAAAATCGGCACATTTCGTCCGGCCGCAGCACGCATGGCCCCGGCAAAAACACCTGCCTCTGTCAATTGTCCGGCGTGCAGTTCCGGATAGCCGCCCGGCAGGTAAATCGCGTCCGCATCCGGATCGGGAGCCTCGTCGCCAAGTGGTGAAAAAAAGCTGATGCTCGCCCCTTGCCGCCGCCAACCATCAAGAATGTGCGGGTAGGAAAATGCAAAGGCGATGTCCCGGGCAACCGCTATCTTTTGCCCTAATGGTCGAAACCGTGGCACTGCGGCGGCGGCCTCGAATTCCGGAAAACGCTGTGCAATCCGCCGGGCAAGGTCTAGATCGACCAGCGACCCCACCGTTTCAGCAGCTGCCTCGATGAGCGTTTCCAGTTCCTGGTGCTCTGCAGCCTGAACCAGGCCCAGATGACGCTCCGGCAATTCAAGCCCGCGGTCGCTGGGTATGGCGCCAAGTACCGGGATGCCGAGCGGATCAAGCGCCTTGCGCAGCATCGACTCATGGCGTTGACTGGCGACCCGATTGAGGATCAACCCGCCAAGCGCAACATCATCTCGATGGTCGCGAAAACCGCGAACAAGAGCCGCGATGGAATGCGACATGCTGCGGCAGTCGACGACCATCAGTACCGGCAGCGACAGGTGCGCGGCAAGATCCGCCGCCGAACCCGATCCGTCAAACGCCGCATCATAGAGCCCCATCATGCCCTCGACGACCAGGAGAGCACCGCCCGAACAGGCACGGGCAGCCAACGCGCTGATCAGGTCCGGTCGCATGGCCCAGGGATCAAGATTGACGCAGGCGCGCCCGCTTGCGGCTTCATGAAATGCCGGATCGATATAGTCCGGGCCGGCCTTTGCCGGCGCCAGGTCCAGGCCCTGATTGCGCAAAGCACGCAGCAGGCCAAGTGTCACCGTTGTCTTGCCTGATCCCGATTGCGGCGCCGAAACAAGCAGGCCCTTCATCCGGCGTCACGCGCCTTGCGGTGACCAAGCGGGTCGGCCACAAGTTTGCGGCCCGCCGCCGCTCCGGCCCAGTCGAGTGCCTGTCGAAGCCGGACAACCTCGCCGACGACAACAATGGCGGGCGGGTTGAGACCCGACGTCTTCAAATCTTCTTCGGCCGCACCAAGCGTCGTCACCAGCACCTGCTGGCTGTCGGTCGTGCCGTTGCAGACAAAGGCCATCGGCTCATCCGGACTACGTCCGGCCGACATCAGGCGCCGCGTGATCATGGCGATATGTTTCATCGCCATGTACATGACGATGACCGGTGAACCGCGTGCGACACTTTCCCAGTCGATTGCATCAGGAACCAGTCCGCTGGCGTCATGTCCGGTCAAAAACGTCACATTGTGATTGGTGTCGCGGTGGGTTGCCGGAATACCCGCATAGGCCAGAGCGCCAATTCCGGCCGTCACGCCCGGCACGATCCGGAATGGAACGCCATGCTCTACCAAGGTCAGTGCTTCTTCGCCGCCACGTCCGAATACAAACGGATCGCCGCCCTTGAGGCGCAACACACGCAAGTTCTGTTGGGCAAGTTCCACCAGGCGCAATGAAATATCGCGCTGAACCGGCGATGGTTTGCCACCGCGTTTGCCGGCATATTCCAGCACGGCATCGGATTGCGCCAACGACAGGCAGTCGGCATTGACCAGAGCGTCGTAGACGATCACATCGGCTTCACCAAGCGCCTTGGCCGCATGCAGGGTCAACAGGCCCGGATCGCCCGGCCCCGCCCCAACCAGCCAGACCTGGCCGGGTTGCATGTCCGGCAGTTTTTTTTGCCAATCGCTCATGGAGCCAAATCTACCTCCAGAGCCCATCTTGTTGATACGGAAGTATTTGATGGGCCATATCGGTTTGCTCGTCTAGGCGCGGAGCGCAGCGCGATGTGGTTCATCGGGCAAGCTCCGCAACGACGCCGACGAACCGATATGGCCCACCGAAGGCTGGATTTACGGGTCCGCTGGACTGCGTTGCACTCCATTTGTGGTCATATAGACCACGGCATGGAACGCGCCTAGCCAGCAAACCCGTAATTCCAGTCAAATGCTTCCGTATCAACAAGATGGGCTCTAGCACGGGCTTTCGCGCCAGTACGGGCTCGCATATAACCCGGCGATGACCGCAGAGACAGCCAGCGACGAGCCAGATGCCGGAACTAGGCGGCCCGATCAGCCGTTGCGACGCGGCTGGACGACCGGAGCCTGTGCCACCGCCGCGACCAAGGCGGCTTTGACTGCGCTGATAACGGGTGAATTTCCAGATCCTGTCGAGATCGAATTGCCAAAAGGCGAAACCCCGTCGTTTGCGCTGGCATTCGAGTCCGCCGGAAACGGCTATGCAACGGCCGGAATCATCAAGGATGCCGGCGATGATCCTGACGTTACCCATGGCGCCACGATAATTTCCATGGTCTCGCCGGCGCCGCCCGGCACCGGAGTTGTCTTTGCCGCTGGCAGCGGTGTCGGGACGGTTACCCGGCCCGGTCTGCCGATTGAACCTGGACAAGCGGCCATCAATCCGGTGCCGCGTAAGATGATGTCGGAAACAGTGCAATCCGTTTGTGCCGAACACGGCCTCCCGGCGGATATTGCCATCACCATATCCGTTCCCGGTGGCGACGAGATGGCGAAACAGACATGGAATCCCCGGCTCGGCATAGAAGGTGGCATCTCGATTCTCGGGACCACCGGCATCGTGCATCCTTTTTCGTGTTCTTCCTGGATACACTCCATTCACCGCGGTATCGATGTCGCGCGTGCGGCAGGTCTCACCCATGTGATCGGGTCGACCGGCTCGACCTCCGAAACCGCGGCACAGGCACTCTACGAAACACCGCTGATCGCGATGCTCGACATGGGCGATTTTGCCGGCGGTCTGCTGAAATATCTGCGCGCGCATCCCATCGACAAGTTGACCATTGCCGGAGGGTTCGCCAAGCTGTCCAAACTTGCACAGGGCGCTCTTGATCTGCATTCGGCACGCAGTCAGGTGAATATGCAGTTCCTGTGGAGTCTGGCGGAAACTCGAGGATTGACTCATTCCATGAAGAACCGGATTCTGAATGCGAACACTGCGCAGGAAGCGCTTGAAATCGCAGGCGAACATGGAGTTGAGCTCGCCCCTGATATCGCTTCGCGAGCGCGCCAGGTGGCGCTTGCGAACCTGAGGGGGGCACCGGTCGATGTCGAAATCATTGTTACCGATCGCACCGGAGAAATCCTTGCCCGCGTCTGATAAGCCAATCCTGCTGCTTGGCGGCACGGCAGAAGCAAGCGAACTTGCAGACCGGCTTGCGCAGGACGGCAGGTTTCCGCTGATATATTCACTTGCGGGGCGAACAAGGGAACCCGATTTGCCGAATTGCGAGGTCCGCGTCGGCGGATTCGGCGGCACCGAGGGTCTGGAGTTGTTTCTTTTAAAAAACGACATCGCCCTCGTTGTCGACGCAACGCATCCCTTTGCCACCCAGATTTCAGAAAACGCGTTTGCCGCGGCAAAATATACCGGCGCCGCGCGCATTGCTCTGGTTCGACCGTTGTGGGTTCCGGATCTGCAGGATCTCTGGCACACGGTGTCATCGCTCGAAGAGGCGGCACGTGTCCTGCCGGCCGGTGCACATGCCTTTCTCGCTCTCGGAAGCCAGTATGTCGCCGGCTTCGCGCAACGAACCGACGTCGGTTTCACGCTGCGCATGATCGACCGACCCGAGACTTTGCCACTTGAAAATTGCGGGATCATCACCGGGAAACCGGGGACAACCGCGGATGAGGAAGTTCGATTGTTCACCGAACTGGAAATTACCCATCTGGTCTGCCGCAATTCCGGCGGTTCGGCCGGATACGCCAAGATCGCCGCTGCCCGGCAACTTGGTCTGCCGGTCATATTGATCGAGCGGCCCCCTGCTCCCCAGCCACCGCACCTATCTTCGGTCAACCAGGTGCTGGCGTTCATTGACCTGGCCTATCGCTCGGTCCGGCAGGTCTAGCCGGCGGCTTTTTCTTACCCTTGTTACGCAACACATGGGCATAGTCGGCATCGTAGAGCGCCGATTCACGAAAATTCACCTCACCGAATACCGGACCGACCAGGATCAGCGCCGTACGGGTGATCTTGGCTTCGCGCACCCGGTCCTTCATTTCCGCCAAATTGGTCTTGATATAGAGTTCATCCGGCCAGGTGGCGCGATAGGCAATGACGACCGGACAATCCGCGCCGTAAAACGGTTCCAGCGCTTCACGCACATAGACCAGATTGCGGATCGAAAGGTGGATTGCCAGCGTCGCGCCCGACTGTCCAAGAATTTCCAGTTGTTCGCCTTCCGGCATGCCGGATGCTTTCATCCCGGTGCGGGTGACAATGACGGTCTGGGCGATTTCCGGCAGCGTCAGCTCGGTGTTGAGACGTGCCGCAGCTCCGGCGAAGGCCGGAACGCCCGGGACGACCTCGTAGGCGATGCCGATTTCATCCAGCCGCCGCATCTGCTCGGCTGTCGCCCCGTAGATGGAGGGGTCGCCCGAGTGAACGCGCGCCACATCGTCGCCGTTCCGGGACGCCTTTTCGATTTCGGCGATAATTTCATCCAGATGCATCGACGCGGTATCCATGACCTGCGCACCTTCCGGCGCCGCCGCCACGATTTCTTCTGGAACCAGCGAACCGGCATAGAGGCAGACCGGGCATCGCTCTATCAGCTTCAGGCCGCGCACGGTGATCAGATCGGGCGCACCGGGTCCGGCCCCAATGAAATACACGGTCATTCTGCTGCCTCGTTGTTTCGGCCGGCTATTGTGGTTCCGGGTTTGGCGGCATAACCGCGCGGCGTATAGACCCAGTTCTTGCCGTCGCCTGTTGCCACCACACGGCTTTCGGACGAGCCGACTATGACCACCGTCAGCATATCGACTTCGTCGACGTTCAGGTCTCGCAGCGCCACGACACGCACATTTTCTCCTGGACGGCCAAGATTGTTGCCAAGGATCACCGGCGTATCGGCTGGTCGGTGGCCCAGCAACACATCGCGTGCAGCGGCAAGCTGGGTGCGGCGTCGCTTTGAAACCGGGTTGTAAAAAGCGATGACAAAATCGGCTTCCGCCGCCGCTTGTACGCGCTGCCGGATCACATCCCAGGGTGTCAGCAGGTCAGATAGAGAGATGGTGCAAAAATCATGTCCAAGCGGAGCTCCGGCACGGGCGGCAGCGGCCTGAAGCGCCGATATTCCCGGGGAGACCTCAATGCCGATCCGGCGGGCCGGAGGGCTCAATTCACCGTCGTCGAGCAATTGGAACACCAGCGTCGCCATCGCATAGATGCCGGCATCGCCGGAACAGACAAGCGCCACATCCCGGCCCTCACCTGCAAGTTCCATGGCATGTTCGACCCGGCGTTCCTCGGCGCCAAGCGGAAAGTCGTGTCGGTTCTTGCCCGCGGCAAGGTCACCGAGCAGATCGAGATAGAGACTGTAGCCAACAAGGTCCGTCGCGGCCGACACCATTCGGCTGACCTCCGGTGACCGCCAGCCTTCAGAACCGGGTCCGATACCGATCACGAACAACCGCCCCCGGGTTCGGCCTTGCTCTGACCCATCAATCACGGCATTCGCCCTTGCCACCGCAACCGTGGCATTTGCCGATTTGGTCTTGCCGACCACAAGTTCCGCATCTTGCCCCGCCGCGGCGAGTGCTGCCCCTTCCGAAACGCCGTGGCAACCGACTTCTGCAAACACCACTTCGGACGGGTTTTGCAGCCGCTGCGATTCAGCCTCGAGCGTCTCGGCATCGAAAAACCGCGCCGGCACACCAAAATGCCGGGCCGTCGCGTGAACCGCTGTTTCGTCGGACTTGACATCTATCGAATAGACACCGGCAAGAGCGGTTGGCGAAAAACCACCGTCCGAAAGCGCCTTTTCGGCTAGCTCGATCATCTCCTGCGGATCACAGCCACGCGCGCAGCCCAATCCCAGTGTCAGCACCCGCGGAGCGAAATGAAGTCGAAGCGGATCCGGGCTGATGGCCCGCTCGGATACACTGAGTGTCACCTGCCCATTGTGAGCAAGTAGAATATTACTGTCACTGAGCCAGGCAGCCTCGCCCTCGAGCCGAGCTGAAGCGCCGGCAAGCAGTTCGGCCATCACGGTTTTCGCATTGCCTGGATTGACCAGCCGATAGCCATCCGGAGGATCATCGAGGGCGACAGAAAACCGGACATCGCCGGCCGTCGTAATTGCGGCGTGGCCGCCGATTCCCGCAGCAATCACCCGCGCCATCCGGTTTGCGCCGTGGTGACCGCCAAGCAGCGGAACCGCCGAAGCGCCATCCTCGGAAACTGCAACAACCGCCGGTTCGCCGGTTTTGTCCTGCAACACGGGAGCAAGCAGCCGGATGACGATCCCCGATGCCATGATCGCAACAATTGGCCGGCCTTCCGCAAACAATCGGGCCAGATGGGCGCCGGCATCGGCAAATGTCACCGGCGCGTCCGGCAACCGTGCGGCAAGACCGTGGATCTCGCCGTCCAGAAGGCCGGAAATCCGTGTGGCCAGGTCCAGCGACGAAGGAGACAGGATGACAACAACCGGTTTCATGAGGGATCTGCCTTGTTGATTTCCGGAAGCTGCGAAACCCAGCTCTCCGCGCCCTTGTAGATCAGGATCATCGAAAAGTAGGGGGCTGTGTCTTCCGGCACGTCTTTCAGCGCCATGATGCGTTCATTGCGCAGCGTCAGGCGCTCCAGATAATAGGCTTCCGAGGCAAGCCCGTGCTGTTCAAGCAGCGCCCGGATCCGGTTGAAATGGCGCCCGATCTTGATAATGGCGGCGGCATCGGCCGCTTTCAGGTGGCGCAGGATATCTTCATCTTCAAGCGGCCCGGGAATGACGCTCAGCACATCGTTCCGGGCGGCCAGCGGCCGTTTCAGACCTGCGCCGGCGGCCATCACCGAGGACACGCCCGGCACGACCTCACAGCGATAACGGTCGGCAAGGCGCTCGAAAAGATACATGAAAGAACCGTAGAAAAATGGATCTCCCTCACAAAGCACGACGACATTCGAGCCGGCGTCAAGATGACGGGATATTTCCGCTGCGGATGTGTCATAGACCGCTTTGGCCGGAAAACGCTTCGTTCGCATCGGCACAATGATCGGAATTTCTAGCTGATCGGGTGACAGGAAGGACGAAACGATCTGTCGGGCAAAACTTTCACCGGTATCCGGCGCCGGATAGGCAACCACATAGGCTTCCCGCAACAGCCGGTGCGCTTTCAGTGTCAACAGTTCCGGATCGCCCGGCCCGACACCAATCCCATAAAGAGTCCCGGTCATGTCGCCGCACCTTTCGCGATGCTCCACATCGTCACCGGCATCGCCGTTTTCCAGCCATGATAGGGTCCGACAGGTTCGGCATGTGCAATCGACAGGCGTGACAATTCCCCGCCATAGCTGGACCGCAGAGCAAGCAATCGCGCTTCGCTTTCCAAAGTCACCGCATTGGCGACAAGCCGTCCGGCCGGACGCAAAGCCTGCCAGGCGGCCTCAAAAACGCCTTCCCGGCTGATGCCGCCGCCGATAAAAACCGCATCCGGTCGCACCAGATCATCCAGTGCTTTCGGCGCCGTCCCGGCAACGATCCTGATGCCGGGTGTCCCGAGTGCAAGACTGTTGTCGGCAATATGGGCGCGACGGTCTTCACGCGGTTCAATGGCAATGGCGCTGGCGCCGCGGGCAAGGCGCATCCACTCGATCGAAACCGATCCGCAGCCGGCGCCGATATCCCAAAGCACCGCTTCGGGATAAGGCATCAGCGCGCCAATGGTCGCCGCCCGCACCTCCCGCTTGGTGATCTGGCCGTCATGGGAAAACACATCATTTGCCAGACCTGCAGCGCGGGACATCACCTTTGCGCCCTCGCCCGCGACACAGGCAATGGCCAGCGTGTTGAAATCGCCGAATGACTGGCGGTCAGCATCTTCTGCGACAAACCGGATCTGCCGTTCAGCCGTGCCGCCCATATGTTCGAGCACTGTCAGTTCGGATTGGCCAAACCCGCATTCGACAAGCAGCCGGGCTGCATGCCTGACCGTATCGCCACTCGAAGTCAGCGCCAGAATCCGGTTTCCAGGCGCCAGAAACAGGGCCAGCTTCGATACGGAACGACCATGCATCGAGAAGCAGTCCGTGTCCTGCAGCGCCCAGCCAAGTCGTGCCGCGGCAAGCGAAAAGGCCGACGGCGACGGCAACACACGCATTTCTTCCGGCGGAATATGCCGGGCCATGGTCGTGCCGACGCCAAAATGCATCGGATCGCCCGTTGCGAGAATGGTGATTGGTTCGCCGCGCCGTTTGAGGAGTTTTTCAACCGAGTCGTGAAACTTACCGGTCCAGGGCTCGATGTGCTTGCCTGGCAGATCCAGTTCGGCAATCACCCGTTCCGGCGCGATCACTGTCTTGGCGTCTTCCAACATGGCGAGCGCCGCTCCGGTCAGACCATCGGTTCCATCGTCACCAACGCCAATGATCGTCAGCCATGGCCGGATTGGGGCACTGCCTGCCATCATGACAGCCCTCCCGCGACAGCATTGACGGCTGCACAGGCCAGCGCGCTTCCGCCGCGCCGGCCATGCACCGTAATGAACGGGCAACCGCGTGGATTGCGCTCCAGTTCGACCTTCGATTCCACCGCTCCGACAAACCCGACCGGGATGCCAATGATCAGGGCCGGCGGATCGATCCCCGCATCCAGCAATTCCAGCAGATGAAACAGTGCCGTCGGTGCATTGCCGATTGCCACAATGGAGCCAGCAATCTGCCGTTTCAGGACCTCGATACCGGCGGCGGACCGCGTCGTCTTTTGCTCACGCGCAACGGACTCGGTTTCCTCCGTATCCACCCGGCAGAGCACCTGGTTGCCCGCCGACAGGTGGCGACGGATAATCCCATGCTCGACCATTCTGACGTCGCAGATGACGGGTTTGCCAGCCGCAAGCGCGGCGCGGCCTGCCTCGATGGCTGTAGGCGAGACAACCAAATCATCGACGATATCGATCATGCCGCTTGCATGGATCAGGCGGATCGCCAATTCGCGTTCGTTTCCGCCAAAACGCGCCAGATCGGCTTCGCGCCGCACGGTCTGAAACGACTTTCGGTAGATTTCGGACGGTTCCCGGACATAGTCCATGGCGGCGCTCACCGATTGGACCGGACAGGGGTCACTGTGTTTTCGGCTTTTGCATCGAGACCGGCCCGAGCGGATGATCAGCCTGCGGATAGGGATGGTGATGATGGCCGTGATCATGGGCATGATCGTGTCCATGGTGATCATCATGCCCATGATGATGGTCGTGCGTGTGTAGCGGTGTGAACGGCAGACCGTGTTTGGCGCAAAATTCCTCATCGCGGCATGATGCGTCGCAATCGCCCTTGCAGGGACAATTCTCCAATCCGCCGCCAATCCCCTCGACGTGATGATGATGGCTTTCCTGCGCCTGTCCGACATCAGCCTCGAAACCGAGAACCTGTTCGCGATATTTGCACATCTGACAGTTCATGTTGTTGGCGCCGTCGATGATCTCGTGCACGCGGTCGACAAATGTATCGATGACCAGATCATGGTCATTGAGATAGCCGGCCTTGATGAACGAGATATCGGGATGGCGTTCGGCCACAGCGTCGGTCTGCGAATAGATCCGCTTGACCAGTACGCCGGTGAACAGGAAATAAGGGAACACCACGACCCGCCGATAACCGAGCTTGGCAACATGTTCCAACGCCGGCTCGACAAGCGGAAAGGTCACACCGGAATAGGCTGTCTCGGCCCATCCAAAACCCATGCCTTCCCACAACATCCGCATGACTTTGGCAACATTGGAATTGGCATCCGGATCGGATGCACCACGGCCAACGACAACCAGCAGCGTGTCGTACAGCGACTCCCCTTCCTTCCAGCCCGACGCCTCGAGCGCCTCGCGAATGCGCGTGCCGGCTGCCCGGATCATTTTCAGGTCGATGCCGAGTTCGCGGCCGTACTCGATTGTAATATCCGGATGTTTCGCCGCATAGGTATTGAGCACGGACGGAATGTCATTCTTGGCGTGGCCGGCAGCAAACAGCATCCCCGGCACGGCAAGAATGTTCCGGGCACCCTTCTCCCGTAATGCGTCGAGCCCGTGATGGATCACCGGATTGGCAAATTCGAGATAGCCGTAATCGACCGGCCATTGCGGAAACCGTTCCCGCAGCCGCTCGGACAGGATTGAAAATTCGCCAACCGCATTTTGATTGCGGCTGCCATGGCCGCAGACCATGATTCCATATTTTTTTTCCATCGGGAGATCAGCCTTTTGCCGGTTTTGGGGCATCGCCCGAGGCCGGTTCATTTTCTTCTGATTCAGTATTGCTTTTCGAGCGCCGCCGTTTCCGCATCTTCGCAGCCGCGACGCCCAGAGCAGCTGCACCGAGGACAGCGGCGAGACCGGCCCAGTGGCTGTGCCCGGCAAGCTCCCCCAGATGACCACCATGTGCAAGCGCCGGCGCTGGCAGGAAGACGGCAAGGCCGCCAAGGGATGCAAAATAGCAATGGAACTGATTCATGGGTCCTCTCCGCGCATGGACAAATATCGAGACGCCGGAGAACCGGGAGACGGACCGCAGACGAGGCCCGTACTCTGCAAGGACAGCTCCGGAATTTTGGACCCCCAGATTGGGTCGGCCTCACCGGAATTGCTTTCAGCCTGTTGCCAGGCGCCGTCGAAATTGGGCCGGACCTTATGCCTTCATATCAGGCCGGTCAAACCGAATTATCGTTTGTATCAGACAATTTATTGCCGACCGGTCACGCTTCCGGCGCAGGCTTGGATTTTGGCGGTTCAAGCCCCAGAACTTCGATGGTCCTGCGCAACAGTCGAACCTCCTGACTGTGCAGTTCATTGTCGGCCTTGGCAATCTGCAGCAGGTGCTTGACCAGCACATTCTTGCGCTCCTCATCAAGCTCCGAAAACGTTCGCAAAGCCTGGGTTCCGGTTGTCTCGTAACCGAACTCCTGAAGATATTTCACCACACCGTTCAGGCTACCTTCGGTCATTCCGAAAGACTCCCGGCAGATGCGTTTGAAGCTTGCCAGTTCGTTCTTGTCGACCTGGCCATCGGCCAGGATCATCCGAAACAGCAGCAGCAATTCCGCCGTCAGTACCGGATCATCAGCCACCCGGCGCACTGCCGGATCCCCCTCAAACAGGTTTTTGATGGACTCAATTATCCCGATCGCCATCGTCGTTCCCCCTGTGAAACGTTGATCCGGCTTAGTGTTACAGCGAAAAGTTGGTTTGGAAAATCCCCGTGAGCAAACGAAGTGATGGGATGGAATTCAATCCAGCGGATATCCGGGATGCTCAAGTCTCAAGAACCCCAAGAATCTGGACGAGGAGTTCGGATTGCCGCCGCGTTCCTGTTTTTGCAAAAAGCCGCTGCAACTGGTTGCGGGCCGTATTGCGGGAGATGCCGAGACGTTCAGCGGCTTCGGTCAGATCGGCTCCCGACGCCAGTATGTTGGCCAATCGCGCCTCGGCGCTGGTAAATCCCCAAATGCGTGACGCTGCTCCGGCATCAGCGCGTGCTTTGCCGATCGAACTTGAAACATAAAGCAGGGCTGCAATCGGTAGCGGCCCGGCATTCGGACTGCTGCTCATCGGCACCAGTTGAGCGATCAGCGGGGCCGGTCCATCCCGCCTGGCCACAAGTGCCTCGGATGAAACGCCGGAGATTGCCGCTCCTATGGCACGCCTCAGCCCATCCCCTGAATTCCTGTCCAGCGCGCAAAGCGCCCCATCTTCCATAGATAATGCGGTTCCCTGGTCTATGAGCGCGCGGGCATGACCGTTCATGCGCAGAACCTGACCGCCTGCCGAAAGCGCAAAAATTGACCAGGGCAGATGCTCAGGCACCCATGCAGCCAGGGGATCGTGTTCATCGGAAAGGCCGCGCCGGGCGGCGGCACGCCAGGCATTTCCGACGGCCCTCGAAGCCCGGCCAAATGCAGCGATTTTAGCCGGGTCCGGATGGCCATGCCGCCTGCTGAATTCTATCGAATGAAACAGCGAAACATCGCCGTCTTCGTAAATTCTTGACCCGAGGAAATACCGAAAACCGGCAAATCTCTCCAGCCAGTCATAAAATTCATGCCGATCCATCGATCGGTCACTGGTAAATCTGCCTTCAAATATCAGATGACCGGTAGCGTGTCGCATCGAGTAATGCATGCGCGGATTGATGGAATTGACGTGAGCGCTATAGGCGTCGTCACCGATGAACAGAGAGCGGCTGGCCCAAGAGGTGATGGTACCGGTTTTTCGGTTCATTTCGAACACCGCGCCGCCGCCGCCGCCAAATGCACCCGTCATCGACTCGACCGCATCCACGAACGACCCTTCGCCCGCCGCGGCGCTGAGCAGTTGTTCGTAAGATGTGTGAAGCTGTTCCTGTTTCAAATTACAGCGTTGCAGCCGATAAGCGTGCTGCCCAACCTGAAATATTCACCGGCGGGCAATTTGAATAATAGTCGCTAGACATCCAATACCCCCAATATCTGCACCAGAAACTCATTCTGCCGACGTGTTCCGGTTTTTGCAAACATGCTTTGAAGCTGGTTCCGTGCGGTATTGCGCGAAATCCCGAGCTGTTCCGCCGCAAAATTGAGATCCACGCCACCCGCCATCACACAAGCCAAACGGTATTCGGCCTTGGTGAAATGGAACAGCCGTTCCAGGGTGCGGCCCCATTCATCGGAATGTTGCCGCGGGTGCCAGACATAGACGATCATGGCCACCGACGTCGGTGCGGCAATCCTGGCCGGATTTACGGGAACGACCTGCGCAATCAGAGGCATTGCCATCGAACCCTGCAACAGGGTTTCAGCGGTCTGACCCGCCATCCCCGTACCGATGATCCTGTTGAAATCCTCCGAGGAGCGGGAATCCAGGGTGACCAGCTTGCCGTCATCCAGGCTGAGTACGTCGGCACGCTCCAGCAACGTTTGTGCAGCAATGTTCATGTCAGTGAGTTCACCGGTTCCAGACAGTGCAAAGATCGCCCATGGCAGATGATCGGGAACCCACAACCCTGTGCCGGTAGCGACCGGACCGGACGCGGTTCGGTTGGCAAGTCGCCATGCGTTTCCGACAGCAGGTGCTAACCGCTTGAACGCTTCGATTTTATCGGCATCCGGATGTCCATGTTCCGTTGCAAATTCAACCGAGTGGAACAGGGAAAGGTCGCCATCATCATAGACACGTGACCCGAGAAAATACCTGAACCCATGGGTCTGATCCAGCCAGTTGTAGAACTCATGCTTTTCAATACCACGGTCGTCGATCAGCATGGCTTCATAGACAATCCGGCCAGTCGCATGCCGCATGGAATAGGCCATTCGAGGATTGATCGAATTCAAGTGATTCATATATTCATCCTGGCCGGCCTCCAGGCCGGGGCCGACCCAGTTCGCGAACGCACCAGTCTTCCTGTTGAGTTCGAACACAACCCCACCCGCACCTCCAAATGCGGCGGTAATTTTTTCCAACGCCGCAGCAAACGGAATATCGCCGGCAGCTGCCGCTAACAGTTGCTCGTGGATCGAATAGATGTCGTTCGATTTCACTGGCTCAGCCCGTTTCGATCATACCGGTCTGAGTCCCAGATCCACTCAAAGCGGCGCGTTAACCTACAACTGATTTCCCGGCTGAATGTCTCGCTGTCGTAGTACATCTGTACCAACGCCCTCACTTGCTGGCCGTCCCACCGCCATTAGGCTGATCCGCAGGGCTGACTGGGGGTTTTGCTCATGGCAACAGACTACGCGTCACCGTGACCGGGTAAATACGCACCATTGCGTAGTTTTCTGCGCATGGCTGCCGATAGGTCGCAGGTGTCACGGACCGTAAATTCCCCATAAGCGGGAATTTGAATTCGAGAATCTCAGTTGAAGACTGGGACCGATGAATTGCGCGAACACCGGGTCGCAGCCGAGGATCAATCGAAACGCATTGAGGTCCGGGCGCCACAGCAGGGATTTGTGCACAAGCTGGCCCTGCATACGATTGGCGGTGTCATTGAACCCGGCAGCGAGCTGATGCAGATCGTGCCAAATCTTGACGCGCTGGTTGTCGAGGCACGCATTTCACCGACAGATATCGACCAGATCAGACTCGGTCAGCCTGCGACGGTGCGCCTGCCAGCATTCAACCAGCGGGAAACACCCGAGTTTCGGGCAAAAATCATCAGAGTTTCCGCCGACCTTGCCATAGACGAAAAGACCGGCGTGCCTCACTACCTCGTTCGTGCAGCCCTCAACGAAGGCGAAATCGACAATCTTGCAGGAAAAACGCTGATCCCCGGCATGCCGGCCGAGGTCTTTTTCGAAACAGGATCACGCATAGCGATGAGCTATCTCCTAAAACCCTTGTCGGATCAGGTTCAGCGCGCATTTCGTGAAGATTAGAGGTCCTGTGAAAATCAGCAAGGGTGCGTAGAAAACTACTCAGTCCTGCCTATGTTGCGCCAACGACCGTTGCGGTATCTTTTCGCAATGAATGAAGGTTGGATTGGACACCATTTGGAAATCACCCGCCGGATAGCAACCGCGATCCTTGCGGTATTTGTCCTGATATCAGCATCTGGCTCTGCTGCGATAACGGCTGAAGATCGTCCGGCCGCAGGTGACGAACCGGAGCGTCTGTCATTTCATGTCCTGCGGGTACCAGACCCCAAAGCGGTTTTTGCTGACATATGTTGTACGGGCACTCAGCAAGATGACGGAGCGCTACGAACGTCCCTGGATACCGGCTACGGCGGCGATGCCCACTGGATCAAATTCTCCGAACCGGCCCGGCCTTCAATTCTGGTTCTGACTGCGATGGTCGATGAAGCAGTGCTTCATGTGCGAAATCCGGTCACCGGGTCTGTCCGCATCAGCCGCCTCGGCGACACCGTTCCGGTTTCAAGCCGTGAATTGGTTTCTGCTCGTCTGGCCTTTCCGCTTACCGAGGCAGACACCGGCGCCGACCTATACATGCAAATTGTCCAACCGACTCAGATCGTCCTGCGCTTCAACGGAATGGCGGAGAAGTATTTTTCGATGCTGGAAGGCCGGATGGATACGCTTCGCGCATTCCTGATCGGCGGCATCCTGATCATCATCCTCTACAATCTCGTCTTGTCCGCAATCACTCGCGACGCAACTTTCCTGTTCAACTGCCTGACCATTTCCAGTCTGCTGCTGCTCGATCTCTATTTGTCTGGAATTGGCGCCGCCTATCTTTGGGGCGATTTTCCCTGGCTTTCAAATCTGCTGCTGCCGATTTCGCTCTCCGGCCCGGTGATCTTCGGCAGCATTTTCTTCTATCTGTTCGTGCGCGAGCGAAATGAAACCGGATTTTGGCACCAGGGCATATTCTTCGTCTTGCCTGTGCTGTCTGTTCTGGCATTGCTGTCGCTGATTTTCGCGCCGTACTGGATAATCCAGCCTGTGATTCTGCTGCTTGGCATCGCTGTGATGCTGCTTATGGCCGTGAGATGCGGCATCTATGCCTGGCAGGGTCGCACACGCGCCAAGGTTCTTCTGGTACCGCTTTTGATTGCTGTTGTGCCGGGCATTGCGATTGTGGCACTTCAGAAAATCTATGGTGTCGATTTCAGCGACCTCGATCATCATATACTTGAAATCACGCTCACTCTTGAAGCGCTGCTGTTTTCGTTTGCCCTAGCCTATCGCATTCGACTGAACGAACAGGAGCGTGAGACCGCACACGCAGCACTCGATCGAACCAATGTCCGTTCCCGTGAGAACCTGCTCAAAGCGGTTGACGACGAGCGCACTCGAATCGCAGTGGACCTGCATGAAACTGCAGGGCACGGACTTCTTGCGGTCGCCTCCCGGTTGGCACACATTTCAGGCCATACCAAGCTCCCTACACGGATAAGTGATGAGCTTGACGAAATTTCGGAAATGTCCGGTGTGCTGGTTGGAGAAATCAGGCGAATCTCGCATGATCTGCACACTGGGGCACTCGATCATCTCGGCCTCAAAAAAGCGATTGAAGGCCAGTTAGATCACCTTCGGGCCGCTGGAATTGCTGCCGATCCATTTGAAATGAATGCGCCGGAAGATGTCTTTTCTCCCGAGCAGAAACTGCACCTTTATCGGATAATCCAGGAATTGCTCATTAATATTAACAAGCATTCCAGCGCTTCCATCGTGCATACCAGCTTGAAAAAGCAGGGTGAAATGGCCATTCTCACCGTCGTGGACAATGGGCAGGGAATGCCAGCTGCTGCCAGTGGTACCGGAAGCGGATTGGGTTTGAGCTTTACCGGGCAGCGCGCAGCAATGTTGAACGCCGACTGGAACATCGAATCCGGAACAGGCGGCACAACGATCAGGCTGACTTTCCCGCTGACGGGTGGGGGCAAGGGAACTGGTTCAATCTGCAAAGACAGTTCTACTGGCGGACAATCACCCGATCTTCCGCGCCGGCATTCGGGCGCTGATTGAAGAGCAGGATGGTTACGAAGTCATCGGGGAAGTCTCTGATGGGGAAACATGCATTGCCCAGGCTGAGTTGCTGCGGCCGGACATTCTGGTCGTCGATCTGTCCATGCCGCCAATGGACGGTTTCGACGTGGCGCGCTGGGCCGGCAAACATCTTCCCGCCACGACGACCATCATCCTGACGATGTATTCAGGCAAGGAGTTCGTGGCCGAAGCAAGAGACGCTGGCGCAAGAGCGTTCGTCTCGAAGGAAGACGCCGGATCTGAGCTGATCGCCGCACTTGGCCAATCAGCGGAATTCTATATGAGCAGTTCGGCCGGACGCGCCGAGCCGACATCGCTCGCTCCGGCTGCTGAAGACATTCCAAAACAGATGTTACCCGGTCTTTCGCGGGCTGAGATGAATGTGCTGAAGTCGGTGGCACAATCCAAAACCAGCCGGGAAATCTCCGAAGTATTGGGTATCAGTGTACGTACGGTGCAGACCCATCGCCGCAATATTTGCGAGAAACTGGAATTGCGCGGGTCCAACAGCCTGCTGCAATTCGCAATCCGCAACCGCCAACTTATCGAGGATTCCGACTAGGCACTGGTCTCATGACCAAAACAATACCGTTGCAGCGGGGGCGGTGGCAGAAAGGAATATTGTTGGCATCTGCCATAGCGGGTCGCGCCCCTGCGCCAGTTTTTCAGCCGTCCGAACATGTTCTCAATCCTTCAACGGCCTCGACAAATCTTGGTGTCATGTGGGGTGATGTTTTTGCGGTTCCGGCGCGATGGGATGCAAGGTTCAATGTTTCTTTCTTTCAATCCTTCGCGGAACCAACAAGCATCATATCCACGATCCGCGATCCGCGAGCATCCATTCCGCAGCGGGTAGCGACGCCAAAAGTGCCCGTGCACCGATGTAGTCGCTGACGTTCCCCGCTGCTAGGAATAGTCGGATTGGACGAGAGCCAGACAAAACCTACGGGTTTTTGTTCGCAGATTATTAGCCCGGTCAAAGCTCTCGTACTTTTTTGCCAGCCACCATACGGCGCGATTTTTTTTCGCCTCAATCGTTGCCGCGCATCTCATCGATGACCTTGCGCATGATACTGATGAACTGCTCTCGTTCTTCGCCCGACAAGGTCGACAGTGCTTTCTCGTTCGTCGCATTTGCAGCTTTGTAAGCATCCTCGCGGATGGCCCAAGCTTTTTCCGTCAATCTGATGATCCGCGCGCGGCCATCCGTTGGATGTTCCTTCCTTGTTATCAGGCCGTCTCGCTCCATCCGCGCAAGCGTGTTTGCGAGCGTTGCCTGTTCGATGTCCAACTTCTTAACAAGTTCCTTTTGCGTTTGCCCATCATTTATCCAGAGTTCCAGAAGCGCGGCGAATTGCCCCGGAACAATGCCCAAAGGCTCGATCCGGTGTCGCAAGCCTGCCCAGAACAGACGGGCTAAGTTGTTCACCAGATAACCAGCGGAGTTCATACGATCAAAATCCATGCTCTTGTTTAGCATTGCATTGCACGCTATGTACTGTTAAATAGCAAACTATGCAAATTGAACCATGAGGAATGATCGACAATGAAAAACATCGGACTGACCTGCGTCGCTCTTTGTCTGCTGACCGCGCCTGCGTTCGCCCTTGATCGTGAACTGGAAGAGCTTAACCGCACCGTCTTCCAATCGGTGGACCTGAACAGGAATGGGGTGCTTTCACTGCGGGAAGTCGATCTTTTTCGGCAGGATGTAATGATCTCCCAAGACTACGACGACGATGGAGTCGTTACCGCCGAGGAACATCTGGAGTGGGACATGGGCTGGAACCATCTTGCTGAGACGCGTGGTGTTGCTGATCTGTACCGGCAAGCGCGTCAACGTGTTTTCGACGCATGGGACACCAACCACGATGGGGTTCTCGACAAAGAAGAACAGACCCTCTCGCAATCAAGGGATTTTTACACCGCGCTAATCACAGCAACATGCCTCTCAATTTCGAGGCATTTAAATCGAACCTAAGGATCATGGCTGAAATGAACGATGCAGTTAACTCCACAACCGAAGTCACTCTTATCAACGTATTTGAAGTACCTAAGGGTGCGCTCGAAGAGGCCATCGACGCGTGGGCCAAAGGCCGCGATTTTCTGCAAACGCAGCCGGGCTACGTTTCCACTGCGCTTCACCAGTCTATCGCGCCGGATGCCAGGTTTGCATTGATCAACATCGCGATCTGGGAAAGTGTTGAAACGTTTAAGGCGGCGAGCGCTGCAATGCATGCAGGAGGCGCCGCTCCACAGATCGAGGGGCTTTCCTTCACGCCCGGCCTCTACACGATTGTCGCAAGAGACTAAGTGTCTGTTCCAAAAAGAGGCGAGTGATTTCAGCGGGTTGTGATTCTATCGGATTGCTGAGATTCGACGGAGATCACGATGCCTTGGACCGAAATCACCCGCCCGCACTATGAACGACGTTGCCCGCGCTATGCAAGCGACCTCACGGATGCTGAGTGGGCGCTTGTTGCGCCGCTGATGCCGTTGCCGAACCGCATCGGCCGGCCGCGCAAGACAGATTTGCGCGAAGTCGTGAACGCGCTTCTGTATCTGGCCTCGTCGGGCGGCGCGTGGCGGATGTTGCCGAAGGACTTTCCGCCGTTCTCGACGGTGCAGAAATACTTCTGGCGCTGGCGTGACGATGGTCTGCTGCGCACCATCAACAATGAGCTTGTCATGGCGGCGCGCGAACGGGAAGGCCGGCAGGCAAGCCCCACGGCCGGCGTGATCGACAGCCAGTCGGTCAAGACCACCGAAAGCGGCGGAATACGGGGCTTCGATGCCGGCAAGAAGATCATGGGTCGCAAGCGCCACATTGTCGTCGACACGTTGGGCCTGCTGGTCGGCGTGGTCGTTCACCCCGCCGATATTCAGGACCGCGACGGCGCGCCAGCCGTCCTGAGATCAATCCTCAAACGCTGGCCATGGCTGCGTCATGTCTTCGCTGATGGCGGCTATGGTGGACCGAAACTGCGGCACGCCCTGCAAAAGGTCGGCAAGTTCACGCTGGAAATCGTCAAGCGATCGGATAGCGCCAGGGGCTTCGAGGTCCTGCCACGCCGTTGGGTCGTCGAGCGAACCTTCGCATGGCTGGGACGATGCCGAAGGCTGGCAAAGGACTTCGAACGCACCGTCGCTTCCGCCGAGGCCTGGGTCTACATCGCTCAAATCCGAATGCTAACCCGCCGCCTCGCAAGAGCATGAAATCATGACGCTCTTTCTGATTCAGACACTAAGGGGCAGGATCGTGAAAAGCACAGCTACCGGATACGGAACAGTAGCCGTCACTATTCACTGGCTAAGCGCTATTCTTATCCTCGCTTTGCTGGGATCAGGGTTCCGCGCAAGCTCGTTCGTGGATAGCGCGGCCAAAGCCTCGGTTCTGTCGGTGCATGTTCCCCTAGGCATTACTATCCTGTTGCTGACATTGGTACGTGTCGCTTGGTGGGTCTTTGCCGACAGCAAACCAAGCCACCCGACTGGTGATCCAGCCTGGCAGACTATGAGCGCGAAGGCTGTTCATATCCTGTTCTATGTTGTGATCTTCGGAATGGCTGCGAGCGGGATCGGCATGATGATCCTATCGGGCGCGGGCAGCATTCTGTTCGCAGGATCGGATGCGCCTCTACCTGATTTCTGGGACTATCTTCCTCGTGTTCCTCACGGCATCGGTGCGCGTGTCATGATTGCGTTGCTCGCCCTTCACATCGGCGCGGCCCTTTATCACCACTTCATCAAGAAAGACGGCCTTATCTGGCGCATGTGGTTCAGGCAAAAAACCCAACGAGAGCGGTCATGACCAAGACCTTTTTCAACATTCTTGCAATCTGTGGAACCGCTGGTTTTTCAGGCGTCATGCTTTGCATTGGCGTCACTTTGGGCGGCTATTGGCAAAGTCTGCCGCCCCAGGAATTTCTGGATTGGTTCGCCACCAATGATCAGTTTCTCAGACTGTGATTACGTTGATTGTCCCTCCGGCGACAATCGGTGTGGTTGGGTCACTATGGACAAGTTGGAAATCTCCCGACTTTAGGCTTTTGGCTCTCAGCACACTGTGCATTGCGACCGTCGCAGTCATTACGGCAGTTTACTATCTTCCTGCCACTACAGCTTTTGCAAATGGCAGCGTTGAAATTGGCAAAGTTACCGACAAGCTGAACCAATGGATTCTTTTTCCCTTGCCATGCTCGCCTCTGTCTTCGGTGTGCTTGCGATAGCCAATTAGGGACGTCCGAATAACAGGACCGATAACATCGTCTCTTGATCAATCCGTTGGTAGGGCCGTCAGGAAATCTAGACCAGGAGAAAGAACACTAGGCAATGAAAATATTAGTTCTTGGAGCGTCTGGTGGTTGTGGCCAATGAGTAGTTAAACTGGCTCAACAACGGGGCCATGAAGTCACCGCATTGGTTCGTCCTGCTTCATCATATTTCGCCCCAGATGGAGTCTCATTGATTGGCGAAGAAATCCTGAGTGATGGGATTCTCGAACGAATTTTGCCAGGCCACCAGGCCGTCATTACCTGCCTGGGTATGAGCCTCAGTAAATCTGGCAATCCTTTCTTCACCCATCGTTCTCCGCCAGACTTAATGTCATCCACAGCCAAGAGACTGTGTAATGCCATGCCAACTTGTGATGTTCAACGGGTTATTTCTATTAGCTCCGGAGGAGTTGCTGACAGTTTTGCACAAACTCATTGGCTGTTAAGGTTTTTATTCACCCGTAGAAACATATCCATATCTCATGCAGACTTGATGGCGATGGAAGAAATCTATGCGAATAGTGAGCTGGATTGGTTAGCCATTCGCCCGACTACTCTCAAGGATGGAGGCCCAACCAATACAGCCAAAACTGTTCCGTTCTATGGACTAACTTCAAAAATCACCAAAGGAGAAGTTGCGAGATTGATCTTGGATGCGGTTGAGCAAGCAAAGCCCTTTTCCAATCATACGCCAATGTTTGCCGGCTAGCCACGGCCCTGAGCCTAGGTCATAGACCTAAAACTCTATTCCCTTCTGCGCCTTGATACCGCTGCGGAATGGATGTTTGACCATTTCCATTTCCGTCACCAGATCGGCCAGTTCGATCAATTCGTCCTTGGCATTGCGGCCGGTGATGATGACGTGGGTCATTTCCGGCTTACGCCGCAGAACGTCGAGGATTTCCTCCAGCGGCAAGTAATCGTAGCGCAGTACAATGTTCAGTTCATCGCACAGGACGATGTCGTAATCGCCACTGAGGATCATGGCCGCCGCCTTGTCCCAGGCGGTGCGGGCGGCGGCGATATCGCGCTGGCGGTCCTGGGTCTCCCAGGTGAACCCCTCACCCATTGCAGTGATGGTCACCAGATCGGGGAATTTTTCCAAAACATGGCGCTCGCCGGTTTGCCAGGCGCCCTTGACGAACTGCACAATGCCGACCTTCATGCCATGGCCAAGCGCTCGGAAGATCACCCCGAAGCCGGCCGTCGACTTGCCTTTGCCCTTACCGGTGTGGACCATGATCAGGCCCTTTTCCTCGGTCTTGGTCGCAATAATCTTGTCGCGCGCGGCCTTCTTCTTCTTCATCTTTTCGGCGTGTCGCGCATTCAACTCGGCTTCACTCATGTTTTTCAGTTTTTCCGATTTCTCAGCCATTTGCCTGCTCCTCCGGAAGCTTGTTTTCAAAATTGTGCCCGGCGAACCGCGCAAGATCAAACCGCGCCGAATTCGAGCGCGGCTGCCACAGGCCCCGCTCAATCGCCTCATCCAGCTTCTCGGACATTTCGACAAGAGCATGCGGGTTGTTCTGTTCAAGAAAGTCACGCACGCGTTCGTCACCGAGGAACGCCTGGTAGACGGCCTCGAAATGATGATTGCGTACGGCACCGGTCGTGGCCGAAAACGCAAAAAGATAATCGACGGTCGCAGCGATCTCGAAGGCCCCCTTGTAACCATGCCGCATGACCCCGGCGATCCATTTCGGATTGGTCACGCGGCCCCGGACGATTCTGCCAATTTCCTCTTCCAACGTGCGAATGACCGGTCGTTCCGGCCGTGAATGATCATTGTGATAGACCGTCGGCCGCTTGCCGGAAAGATGTTCGACCGCGGCAGTCATGCCACCCTCGAACTGGTAATAATCATCGCTGTCCAGCAGATCGTGTTCACGGTTGTCCTGGTTCTGCACCACCGCCTCGACCGAACCGAGCCGGTGTTCCAGCACCTCCCGTTCAGCAACGCCCTCCGCGCCGGCGCCGTATGCATATTGTCCCCAGATCAGCCATGCTTCGGCGAGGTCCGACCGCTCGCTCCAGCCGCGTTCGTCGATCAATGCCTGCAGGCCGGCGCCATAGGCACCGGGTTTGGAACCGAACACCCGATAGCCAGCACGCTGACGCGCATCCTCCAGGCTCACTCCCGATGCAAGCAGGGATGCCTGCTCTTCTGCCATGCGCATGGCAATCGGGTTGTCTCCGGCATCTTCTTCCAATGCACCGACCGCCCGGACAGCGCGATCAAACAAGGCTATCTGATCAGGAAACGCATCACGGAAGAATCCGGAAATGCGCAATGTGACGTCCACGCGGGGACGCCCGAGCAGCGCCAGCGGGATGATTTCGTATCCGGTGACCCGTCGTGACAGATTGTCCCAGACAGGTTTGGCTCCAATCAGGGCCAGCGCCTGGGCGATGTCATCGCCGCCGGTGCGCATGTTGGACGTGCCCCAGGCAGTCAACCCAAGAGAGGTCGGCCAGTCGCCATGGTCCTGACAATGCCGCACCACCAGGAGTTCGGCTGACCTGCGGCCAAGTTCCCAGGCCGCCTCGGTCGGCACCGCACGGCTGTCGATGGAAAAGAAGTTGCGGCCGGTCGGCAGGACGTCCGGTCGGCCGCGCGTCGGCGCGCCGGACGGCCCCGGCGTCACAAACCGTCCGTCAAGACCGGTCAGCAATCCGTCGATCTCCGCGGCTCCGCAGTCCTCGACGGAGGGGCGTATGGTCTTCGAAATGCCGTCGAGCACCTGAGAGGTCGCCGTCCAATTCTTCGGACAGTCGATTTCTCCGGCAACCAGCCGGGCTGAAAGAAGTTCAAGGCGTTCGACCGTATCCCCGTTGCTGCGCCACGGATCGTCGCAGACTGCCTGCAACGCCTTCGGTTTCTGTCCGGTCCAGAGTTCTCCCATCGCACAATCCAGCGGATCGAAATTGCCGGAAGCATCGAGTTCCAGGTCGATTGCGATGGCCCGCTGCAGGCTCTGGTCCGCTCCTTCACCGAGGCCGCGCGGCACACGCGCCAGCGCCACCACCAGGTCGTCAAGCAAACGTCCTTCCGGAGCCCGGCCGAAAATGTGCAATCCGTCACGGATCTGCAGTTCCTTCAATTCGCAAAGATAGGCATCGAGCTTTTCCAGCGCGATGTCTTCGTCATCCGAAGCCGCAATTCCGGCATCCTGATCGAGGCCGGCATCACGCACCAGATCGAGGATGCGCGGTTTCAGGAACATCAGCCGGCGCGGATCGCCGCCGGCGGCTTCGTAATATTCGTCCACCAGCGCTTCCAGATCCTTCATCACGCCATGGCTCTCGGCACGGGTCAGCGGTGGTGTCAGGTGGTCGATGATAACCGCCGACGTCCGTCGCTTCGCCTGGGTCCCCTCGCCCGGATCATTGACGATGAACGGATAGATATGCGGCACAGGCCCCAGCACCGCCTCCGGATAACAGGCCTCCGAAAGCGCCAGCGCCTTGCCAGGCAGCCATTCCAGATTGCCATGTTTGCCCATATGCACGACAGCGTCGATTTCAGCTGATTTGCGCAGGAAGGCGTAAAAGGCGAAATAGCCATGCGGCGGCACGAGGTCCGGCGAATGATAGCTATCCTTGGGATCGATATTGTAGCCGCGCGCCGGCTGAATTCCGACAAGCACAGATCCATATCTTGTCAGCGGCAGCGCGAATGCCGACAGATCCCCGACAAAGAACGGATCATCTTCCGGCCTGCCCCAACGGGCCGTTACCTCCCGCTGAATCTCTGCCGGAAGACTCTCAAGGAACGCCTTGTATTGATTCAGGGAAATCGTTTCGCGAATCTCGCGACCGGTCACGGCCGCATTGGTCGGGCCAGCCTGAAGATGGCGTATCAGCGCATCGCCGTCGGCGGGAACGCCGGAAACCGCGTATCCGGCCGCAGACATGGCATTTAGAACTTCAACCGTGCCCGCCGGTGTATCCAGCCCTACCCCATTGGCAAGCCGCCCGTCGCGGTTTGGATAATTTGCAAGAACAAGCGCAACAGTACGTTTGTCCGGGGGCGCCCCCCGCAACCTCGCCCACCCGGCTGCAAGCCGCGCTACGAACGCCATGCGATCGGGTCGCGGTTGATGGGTGACAAGGCTGGTTTGCGTTGCGTCGTCGAACGCGGAGGCTGATTTGAACGACACCGCCCGGGCAAGCACACGGCCATCGACCTCGGGCAGAGCCACATTCATGGCCAAGTCCCGTGCCGTCAGCCCCTGTTGCGACCTCGACCAGACGGACTCGGCAGAACCGGAAAAGATGACCTGCAGAACCGTGGCGCCGCTGCTTTCGAGCACCGTCGGTTTCCGTTCGCCGGAAGGAGAGGAAACGGCAAATCCGGTAGCGTTCAGAACCACGTCCGGCCGCGCCTGTTGAAAGACGGTTTCAACCGTTGCGGCGGAAACCGGATCCTTCAGGCTCGAGACGAAAACCGGTAGCGGGTTCAGGCCATTCTCGCGCAGCGCGGCACACAGCGCGGCTACCGGAATTGTCTGGCCGCTCTGGACCAGAGCGCGGTAAAAACAAACCGCAACCACCGGCGCCCCGGCCATCCACTCCTTCTGCAGGTCTTCAACCGACGGTTCCGGATTGTCTTGCGACCATAGTCCGGCTTTTAGCAATGGTGTTGCCGCCTGCGGCTTTTCTGTACCAATCGTCAAAGCGCGGCAGTATTGCAAGAACCGCAGGGCGTTCGCAGCGCCTCCCTCGATCAGGTATGACCACAGCGCCTGCCGATCCTCCAGGGAGACCGTTTGAAACCGTTCAAGCCCGGGATCCGGTTTGTCGTCACCCGGCAGCACTGCCAGCTGGATACCGTTTGCCACCGCAGTTGCGTGCAATGCCTCAACACCGTAGGGCCAGTAACTCTCACCGCCGAGCAGGCGGACGACTATCAGTTTCGCATGCCGCGCCGTGCGTTCAACATATGCATCCACCGACATGGGATGTTTGAGTTGCAGGAAGCTTGCAAGCCTCAGGCTCGGCAGGTTTTCCTGGTCAGCGGCAAAGGCCGCCGCCAGAGAGGCGATTTCGGTGTCCGCAGAGGACAAAAACAGCACATCCGCCGGGTCCTGGCCGAGGTCAACGGCCTCGTCACCATCCGCTATCGTTCCCTTTTGTGCCAGCAGCAGATGCATTGCTTCGCCGTCAGACGGATATCGTTTCGATCGCGCCACTTATCGCCGGCGCATCCATGTCGTGCAGTCCGATCACCACAAGACGGGTCTCCCGCTTTTCGCCGGGCTGCCAGGGACGGTCATAATAGTGATCGATGCGTCCACCGACCGCTTGCACCACAAGCCGCATCGGCTTTCCGCGAACATCGGCAAAGCCCTTCACCCGAAGCACATCGTGCTGCTCGATGACGCCGCGAAGGTGAGAGGTGAAAGCGGCCGGATCCTCGATCGCATCGCGGATGGCAACAAAGCTCTCGAATTCGTCATGATCATGGTCATGATCCGCGCCGTTGTCGTGCGCGACCTCATGGTGCGAGCGCCGGTTGGAGATGTCCTCCTCCGTCGCCGATTCCAGGCCGAGCAGGACATTTGCCGGAATTCGGCCTTTGTCCGATGTGACCATCTTCGGGCGCCGATTGATCCGGCTTGCAACATTCTCTTTCACCGCTTCCATACCTGAAGCACCGACGAGATCGGCTTTTGACAGGACGATCAGGTCGGCCGCTGTGATCTGGTCCTCAAACAATTCTTCAAGCGGGCTTTCATGGTCGAGCGCCTCATCCGCTGTGCGCTGGGCGGCGACCCGTTCTTCATCATCGGCAAACCGGCCATCCGAGACTGCCGCGCTGTCGACCACTGTCACGACACCGTCGACCGTTACTCGGGTCTTGATTTCGGGCCAGTTGAAGGCCGCGACAAGCGGTTGCGGCAGAGCCAGACCGGAGGTTTCTATGACAATGTGGTCTGGCGCCTCGTCACGATCGAGCAGCTTTTTCATTGTCGGAATGAAATCGTCCGCCACGGTGCAGCAGATGCAGCCATTGTTGAGTTCGATGACATCGTCTTCGTCACAATTTTCGATGCCGCAGCCCTTGATCAGGCCGCCATCGACGCCGAGATCACCAAACTCATTGATGATGAGGGCAATGCGCTTGCCACCGGCATTTTCGAGCAGGTTGCGAATAAGTGTTGTTTTTCCGGCTCCCAGGAAACCGGTAATGACTGTCGCGGGAATTTTCTGACCCTGCATGCCCCTATCCTTTCATTTTCAGCGGCAATCCAGCCGCGACAAACCAGACTGTTTCCGCCAGGCTTGCGATGTGTTGATGCAAGCGGCCCGCATGATCGCGAAACGCCCGTGCCATGTCGTTTTCCGGAACAATTCCCAGACCCACTTCGTTGGAGACCAGTACGACGGTTCCGTTGTATGTGTTCAGGCTGTGGCAGAACCGTCCGGTTTCACCGCCGATGTCACGCTGATCCAACATCAGATTGGTCAACCAAAGCGTCAGGCAGTCCACCAGCACCGCCTGTCCGTTCCCCGAAAGGTCTTCCAGTACGCCGCTCAGGTCGAACGGTTCCTCGATTGTTTGCCAGATGTCACCCCGACGCTGCCTGTGGGAAGCGATCCGTTCTTCCATTTCACCGTCAAAGGCCCGTCCTGTCGCCAGATAGACCGGCTTCAGCCCGCTGTTCTCGACCAGCCACTCGGCATATGCCGATTTGCCGGAGCGCGCACCGCCGAGTACCAGCGTAACACCACCGGCCGCCGCGACGCTCATTCCGGCCTGCCATACCTGTCCGACAGGAATCCCAGCGACAACCCAAGCACCAGCCAGAAAAACAGCGTGGTGGCCAGCGCCGCGACCGAATATTCGGCGGCCAGCAATGCCGGAACCGCGCTTTCGATATCGCCGGGCTGTGGCGCACCAATTATGTGCGGCGCAGCAAGCGCGGCCAATCCCGCAAATTTCGCCCAAGGTTCCGTTCGCAAGGCCAGCAGATAAATCCCCGCGGCGGAAGATATCACTGCGGCACTCCACCAGATCTGACGCGCCTGCAGGTCGGCATATGGAAACCCCGGCAATTCTGGGGGCAATCCAATTGCCGGCAGAAACTGAACTGCAAGCCATGCGGCAGCGCCCCAGTAAATGCCGTTGGCAAGGGTGATCGTCTGTCCGGTCAACAGACTGACTGCAACCAGCAGCAAGCCAAATCCTGCACCGGCGACGAGATTGGCGACAAGTGTGCCGCCAAACCGGTTGAGACCGAACAGGATGCCACCGGCATCACCGGTCGTGTCCGCGTGTTTGTCGCCATGCGCATGAGCGGAAACAACAGGTGAAAACAACGCGGCTACAGCTTCATGTGCCGAGGAAAGCGGCAACAGCGATTGCTGCTCACCCGCACCGCCATTTTCATATTGCTCGGCATGGAGGATCAGAGGAACGACTTTCACATGCTGGGCGCCAGTCATCAAAATACCGGCAACCAGCCCGGCCGCAATCGCGACCAGCAAGGTCCTGACAATCATGATTTTATGTCCTTCGGACCACTGAAATCAGTGGCAGGGAAATCCATATGAGTGGCGGGTATCGTGCGCGGTATCATGCAGCGCACTCGAATTGGCCAGACCGACACCCCATACAAAAAATGCCCCGAGAAGCAGCGCGGCAGTTGCCGTCAACAAGCGTTGCGAACCTGAAATCGGTAGCGCGGTGGAAACAGTATGTGCAGCCATGACAACCTCCGTGTTGGCCAAAGGGGTTTCGGTCCCTTTTCATTTCCCGGGCAACATTGCCCACAGCGAATGGCAGGTCTCCTGGCTCTCGACTCTCGCATCACGGCCTCAAAAAGCCCGATGCCTCGGTGCTGTTCCCCCTTCCCAGTTCCGGATTTCCCGGTTCCAGTGGGCTCGCTCCGGGAAAATTCCCTTTGCGGCGGAAAGCGCCTCGTCGATCTACAGTCGCGGGGTCGGCTGCAATATGGGCGCCCGAATTGGGTCCACCCGTTGCATTCCCTTTTGATCCCTTGGGCGATTGCCCGCTGGGAACCATTCCAGTTGCAATTGATAGGCTTCGGCGGTTGCTGCGTCAATCAGGATTGCGACAGGTTGATGACGCAATTTTCATCAGCTGATCAAAGTCAATCAACTGCTCGAGACGGTCGGCTATCGCATCAAGCGCCGAATCCACTTCGGCACGATGATCGAATCCGCCTCCGGAAACATCGAATGAGGCAAGAAAACGCGTTCTAAATTCCGCTGCTTCGAACACGCCATGCATGTAGGTGCCGACCACCTTGCCATCCGGGGACACGGCGCCGTCCGGATGGCCATCGACGATTGCCGCGGGCCTGTCGCAATCAGCACCGGTCGTCCTGCCCAGATGGATCTCGTAACCTGTCATTGGCACGTCGAACAGGCATGAATGTGCGGTCACGTTGCGCACGGATTTTTCCGGCTCCATCACCGTTTCAATATCCAGTAGGCCAAGCCCCGGAACCTCGGATGCCGGGCCTTCCAATCCGTCAGGATCGCAAACCGAGCGACCCAGCATCTGGAAACCGCCGCAAATGCCGAACACATGCCCGCCACGTCGGCGATGGGCCTCGATGTCTATATCCCACCCATTGCGGCGAAATGCGGCAAGATCGCCGATTGTCGATTTCGAACCGGGAATGATCACCAGCGCCGCATCCCGCGGCAGCCGTTCACCCGGACGAACCATGATGATATCGAGTCCGGGTTCGGCAGTCAGCGGATCCAGGTCATCAAAATTTGCGATGCGCTCCAAAACCGGAACGGCAACCTTGACGGCTCCCGTTTCAAGCCCGGCAATCCGTTCGAGAGCCACCGAGTCTTCGGCAGGCAAACGCCGTGCATCGTTGAGCCACGGCACCACGCCGAGACAGGGCCAGCCGGTAAATCTTTCAATTGCCTCGATCCCCGAATCGAAAAGAGAAACATCGCCTCGAAACTTGTTGATCAGGTAGCCGGCAATCATCCGCAGGTCTTCAGCAGGCAGAATCGTGTGGGTTCCGACGATCGAGGCAATCACCCCGCCACGGTCGATATCGCCAACCAGGATCACCGGGACATCCGCAGCGCGGGCGAAACCCATATTGGCGATGTCGCCGTCCCTGAGATTGATTTCCGCCGGCGAACCAGCGCCTTCGACAAAGACGATATCCGCGCCGTCGCTGACGATCCGGTAGGACTCCAGCACATTTTCAAGCAGACGCGGCTTCCAGGCCTGGTAGTCGCGCCCACGTGCTTCCCCAACAACCTTGCCCTGAACCACGATCTGGCTGCCGGTCTCGGTCTGCGGTTTCAAAAGCACCGGATTCATATGAACCGAGGGCGCGACGCTGCTGGCAAACGCCTGCAACCACTGCGCCCGTCCGATTTCACCACCATCTTCTGTAACTGCCGCATTGTTCGACATGTTCTGCGGTTTGAACGGCCGCACGATCAGGCCTCGATTGCGCGCCATGCGGCACAGTCCGGCAACCAGCACGGTTTTGCCGACATCCGACCCGGTCCCCTGCAACATGATTGCACGCGACATTATTTCGCCTCTCAAACCACGCGCCAGCGTTTGCGCGTCGGCAGCAATCGGATAGATTGCAGCATGATGCAAGCCGCAGGGAGCGCGAAACCGATATGGACGCCGCGATAGACGCCACGTCAGGGCAATTCGAACTGAACGAAGATCAGCGCGCAATTCAGGAGATGGCGCGCAGCTTTGCCACGGACCGGGTCGCCCCACACGCACTTGAATGGGATCGTGACAAGATCTTTCCGGATCAGACAATCCGCGAAACCGGCCCCCTGGGCATGGGTGGCATTTATGTTCGCGAAGACGTCGGTGGGTCGGCACTCGGCAGGCTGGATGCGGTATTGATATTCGAGGCGCTATCGGCGGCCTGCCCCGCGTTTTCATCGTTCGTTTCAATTCATAACATGGCAGCGTGGATGATCGATCTGTTCGGCAATGACGAGCAGCGTCGGCGTTTCCTGCCGAAACTGACATCGATGGAACTGCTCGCCAGTTACTGTCTGACCGAACCATCGTCCGGATCCGACGCTGCTGCATTGAAAACCCGGGCGGTGCTCGACGGTGATCATTATGTCCTGAACGGGACCAAGCAGTTCATTTCCGGCGCCGGTGACAGCGATGTGTATGTCACCATGGTGCGCACCGGTGAAGATGGCCCCAAGGGAATCTCGACCCTGGTCATCCCGAAAGACGCGCCCGGCCTGTCTTTCGGTGCCAATGAAATCAAGATGGGATGGCATGCACAGGCTACCCGCCAGGTGATCTTCGAGGACTGCCGGGTGCCGGTGGAAAACCGGTTGTCCGATGAAGGCCAGGGCTTTCGCATTGCCATGGCCGGTCTTGACGGTGGCCGGCTCAACATCGCGGCCTGTTCCCTTGGCGGCGCCCAGTCGGCGCTCGACAAGGCCGTTGCCTATACAGCCGAACGCAAGGCATTTGGTAAAACCATCAATCAGTTTCAGGCGCTTCAGTTCAAGATGGCCGACATGGAAACCGAACTGTCGGCGGCTCGGCTGCTGCTTTACGCCGCCGCTTCAAAACTCGACAAAAAGGCATTCGACGCATCGAAATGGTCGGCCATGGCCAAACGATTTGTCACCGATGTTGGATTTGATGTCGCCAATCAGGCGCTGCAATTGCACGGCGGCTACGGTTATCTGCATGATTATGGCGTTGAGAAACTGGTACGCGACCTGCGTGTGCACCAGATTCTGGAAGGCACAAACGAAATCATGCGGGTCATCATTTCGCGCCATATGATCGGCCGCTGATCCACATCTGTTCGACTACAACAGCACACCTGAAAGGATGCCTTGATGGCAACAATCGCATTTATCGGCCTCGGCAATATGGGCAACCCGATGGCCGCGAATCTGGTCAAGGCGGGGCACACTGTTCGCGGGTTCGATCTGGTAGCCGAAAACCTTGAAACGGCCTCGCAGAACAGCGTGATCATCGCTGAGAGCGGTACAGGCGCGGTCGACGGCGCAGATGTCGTCATCACCATGCTGCCCGCCGGAGCACATGTTCTGGCCGTGTACAAGGACATCGTGTCAGCGGCCAAGGCAGGCTGCCTGTTCATTGATTCCTCCACGATCGACGTTGCTTCGGCTCGCGAAGCGCATGAACTGGCGACAGCCCAGGGCATGCTGACCATAGACGCGCCGGTATCAGGCGGTGTCGGCGGTGCATCAGCCGGAACGCTGACCTTCATGGCCGGTGGCTCGGACGAGGCATTTGCCAGGGCCGAACCGATACTGCAGCCGATGGCCGGACGCATTGTCCATTGCGGCACCGGCGGTTCCGGACAGGCTGCCAAGATCTGCAACAACATGATCCTTGGTATCTCGATGATCGGAGTCGGTGAGGCCTTCGTACTGGCCGAAAAACTGGGACTGTCGCATCAGGCGCTGTTCGATGTCGCCTCCACATCGTCAGGCCAATGCTGGTCGATCAACACATACTGCCCGGTGCCAGGCCCGGTTCCGACCTCGCCTGCCAACAATGATTACAAACCCGGTTTTGCCGCCGCACTTATGCTGAAAGACCTGCGCCTCGCCCAGGAAGCAGCGCAAAAGTCCGGTGCCGTCACACCGCTCGGGGCCGAGGCAACACAGCTTTATGCCCTGTTCAACGCACTCGGACACCAAGACACAGATTTTTCCGGAATCATCAATTTCCTCAGAGGAAACCAGCCGGCAGACTGACCGGGCCTCCTGCCGGCCGGAAGCCCCTTCAAAAAATTCGTCAAGTTTAGACTTGGTTAAGCACTCGCTAACCGCTCAGTAAGGTTGTGCCTTTAGAAAGGAAAACACGGACGGACAACGCGCCGTTCAGACGCTCCGGATCAGGTATTGCGTACCGGAGCGCGTTGCCTGCGCAGAGTATCGCGTCGCGCAGGGCCAAGCGTTATTGTGGCAAAACCGCGCTTCGGGAGAAATCCGGAAGCGCGGTTTGTCGTTTTCAGCATGAACACGAAAAGAAAATGCCCGCCGCTCCAAAGGAACGACGGGCACGATTCATTCGTCAGTCTGTCGGGCGTGTTAGCCAGCCGAGGCCGTCTTTATCAGCAGGGCCGGCTGAACAGCCCCATAGGGCGCGGTTTCGTTCTTGCGGACGTCGCGGGTTTCTTTGCCGTTCCAGGAAATATGAACGCCGTTCTGGCGGTTAAAGACGTAAAGCATGGCCGAATTCCTTCGAATGACCGGTTGATAACATCTATGCCTCTTGCGCCTTTTCAAACGCAGACAATCAAAAAAACACGCCATCTCCTGTCGTTTTTTCGCCCTCCGCATTTTTTGGTTAGCCAAAGATGAATGCGAAACTTCGAAGAGGTGTACCCGCTCCCGAAAGATTGAGCCCTCCAAAAAGCCGGTTTTGGCGGACTGACACTGTAGAATCTTATGTTTTCAGTTGCCGATGATTCACACCACGATGACGACGGGCAAGGTCAAGGGCGCCGGACATAATGAATGCCGCGCCGACAAGAGCTGTCCACTGCGGTACTACGCGATAAAGCGCGAAGTCGTACAAAGCCGCAAAAACCAGCACCGAATAGAACGCCGGAATCACGAGACTGGCTTCGCCTCGTTTCATGGCCTGTATAAACATCGCCTGTCCAGAAACCATGACCAAACCCAATGCAACCATAAAAAACCATTGTGTTGCGGACGGCCATATCCAGAAGAGGCTTGCGACGGCAAGCGAAACCAACGACCCGATCCCATTGTTGATGATCAACACTCGGAGCGCGGGCTCGGTATCGCTGAGACGTTTTACGAATATCGCTTCGAGCCCCATCAAGCCCGCTGCCGCCAGAGCATAAAATCCCGCTATCTGGAAAGCATCGGTGCCAGGCTTGAGAACCAGGATTGCTCCCGCCAATGCCACACCGGCAGCGATCATTTTCCTAAAGCCCAAACGTTCGCCTAGAAGCAGAACAGCGAATCCCATTGTTACGACAGGGCTGAGAAAGCTGATCGCAGTGGCATCCGCGACAGGCATCCTGGCGACGGCAGTGAACATCGCAGTAACCCCAAGCCAGCCGCAGATCGACCTCGAAATATGCCATTTCCAGTTTGCACCCTTTATTGTCGGGCGGCTATTGCGGAGCAGCAGGAGGACAACAAAAACGGTAACGAAAGCAAATACAAAGCGGCCCGCGCTTACCTGAAAGGGATGCAGCCCCGGCTGCTCAGACAAGGTGAGTCCAAGAGTCTTTGCCAGTAGAGACGCCATTGCGACAAGAGCGCCCGCGGCAATCATGAAGCTGATCCCGGAACGCTCACCAGTCTTTGAATGATGGCCAACACCCGTCATGGCGAAGCTTCTACTCCAGCAAACTCCAGAGTGACAGTACTTCGGGTGCGGGCTTTTTAAAGCAGACCTTGGCAACAAATTTGTCGCATGTCCGCAATGCGGAACGAAACGAATTTCGGCGAAGTGCAGGTTTCATCATTCAGTCGGCAATCGCATCCAATCGGTCCGGACATGTGAACTACTTTCCTGAATGAAGGTTTCGTTGCAGTTGGCGGTCAAAAAGGTCTCCCAGTGACCGAAAATCGGCGTGCCATCAAGCATGACGCCACGACAATCCGTGCGCTGATTACCAACGTCGTCACCAAAATTTTTGGTCATCTCATCGACTACACACCTTCTACGTTGCCAGAACCTCCGCAAACAGGTGGAGATCTTTCTGGCACCGCAGAAACCGCGAACGTTCTGCGAAGAAAGGCACGTCCACCGCCGCCCAGGGTCCAGTTCTGCGTTCGCATCACTCTGTTTTTCAACAGAGTCGGCTGAGTTGTGATAATATTTGCTTCAGCCGATGCGGGACACGAAAAGGAAAAACCCGAACAAGGGGTTGGTTTGAAGCAGTACGCGGCCAGACAAAACGGAACAACGCAGGATTTCGACCCTGCCGTGATGGGTGCGATCGCCCATCTCTATCGCGGCGAAGTGTACCGAAGCACACACTGGCGCTCCCGACTGGACAACACCACCAACTGGGCCGTTGTCACCACCGGGATCGCATTGTCGGCAACCTTCAGCACAGTCGAAGCATCACCGCTGCCAATGGTACTGGTCGGATTTCTGGTCACTTTCTTCCTGATGTTCGAGGCGCGGCGCTATCGGTATTACAATCTGTTTCGCGCCCGGGCGCGATTGCTCGAAACCGATTTCTACGTGCCAATGTTGAGCGGCGAGCCGATCAAATCGACTGGCGACTGGACAGCGATGCTGTCGGAAGACTACCGCACGCCGCACTACCACATCAGTTTCGTCCGCGCGGTCGGTCGGCGGCTGCGCAACAATTATTCCTGGATCCTGTCGATCCAGGCCATTGCCTATTACGGCAAACTGGCAATTCATCCAGTTCCACTGGTCAATGTCGAAGACGCGATCACCCGTGCCGCGATCGGCCCGATCTCAGGCGAACTGGTCATTCTTGCCGGCATCCTGTTCCACGCCGGCTGGATCGTTTTCGCTGCAATCACGTATAAGCTGGACCAGATTCACCGCAGCCACCGACACTCACCGATGCAGCATGAATGACGGAACCATTGGCCGCCGGATTACAATCTATGCTTCCATCTCGAATGTCAGTCCTGCATGAGCAACCAGTCGCTTGATCAGGGCTTCTCCCATCGCCGGCGCCGTCGTGTAAACCCCACCAGGTGTGGCGGCACGATCGACATCATTTGCAAGGCACAAAGCCGATTCAGAAATCATTTTTGATGTCGAGCCATATCCGGGATCCTTGTCACCGGTAACCGCGGCTGTCAGCCGTTTGCCCTCGGATGAGACCCCGGTGAAGATGAGGTCGTAGAAACCGGCGTCACGTTCTTCTTTGCTCGGTCCGTCGCCCGGCTTCGCCGTGCTCTGCGCCATCGATTTGTCGCTGGCGATGTGCTTGGCAACCGCCTCGCCCTTTTCTCCCGGTCCGGTCAGGATCATTTCGTCATAGACGAAGTCATCACCGTAACGGTGACCGAGCAGCGCGTTTGAACGATGCACGTTCTTAGTATTGATCGATGCCATGATGAACGGCGCTGACCAGCTTCCCAGATCATCATCATAAACCGGCCGGGAACCGGATGGCTGCTTCGGGCCCTCGAAATCCGGAACCAGGGAGAATGGATCCTTCAGCCATTGCAGGATTTCCGGTTCGCGCTGGGCCCGCGCCATCGTCTGGCGGAAACTTTCAACTGTTCCTCCCGATGACGTGCCTTTCATCTTGCGGACACGGCCCTTGACCCGCTGCAACGGCGATCCGGTTTTTTCGATCGCATGCTGTTGAAGATGGAAAACGCCGAGATCGAACGGTACGGAATCAAAGCCGCATGACAGCACGATCCGGGCACCTGATGCCCTGGCGGCATCGACATAATCGCCAACGATGTCGTGCATCCATGCCGGCTCGCCGCAAAGGTCGACATAGTCGGTTCCCACCGCCACGCAGGCCTTGACCAGCGGTGTGCCGTAAAGTTGATAAGGACCGACTGTCGTCAGCACAACCTTGGTCCGGGCAGCCATTGAGGACAGTGAATTGTCATCAGCGGAATCAGCCACGATGAGCGGAATATCCGCGGGCGCTTTGATCTCATCGCGTACCTGCCCGAGTTTTTCTTCGGAGCGTCCGGCCATCGCCCACTTCAGATCATCGCGGTAGTTGGCCGCAAGGTATTCCGCCACCAGCTTGCCGGTGAAACCTGTCGCACCAAATACGATGACATCAAATTCACGTTCGGACATCGATCTCTCTTTCATATTTTGAAATAGCTACCCGCACAGGCCATTCACAATAACCGACAGCATTCGTCGACGGAAGCTCAGGTCGAGTAGCCCCGATTGGCGTGAGCCACAAGGAGGTTTCGAAACAAATGCTGTACCGGTGGTCGTTATCCGCCTTCGCCGACAACCGCAAACGGAGCCCAATAAGCGGGATGCAATTGTTCCGCCGATGCCGCCGGATCATCGATGATCGACAGCATCGCGCTGCGAAGCGCCTCGGCACGCCCGATATCGGGGTTCTTGCGCCGCGCGGCAAACGTCGCGGTCGTCAGCCGGACTGCTGCCTCGGAGTAGACCGACCAGTGGGTGACGAGCAGCGCCCGCGCGCCGGCGTGAAAAAAAGCTCGGGCAAGGCCGGAAAGTCCTTGCGCATCAGACCGATCCCCCGCCGCCGTATTGCACGCAGACAGAACGACAAAATCAGCATTGAGTTTCAATGCGGATACTTCACTGGCCGTCAAAAGCCCGTCATCGTCAACGCTTCCCTCTTGCGGCGGTGTCAGGACCAGTCCCGGTTCAGTACCTCCGCCTTCGCCGGCAACGAGGCCGTGTGTCGCGAAGGCGAGAACGCGGTAGTTTGCCAATACGCCGTCCAAATCGAGCTTCTTCAGCCGACGTTCCGTTGCGTCTTCTGCCAGCAAGAGGTCCTGCTCACTCCCGCCCAATGCGGATCGAAGGGCCTGCAACTCGCAAACGGTATCGGGAAGCCGAGGCAGCGAAGCGATTCTGGTGACATCGGCAACCGGCAATCCCACGGACCCGTCCTGATCAAAAAGCGCAATATCGGGCGGCGCAGCACGCAGCGCTGCAATATTGATGGTACCGCAGTCGACAGACGCAGGTGATCCGATCACCGGATCGCCGATACCGAGAAAATTTCGCTCAGCCGGCTGGCGGACGGCCACTTCGCTTCGCAAGGCTCTGAGACTGGGAACGGACGGCAATATCGAAACCGCCTGGCGCCGTATCAACCAATTTGCCTGTTTCAGACTGTCGCCACCGCCATCGACAACCAGCGCGTGGAACGGCAATGACAGCAGGTCGCCCGGCGGAACGACAATAAGGTGTTCTTTGTCGGAAACGAGTTCCTCCACCGAACCGAACAGGTCCCGGTACAGAGCTCGTGCCTCGGATAATTCAAATTCGGAGGATTCTGTCGCCGATGCCTCCGGTTGTTCATCCCCTTCATCGAGAACCGCGCGCAGAATTTTATTTTCGCCGCTGCGACACCCCGCATCGGCGATGGCCATCTGACATCGAAATGCCCGCCCGCGAGCCGCCAGCTTACGCCGGCTGATTTCTCCGATCTTCCCCCATTTGAAGGAATCTCTCGAGATCGCGACAACGCGGTTCGAAGAGCCGGTGGTTTCCGGAAAAACACCCGGCTTCAGGCTCGGAAGCAGAAATGTCACCAGCACCTCATCGGCCTTCAACAGGCGCTGAACAGCCTGAATTCCGATCGGACGTACTGCACCAAGACCGATCAGATCGAAACCACCGTCGGATAGTTGCCCGTCGATCTCCTGAAGGCGTTGCTCAATTGCTGAAAGCCTGCCGCGACCCGACGCCAGGTCCGATCCTGTCGTATCGCTCGAAGCCAGCGATGCCATCAGCGCCTTTGTCCGGATCGTGTTTTCCAGTAACAGATCCTGCCGCTCCCGGATCAGGGCGGACAGATTATTATCCGACACCGAGAGGCGTTCTGCCGCACCGGAGAGGGCTCTCGCCGAACTGGCAATCTGGGTCCACTGCAACGCTTCGAATGCCGCTTCGCCGGCTCCCGGCTGATCGGCAATCAGCCGCGCCCAGGCAAACAGTTCGAACTCCCAGGCAGCGTCACCAATCCGTTCTCTGTACGCAGGTGATTTCCTGGCTTCGACAATGCGTTCCAAAAGGACCGAGGCCTCATTGAATTTGCCCTTTGACAGCAGCGTCAACGCCAGTTTGAACTCGGTTTCAACCAGGTCCGGGACATCGTCCGGAAGCGCTTCGCGGTAAATCGCGACCGCCTCGCGCAACAATTGTTCTGCCTCGTCTTTCATTCCGTAAACGCCGCGCAGGTCGGCAGCGTTAGCCAGCCGCCTAGCACGATCGGGATGTTGTTCCGGATAGAACCGGCGGCTCAGATCGATTGCCCGATCGCTCTGTCTAAGCGCCTCATCATCGTCACCGAGTTCTGATCGCACGAGTGCCAGCCTGTCCAGAAATGTCGCGATTAGTGTTTCATCATTCCACTTGAACGCCCGCTCGCGGCGCGAACCCTCATGCAGGGGTATCGCTCTTTCCAGAAGTTCGACTGCTTTTTCGAATTCCTTCAGTTCGACATGCAGCCCGGCCCGGTTGAACAGGAATATGGCCTGATCGGTATCGGACAGCCGGTGCCGATCACCACCCGCGTCATAGCTCGCCTCTGCCTTGGCAAACATGTTCAGCGCAAGCGGGAAATCACCGGCAAGCCAGGCATTGCTTGCCATATCGGCGTAAATCAGATGAGCACCCTGGCGGCCTTCGGCCGATCTATGCAGCACCGCAAGCGCCTGCCGCAAACTCTTTGCCGCTTCTTCGGATTGCTGCAAGTTCGATTGAGCCGCAGCCAGCTCGCGAAGCGCCCAGCCGAGGCGTGGATCATCCGTCCGGCCAAGCGCCCGTGCAAATGCGATGGCAAGAAATGCATAATCCAGCTGCACGTCACGTTTTTCCTTGTAGTAGCTCAGTTGGGCGGCCGTAACCATCGAGCTCGCCATCTCGTCGACGTAGGCCAGTTCGTTCTCGGCCAGTCCTCCGACTGCAACCCATCCGGTCAGGGCATTGGCGGCGCGCAGATAATCCTTGGCCTGGAATGCCTGGGAATGAATTCGAAAATGGGCGTTACGGATCATCTGCGCCTCGCCAGGAAAATAGGTCTCGGCAAGCTTGAGCAAGGCATCCGCCAAAGCGGCAGCACCCGGTACATCCCCCGTTTCGTACAACCTGTCGGTGGTCTTGACGTATTCCAGGTAAATCTGTGTTGCGGCCGGACGCAGCAATTCAGGCTCGACATCCATCACGCGCATCGCCAGCCGGGCGGCCTCTTGGAAGTCCTGATGGGAGTAGTAGAACGATGCAGCCTGTGCCAGCGCCATTCCCTGTTTGCCGCCCTGTTCCGCATCTTTGATCATTTTCGCGATGCGGGAATCGGCCGTCTGACGATCTCCTCGGGCAATCAGTGCTGCCGAAATATTGTAAATTGTGCGGAACCAAACATCAGTGAAGTTGAGTTCGTTTTCGGCGAGAACATCCAGACCATCCTGCCATAGCCGATCTGCCATCTGTGGTTCCCGACCAAGCAGAAACAGCAAATAGGCATGATTGTTCAACGCATTGGCAAAGGTTGCAGGGTCGGGTCGCTGCAAGGATCTGGCGAGAGCGGTTGCTTCACTGGCAACGGCAAGCGCCGCTTCATTGTCTCCGGAATTCAAATGCTCGATAGTCTTCGTGACGAGTCCATCCAGTCGCTGATCGGCAACTGCCGGGAACGGGCCGGCAAGCAATAAGATAATCAGAGCGATATTTCTTATCACCAGCGCCAAACCCGTTATCGGTTGTACAGCTTCGCCAGCGCAGCCTCGATACGTTCATTGCCGATCGTCTCAAGAACATTCGGGCCAAGCGACTTTTTCAGCAGGGCGCGCGCCTGTTCGAGCGTTCGAGCGCCGCCGCGGTGCAATACCCGCAAGGCCGCGAGCATCGCATCACCATCGCAAAGACTGGGATCGTATTGCCAGAATTCGCCTTTCGCCCCAGCGGTTCTTTTCATGCCGCAGCGTTGTTCCGGCGGCACATCGCGCCAGAACAACGAGAGGATATCGGTCAACGCGGAGGCGTTGTTGGCATAATAGCTGTGCGCCAGCATGTCATCTCCCAGCGCTGACATCTCGACACTATCGACGTCCTCGGCTTTCAGAATTTCCTCGCCACCCTGTCCGGCCCGTGCCGAGTCGCCATGCAATTGCCGCGACACCACCAGCGCCCAGTCATTGTTGGATGCGTAAAGCGTCACACGGGCCGCAACGCGTCGAATCGTCCGAACCATCTCGCTGAACAGCCCGGCATCTAAGTCGGGCGCCGTGAAGAGAACTTGGTCGAAAACCGGTTCGTCTCCCTGGTGGCTCAAGGCAAAAAGTTCCAGAGCATCAGTCATTGCGCGGTTGCCCATCGAGTGGGCGATGAGATGAATTCGGCTTGCACCGGATTCGGATGCCACGCGCTGCAGGACGGAATACAGCCGTCGGCCGCTCAATCGCACCACCGCGGTGTCGGCAATGTAACTGAGCGTACTGCCGCGCGATGGCCAGGAAAACAGGATTGGCAGCCCCTGGAACTCCATGTCATAGGCCATCTGGGCCGTACGCTTTGTCGCCTCCGAAAACGTGACATTGAATCCGTGTACGAAAACGAACGCTTCCTTGCTGTCAGACGCCGCAAGATGTGCACGCATTCCGGCAAACACGTCTTTACCGGGCGCAGGATCGACGGATGTCAGAACAATATGCCGGCTTGGGTCCTCATTGATCGTGAAGGAAAATATCGACGGGGCTTCGATCTGTCCCGGTTCGTGTGACAACGGCACCGTTACCGTGGCGGTGCCGTATTCCAGTTCTCCACGGCGGCCGCCATAGAATTCGTCCGGCAGTTCGGAGTCCTCGCGCGCGCGGTCGGTCGCATAGTAGATTTTGACCCTGGCATAGCCTTTGTCCGAAAACCGGGTGATGTCACGTGCATTGAAGACTTTGTCGGCGGCCGTCCCGATTTCCCGGTAGCTTGCCGCAAGTTCGCCGGCTTCCACCGCAAGATCCGGATCGTCTTTTGCCTGGGCGAGAAAGCTTCTGTCAGCCGGGTTTGACACATCCTTGTTCTGCGCAATCGCTTCGAGCCGACCGGCTAAATCATCTGCGAGGGGCCGCTGGCCAGATTCCGCTGCGATGCGCAATCCCTGCCGCCAGGCTTCAAGTGCCAACCGCCCGTCGCCTGCGTTTGCATAGAGATCACCGGCCTTTATCAGCAACAGAGCCCTTTCGCCCGAGGGCGGCTGTTGTTGTCCAAGATAGTCGGCAAGCGCCGCGAGGGCTTCCGCCGCGACGGCGGGATCGCCGGCCGCCTCGCTGAGTTCGGCCAGGCGGCGCAATAGATCGGTCTGAAATCTCGGATCCGACACGTGGTCGAGTTGTTCGCGGACCAGTTCGGCGGCCGCCGACATGTTCCCGGCACTGGTGTGGGCATTGATCGCCATCTCCAACTGCTGCGGCGAAAGCGCTTGTGCCGATGCAATACCCGTTGGCGCCACAATGGACAGAAAAATGCCGCCCAAAACCATTGAGATGCAATGTCGAAACCGATTGCGAAGATTATCTTTCATGCCGTGCCATCCGCCCGTCAATGGCCCCGGAAACCGCAACAAACATGTGCGGAAAGTCCATGAAGCCTGTATTAAAAAATCTAGTTTGCAACGACACCATCGCGTGAAATGACCTGCCAATGCAACGTCGAAACCACGACATCGCTGCTATGTGCAGGCGCGAGGGCTCCACGTTTCGGCATCCTCCCGGCAGCCATATCGAGAAAAGCCGCAAACATCGGATTCTGGTCTGCACGCGTAACCTTCGGAATGACCTTCTGTGCAAGAGCAGACAAATCCAGCCGATCGCTTCCCTCGCGAGCCGGAGACACGACCGTCAGCAGCGTTTCCGGGCCGATCGATGGCGCCGGACAATCGGAACAGACTGTCCATTTTGCAAGAACGGCAGCCTTGCTTGCGGCGTCCAGCTTGCCGTCTATGCGTTTGTGGTACACACGGATGGAAAAATCAGATGCTATGTGGATGACGTTGACGTCGAAGGCCCTGTCCAGCGGGTTGCGAACACGCAAGGTGACCCTCTCGCATTGTTTGAATCGGTCTCCGTCAACTATCGGCCGCGCCTTGTGACGGAGCTTCTTCACCCGGCGGCATTCAGCGCCGGGATCATAATCCGGTGCATCCGGGTCGGAATCGAGCACCGCGGCTTCAACCGTTTCCACTTCGCCGATCACTGCCAGTTTGGGACCAAGACCACCACCGAGTCGCGACCTTGAAACCGCCACGACCGCCTTTCCAAGGTGACCGACTCGAATGGCTCGCCCGATCCGGCCAAGGACGTCGGCCAGTGCCCCGGCACGGTCGGCCTCGGCGATATCCGAAGGATCCCAGACCAGTGCGGCCCCCCTTGCTGGCACCGGTTCGCCGGCTCTGAGGAACCCCAGACGCTCGCCCTGGCGGACGATTGCGATATCGGGATTCATTGATGTTATCTTGACATCGGAACCAGCTCTCTGTGACGCCGCTGTCAAGTGACCCGACCAGTCCGGCACGTTATCGGAATTCGATCCGGCTGGAATAGGCGCGACCTTGACATCGCTCCGGACCGCCGGCGCCGACAGGCGGGCAAACCGCGCCCTCTTCAACAATTGCCGGGAGGATTCGCAGTCGTCAGCAGTGAGCTTGTCACCACATTTGGTCGCGACCACCTCAATTCGGGAATCAAGCGCTGCCGCAATTTTTACTTTCGCCATTCCGATCGACGTATCGTTCAAATTGGCATCCTCGTGCAGTGACAACACATCCCCGGTTCGCAATCCCTGGATCAGACCCGCTTGCAGCTTGCCTCTGACAATCCGATATACCGAACCGCCCCGTTGTTCCGTCTCGCTGCTGCCGACGATCAGCGCATCGCCCATATTTCCCTCGCGAAGCGGTGTTTGCCGTCGCAGGGTGCCAGGCAGCCGCGCCAAATTCATGTCAGCCAGCACGGCGTGAAACAATGAACCGTATGTGTATGCACTCCCGGCCGAAAGCCGCGCCGCCAGCTTCGCGGTCATCAATCCGAACCAGGCCGGTTCCGCTTTTGAATCGCCGTCGGCGGCAGCGAAATTGACCTCCTGCGCTTCCTCTCCCGATTGAGCCGCATAGAAGGCAAACACCTTGCCGGCGGCAGGATTCGAAAGCGTCGCCGTATCGACCAATGCATCCCTGCCCGGCCCCGCTCTCGTGGTTGCAATGCCAAGGCCGACCGGATTGACCCAGCGCGCCCTTACAGCGCTTCCACCCGAGCGCAACGAGGTTCCCGAGCTGCAACTGTCGACGATCAGCCAGACATCGGCGCCCTTTTGGCGAATGGCATCGACAGCCTTACCAATGTCATCGTCAATCAGAGCGTTTTCGAGCTTCTTGCTGCCTTGCTCGCCAGAACCGACGCTGGCGTCGGAAGGAAGAAAGACTTCATCGAACCCATCGGTTTCGTCTTCGCCGTCATCGGCCTGGCGAGTCCCGTGGCCGGAGAAGTAAAGCACGATCAGGTCGCCGGCCTCTGCGGATCCGGCCAGTGCCGCCATCGCCTCACCGATTGCCGCACGGGTCGGCTCTCCGTCATGGCCGTCTGCCAGCACCTTGATCTGGTCGACGCCACGGGTCTGCAATGCGGCCTTCATCAATCGCACGTCGTTGACCGGTCCCTTGAGATCCGGGATCGAGTCCGAACGGTAATTGGAAACGCCAACGAGCAGCGCGTAGCTGCGCGCTGCAGCCCACTGCGGGGATGCAACCAAAGTCAGGGCTACAATCGCAACGAACAGGGCAAGGCCGCCCCGATCCGCTTTAAAGCCCAGCCGAAATCCCACGCCAAAACAAGCCATCGGCAAATGGTAGCTATTGCTCAGTCCTGCGCCAAGCCCAATTCGCTTGTGGCAAGATCAAGCGCGGCGGATATCCGATCACACGCCTGATCGATGATGTCCGCGGTCCATATCAGCGGCGGTGACAAAATGATGGTTTCGCCGACCGCGCGGATCATTATGTCATTGGCAATGGCGTGATCACGAACACAGGCCGCCCCGTCATCGAACCGCTCGCGGCTTTTCTTGTCTTTGACGATCTCTATTCCGGCCAGCAGGCCAAAAGTTCGAACCTCGCCGACAATCTCATGACCGGATAGGCGTTCCGACAGCGCTTTTGCAAAATATGGGGCGGTCTCGGTCCTGGTCTTTTCCACCAGCCCTTCACGTTCCATCAATTCCAGATTCTTCAGCGCGACGGCGCAGGCCACCGGGTGACCGGTATAGGTGTAGCCATGATAAAACTCACCACCCTTGTCGACCAGCACTTCGGCAATTCGATCCGACACCAGCAATGCCGACAGCGGCAGGTATCCCGACGTCAGTGCTTTCGCGGTTGTGATCATATCCGCGTGGATGTCCATCGTTTGTGCCGCAAACCACTCGCCCGTCCGGCCGAAGCCGGTGATCACTTCGTCAAGCATCAGCAGGACGTCGTATTTGGCGCAGATGCGCTGAATCTCAGGCCAGTAGCTTTCCGGCGGAACCTTGACCCCGCCGGCACCCATGATGGCTTCACCGATGAACGCTGCGACATTTTCCGGTCCGGCCTCAAGGATAGCTTCCTCAACCGCGCGTGCGGCGCGCAATCCAAAAGCCTCGTCGCTCTCGCCCGGCTCAGCCAACTCATAGGCATAAGGCGGCATCACATGAACAATATTCGGGACCGCGCCGTAAAGCTGTCCGTGCATAGCCTCCATACCGCCGAGCGATGTGCCGGCTATGGTTGATCCGTGGTAGGCCCATTCGCGCGAAATGATACGGTTTTTCTCCGGCTGGCCCTTCAGCGCCCAGTAATGTCTGGCCAACCGAAGAGCGGTGTCGTTCGATTCGGAGCCGGATGATCCGAAAAACACCTGGTTGATATGCTTGGGCGCAAGTTCGGCCAGCTTCTCCGCCAGAAGTATCGGAGACGGTGTCGAGCAGCGGAAAAACGAATTGTAGTAAGGCAGTTCCGTCATCTGCGCATGTGCCGCATCGGCCAGTTCGTTGCGCCCGTAACCAATGTTCACGCACCACAATCCGGCCATTCCGTCGAGAATTTTCCGGCCGTCGATATCGTAGACATAGGCTCCCTCGGCGCGGCTGATGATCCGCGTTCCCGAAGTGCGAAGTTCCTTGTGATCGGTGAAGGGATGAAGATGGTGTGCAGCGTCGATAGCTTGTAGTTGGGCAGTCGAATAGTTCTGATATGTCATAGGGTTCACTCCATTTCTTGACTCAATCCGGCAACAGCCAGTGCGATGTCAGAAATGGATTGGCGGAGAATACCCTATGCGGGCACAGAGCAGCAGCAGATCGTCATGCAAAGTCCGCCGCGAAACGGTCACGGCCGGTCCGCCGATCACGTTACCGGGCCTTTCAGTGGATGCATCTGGCTGACAGTTCGACATGAAATCCGATCTGACGGACGGATTATTCCGCCGCTTCAGCCGCCGCCGTTTCGATCCGTGCAGCACAGAACTTGAACTCCGGAATTTTCCCGAATGGATCAAGCTGTGGGTTGGTAAGACGGTTGGCCGGACTTTCATTAAAACAGAATGGCATGAAGATCATTCCGTCCGCAACATCGCGATCGACGCGTAACATCGCCGTCACATCTCCGCGGCGGGTCGACACCTTGATCATGTCGCCGGCGGCCAGACCGAGGCGCGCGATCTCGCGCGGGTTCATCGCGGCGATGCCTTCAGGCTCGATCGCATTCAACACTTCCGACCGGCGCGTCATGGCTCCGGTGTGCCAATGCTCCAGCAGGCGGCCGGTGGTCAACACCATCGGAAACGCCTCGTCGGGCAATTCGTCGGGCGCAAGAAGATCCGCAGGAACGATCTTGCCGCGTTTGTCCGCGGTCGGAAAACCGCTCGAAAACAGGATTTCATTGCCCGGCTTGTCCGGTGCGTCGGCCGGGTAGGTCACCACATCTTCCTTTGTCAGCCGTTCCCAGGAGATATTGTTCAGGGATCTCATGACTGACGACATTTCACGGTAGACATCACCGACGCCGCCATATGTCCATTCCAGTCCCAGTCTTCCCGCCAGATCGACAATCAGTTCCCAATCCTGCCGTGCGTCGCCGGGAAGGCTGATCGCCGGGCGACCAAGCTGCACCTGACGGTTGGTATTGGTATAGGTTCCGAGTTTTTCGGCATGCGCCGAGGCCGGCAGGACAACATCGGCATGCCAGGCAGTCTCCGTGAGGAAAATGTCCTGCACGACCAGATGTTCGAGTTTTGCCAGCGCCGAGCGGGCATGGATCTGGTCGGGATCAGACATGGCCGGGTTCTCACCCATGATATACATGCCCTTGATCTGGTCATCATGCACCGCATCCATGATTTCGACCACCGTCAGGCCGCGCTTGGGATCAAGCGTGCGACCCCAGGCATCTTCGAATTCGCCGCGAATATCGGTTTGCTCGACAGACCGGTAGTCCGGAAAAAACATCGGCACCAGCCCGGCATCCGACGCGCCCTGCACATTGTTCTGTCCGCGCAGCGGGTGCAGGCCGGTACCGGGCCGGCCAACATGGCCGGTGGTCAGCGCCAACGCGATCAGGCAGCGGGAATTGTCGGTTCCGTGAGTGTGCTGTGAAACGCCCATGCCCCAGAAGATGATCGACCGTTCCGCCGTGGCATAGGTTCTTGCCGTGTCGCGCAGCATTTCAGCATCGATGCCGCAAACGTCGGCCATCGCTTCGGGAGTGAAATCGCAAACCTTTTCCTTCAGCGCTTCGAAGCCCGAAACATTGGCCTGGATGTATTGCTCGTCATAAAGTTTTTCGCTGATGATGACGTTGAGCAGCGCGTTCAGCAGCGCAACATCCGTCCCCGGCTTGAATTGCAGGGCATGCGTTGCATGCCGCATCATTTCCTGCCGGCGCGGATCAAGCACGATGAGTTTCTTGCCCTGTTTGGCCGCCTGCTTGAAATAGGTCGCGGCAACCGGATGGTTCTGTCCGGGTCTCGCCCCGATGATCACGATGCAATCGGACTTCAGGGCATCGGTGAATGGAGCCGATACAGCGCCCGATCCGACTCCTTCCAGCAGCGCGGCCACCGAGGACGCGTGGCAGAGCCTTGTACAATGATCGACATTATTGGTGCCAAAACCCTGGCGCACCAGCTTCTGGAACAGATAGGCTTCCTCATTCGACCCCTTGGCGGAACCGAAACCGGCCAACGCTTGACCGCCGTCACGATCGATAACGGTCCTCAAGCCGCCGGCGGCCTTCTCCAGGGCTTCTTCCCAACTGGCTTCACGAAACACGGTCATCGGGTCGGCACCGCGCAGATCGATGTCCCCGGCCTTCAGCGCATCATCGCGGCGGATCAGTGGTTTGGTCAGCCGGTCCGGTGAGCGGACATAGTCAAATCCGAAACGACCCTTGACGCAAAGTCGGTTTTCGTTGGCCGGTCCATCGCGCCCGTCGACCTTGATGATCTGATCGTCCATGACGAAGACTTTCGTCTGGCAGCCTACCCCACAGAACGGACAGACACTGTCGACGACCTTGTCGAACTCCTGAACCGCGCGGGTGCGATTGTCCTGATCCAACATCTGCTTTTCGAAGAGCGCACCGGTCGGACAGGCCTGAACACATTCACCGCAGGACACGCAGGTGGAAAGCCCCATCGGATCGTGGATGTCGAACACCGGGACCGCGTGGCTGCCGCGCAGACCCATGCCGATGACATCATTGACCTGCACTTCGCGGCAGGCGCGAACACAGAGCCCACAGGCAATACAGGCATCCAGATTGACGGCGATGGCCGGATTGGTGACGTCATGCAGACCGGGCGTACTGGCATTCTCAGCTTCCACCGCAGCGGCATGCTTGGAACCAAACCGATCGGAACCGGATATCCCCATGCTGCCGGCCCATTCCCAGAAAGCCGACTGATTGTCCGGCGACTGTTCCTTGGCCGGCATGTCTCCTGCCATCATTTCGAACACCATTCGGCGCGATTTGTCGGCCCGTTCGGTGTCGGTCCTGACCACCATTCCATCGGTGACCTTGCGGACACAGGATGCGGCAAGCACCCGCTCGCCCTCAACTTCCACCATACAGGCGCGGCAATTGCCGTCCGGCCGGTACCCCGGTTCATCGAGGTGGCAAAGATGCGGAATGCGGTTGCCCTCACGTTTGGCAACTTGCCAGATCGTGTCGTCGGATGACGCCGAAACCGTTTCGCCGTCTAGTGTGAAGCTGATGGTCTTGGTCATCTCAAAGGTCATCCCGAAAATAGGTCAGCAGATGATTCATCGGATTTGGCGCCGCCTGTCCAAGGCCGCAGATCGACGCATCGCGCATGACGGCCTCCAGATCGCGAATAGCCTCTTCATCCAATGGCCCTGTCTTCTCAAGCAGCGCCACCATCTTTTCCGTTCCGGACCGGCAGGGCGTGCACTGGCCACAACTCTCATGTTTGAAAAACCGCAGCAGGTTCAACGTCGCATCCTTGACACTGTCCTTGTCCGAAAGCACCACAATCGCGTGGCTGCCGACAAACGCGCCGACTTCGGCAAGCGGCCCCCCGAAATTAAGCGGCAGATCACCAAGCGACGCCGGCAGAATACCGCCAGATGCGCCGCCTGGCAGGTAGGCCCTGAAACTGTGACCGTCGGCCATGCCGCCGCAATACTCGTCGATCAACTCACGAACGGTGATGCCGGCGGGCGCCAGTTTGACGCCTGGCTCTTTCACCCGGCCCGAGACCGACCATGAGCGCGGACCGAGATGGTCTTCCCTGCCCTGACTGGCGAACCATTCAAAACCATTGTCAATGATATCCCGAATCCACCACAGGGTTTCGACATTGTGGTTCAATGTCGGACGGCCGAACACGCCGACCTCGGCGATATAGGGCGGCCGATGACGCGGCAGGCCGCGTTTGCCTTCGATGCTTTCAATCATCGCGGACTCTTCACCGCAGATATAAGCTCCCGCCCCTCGTCTGAGTTCGATGAACCCCGGCTCTGCCAGTCCGGCCTCTTCCAGGGCCGCAATCTCGGTGCGCAGGATTTCCAGCACGGCCGGGTATTCGTCGCGCATGTAAAGGTAGATCCGCTGCGCCTCGACCGCATGCGCGGCGATCAATGCGCCCTCGAACATGCGGTGTGGATCGCTTTCAAGATAGTACCGGTCCTTGAACGTACCGGGTTCGCCTTCATCACCATTGATGGTCATCAATCGCGGTCCGGCATAGGAGCGGACAAACTCCCATTTTTTCCCTGCGGGAAACCCGGCACCGCCGAGGCCGCGCAACCCGGCATCGGAAAATTGCCTGATCAGTTCCTCTGCCGACAGTTCACCCGAACGTACGCGTTGCAACGCCGCATAACCTCCGGCGGCGCGATAAGCGGACAGACTTACGTATTCTGGTACAAGGACGTCGAATTCCCCGGACGCGGCCATCTTCAGCAGCTCATTTGCACTGGCATGATCGACTTCCCGGTTGCCGATCCTGGCGGCAGGTGCCCCGGCGCAACGGCCGACGCAGGGAGCGCGCATGACGCGGATCATATCCGGATCGGCACCCTCATTCAGCTCTTTGATCAGCTTTTCCGATCCGGCCATCATACAGGCAATGGAATCACAGACCCTGATGGTCAGCGGCGCCGGACGGTCCTCGCCCTCTTTGACGATATCAAAATGGTCGTAAAAGGAGGCGACTTCGTACACTTCCGCCTGGGCGATGCCTACCTCATCGGCAAGGGCCTTCAGTTGCCGGGCTTCCAGGCATCCATAGGTGTCCTGAACCAGATGCAGATACTCGATCAGCAGGTCGCGTTTGCGCGGGCCCGGACCCAGCAGGCTCAGAACCTCTTCCCTTGCGCCCTCTTCAAGCTGGCGGCCTTTGGGAGTCTTTCCTCTTGGTGGAATGACGTGCCTGTTCATCTGGATCCTCCATGCCGCCCGACCGGCACAATTGTCGGTGATAAGCCATCAAGCGACAATCACCATAACCCGTTTCTAGCTTTCCGGCGGAATGTGAACTTTCCAGTCAGCGGCAAAGACCGTCGCGATCCTGCCACCTGTCGGTATTTGGCGCGACAATGTCGCCAGTCGCCAATCGATTTTTCATTGGTCCTCAGAGGCCAATTCAATTGGTCCTGCATGACCTAACGGAACCAATTTGAACGGGTGTCACATTCCCGGCGTAAATTGTCGTCATAGTCCGTACTGTCGCAAATAGACCATACTGCGTCGCCAATGCGCCGGATTTACCAAACAATGCGCGCTTGCGTTGCGCCCGAGAGTTCAAGCCGCTAGGCTATGTTTCTCTTGACGTTCCCGGCACTGCGGAGAATGTTGGATAGTTGGACTATAATACACAAATGGGAGATGACTAAATGAAGAAGCTTCTTGCTTCCACAATACTTGCTGTTGGATTGACGGCATTCGCAGGTTCGGCATCCGCCGAAGACTGCGGCAGCATCACCGTCGCCAGCATGAACTGGCAGACTGCTGAAGTTCTGTCTCAGATCGACAAGATCATGCTTGAGGCGATGGGATGTGAAGTTGAAATCGTTCCCGGCGACACAATGCCGACACTTACGGCCATGATGGAAAAAGGCCAGCCGGACGTTGCACCGGAAGCCTGGATCAACGCGGTTCGCGAGCCGCTCGACAAGGCAGTCAATGAAGGCAAGCTGGTCTATGCCGGCAAAGTGTTTGCCGAAGGCGGTGTCGAGGGCTGGTGGATTCCAAAATATCTCGCTGAAGCTCATCCGAACATCAAGACGATCGACGATGCGCTGGCACATCCTGAACTGTTTCCGGATCCAGAAGACGATTCCAACGGCGCCGTGCACAACTGCCCGTCGGGCTGGAATTGCCAGATTTCGACCGGCAACCTGTTCAAGGCCTATGGTGCCGAAGACAAGGGCTTCCGCCTGGTTGATACAGGTTCGGCTGCCGGCCTCGACGGCTCGATCGCCAAGGCTTACGAAGGCAAAAAAGGCTGGATGGGCTATTACTGGGCACCGACATCGATCCTCGGCAAATATGAAATGGTCCGGCTTGATCACGGTGTGCCGCACGACAAGGATCACTGGGACAAATGCACGGCTGTAATCGACTGTGAAGATCCGAAGAAGAATGCCTGGGCCGTTTCTGAGGTCTACACGGTAGCGGTCAAGGATCTGGTCGATCGTCTGCCGGTCGCGGCTGAGTATTTCAAGAACCGCTCGATGACCAATCTGGAGCTCGGAAAGCTGACCGCTTGGATGAGCGACAACCAGGCAACTGGTGTCGAGGGTGCAGAATACTTCATCCAGAATTCGGAAAACCTGTGGTCCAAATGGGTCAGCCCCGAAGTTGCTGCCAAAGTAAAAAAGGCAGCGAGCTAACGCTCTAGACTGTGAAAAAGGGGCGACGGTGTTTACCGTCGCCCTTTTTTGTTCGTGCGGTTCGGGCTATAAAATTGTGACCGCGCCACTTTTGGGAAGCGGCGAACAGAACACCCGGAGAACGGGGCGCGGCAAACGGGACGATTTGAATCAGCAAAACGAGTTTGTGCGGAGTGCCTAGGCATTTTGCTCTGAAAAATGAAATGGGGGAAAACAGCGGTGGAATGGCTAACTGACTTTCCAAGCATGGACAAAACGGCCCTTCGGGCCCTGAAAAAGGGCATCGATGAAGGCTTTCGGGGATTCACCAGGGAATATGGCGATGTGATCGAATGGTTTTTCGAACCGGTCAAATGGTTCCTGATCCAGTCCGAGAAATTCATGACCGGCACGCCCTGGCCGATTATTCTCCTGATCGTCGCTGCACTGGCCTGGGTAGCCAGCCGCAACTGGAAAATCACCCTCGGTTCCGTCGTCACACTCATCCTCATCGGTTATTTCGATATGTGGGATGACACGATGAAGACGATCGCCATGACCTTCGTCTGCACACTCCTGTCGATTGTCATCGGCATCCCCATCGGGATCGGCATGTCCCGGTCAAATCGATTGCAAAGCGTCGTCAGTCCAATACTGGACATCATGCAGACCATGCCGAGTTTTGTGTATCTGATCCCCGTGGTCATGCTGCTTGGAATTGGCAAGGTCCCGGGCCTTCTGGCGGTCGTCATCTACGCCATTCCGCCAATCATAAGGCTGACAAATCTAGGTATCCGGCTGGTGGACAAGGATGTTCTCGAAGCCGCGGATGCGTTTGGTTCCTCAAACTGGCAACGGCTGAGAAACGTTCAGATGCCGCTTGCGCTGCCGACCATCATGGCCGGTATCAACCAGACCATCATGATGGCTCTCGCCATGGTCGTCGTCGCCTCGATGATCGGCGTCCAGGGACTGGGTCAACCGGTTCTCAAGGCAATCGCCAATCAGTACTTCACCCTCGGCATGTTCAATGGTCTGGCCATTGTCGGCATCGCCATCATCTTCGACCGGGTCAGCCAGGCTTATGGCAAGCGCCTTCAAAAACATCAGGAGGTTGTCCATGGTTGATTCAGCAGAACTCGGTGGCGGCATTCAGGTCAAAGGCCTGTACAAGATATTCGGCACCAATCCGGAGCGTTATGTCGACCAGGTGAAGGCCGGCATGACCAAGGCCGAGTTGAACGAAAAACATGGCCATGTCCTGGGTCTCAAGGACATCAACATCGACATGCCGGGCGGTGGAATTCAGGTGGTGATGGGGCTCTCGGGCTCCGGCAAATCCACCCTGATTCGCCACATAAACCGGCTTATCGATCCAACCGTCGGCGAGGTTCTTGTCGACGGAACCGATGTCTGCAAGATGAACAAGAACCAGCTTCGCGAATTTCGCCGGCACCAGACTGCGATGGTGTTCCAGAAATTCGCGCTGCTGCCGCACCGGACGGTTCTGAACAACGCGGTCTATGGCCTGGAGATTCAGGGCATATCGCGGGAAATGCAGGAAGAATCGGCACGGCGCTGGATCGATCGGGTCGGTCTGTCGGGATTCGAGGAACACTATCCCAATCAACTGTCCGGCGGCATGCAACAACGTGTCGGATTGGCACGGGCGCTGACCAATGACGCGCCGATCCTGCTGATGGACGAAGCCTTTTCGGCACTCGATCCGCTTATTCGCATGGATATGCAATCGGTGCTTTTGGGCCTGCAAAAGGAGATCCGGAAAACCGTCGTCTTCATTACCCATGACCTCGATGAGGCCCTGAGGCTTGGTGACCGGATCGCCATCCTGCGCGATGGCGAAGTTGTCCAGCAGGGAACCGGTCAGGATATCGTCCTCAACCCGGCCGACGAATACATTTCCAACTTCGTCAGAGAGGTCAATCGCGGCCGTGTCGTTCTCGTTGATACGATCATGAAACCGGCAAAACGCGGCACCAAGAAAGAAGGCGCACCGATTGCACTCGGCACCCATCTGGAAAGCGCGGCCAAGATCATGACCGACGGAAACATGCAAAAAGCGCATGTTGTCGATGAGAAGGGCAAAATGGCTGGGGTACTTGATATCCACGACGTGATCTCCGCCATGGTCACCCCGATCCGGCATGACGATGATGAGTCGGTCGCCGCCTGACGGTACCTGACACTTCAGGCAAAAGAGCGTGCCGACGGCGCGCTCTTTTTTTGTCGAAAATTCACTCGACATGCTGCCTGAACACCGAAAATCCAGCGTTTTTTGCATGTCGCATCCCTGACCCTTCGGGTCGTCAAGATGGCGGTGTCATTTGCCCGCGACCCCGATAATCAGCGTCATCGCAGGAAATCGGGGATGTTTGATGAGCGAGGCAGAACAGGCCCAGGCCATGGGCAAACAACGCCGCGGGGGACGCGCCGGAAAACGCAGTGATGCTGCCGGTTCGTTCGAACAGCCGGCGTTTTCTCAACCTCGCCTTCCTTTCCCGCCAACCGAGTTCGTCTCAGCCGATGAGCTTGAGGCCATACACAATGCATCACTTGAGGTGCTTGAAGACATCGGCATCGATTTCATCCACGACGGCGCCAAGCAGATTCTCAAGCAAGCCGGCGTTACGCTGACACCCGGTTCCGACCGCGTCCGGTTCGACCGTGGTTTCGTACTGGACGCCATCAAGACCTGTCCGCCGCAGTTCAGGATGCGTGCCCGCAATCCGCTTCACGATATCCAGGTTGGCGGAAACAACATGTTCTTCACTATGATGGCCAGTGCTCCCAACTGTTCGGATGCCGACAATGGCCGACGCCCTGGAAACCGGCAGGACTTCCAGAACCTGTTGAAACTCAACCAGATGCACAACGTCCTGCATGCGGTCGGGGGCTATCCGGTGGAACCGGTCGATCTGCATGCCGGCATCCGGCATCTCGAGTGTCTGGCTGATACGGTCTCGATGACCGACAAGGTTTTCTCGATCTACTCACTGGGCAAGGAACGAAATCTAGACGGGATGGAGATCGCCCGCATCGCACGCGGTGTGTCTCACGAGCAGTTCGCCCGGGAACCGTCCGTATTCACAATCATCAATTCCTCTTCCCCCCTGCGTCTGGATACACCGATGCTCGAAGGCATCATCCAGATGTCGTCGCGGGGCCAGGTTATCGTTTTGACGCCATTCACGCTCGCCGGCGCAATGGCACCGGTGACAATTGCCGGAGCACTTGTGCAGCAAAATGCCGAGGCGCTTGCCGGGCTTGCCTTCGCACAAACGGTCAAACCAGGCGCTCCGTGCATCTATGGCGGATTTACCTCCAATGTTGACATGAAGTCCGGAGCACCGGCTTTCGGAACCCCTGAATATATGAAAGCCCAACTCGTTGGCGGCCAGCTGGCGCGCCGCTATCAAATCCCATACCGCACATCGAATGTCTGCGCGGCCAACACCACTGATGCCCAGGCGGCTTATGAATCGGTATTTTCGCTATGGGGCGCGGTGACCGCGGGCGGTCATCACATCAAACATGCGGCCGGCTGGCTGGAGGGTGGGCTGACCTGTTCCTATGAAAAGACCATCATCGACGTCGATCTGCTGCAGATGGTCAGTGAGTTCCTGACACCGCTCGACCTGTCTCCAGATGGCCTGGCGCTGGACGCGATACGCGAGGTTGGACCGGGCGGTCACTATTTCGGAACCGAACAGACCCAGGCCCGTTTCAGGGATGCTTTCTACGCACCCGTGATTTCAGACTGGCGCAATTTTGAAACCTGGGCAGAAGCCGGTTCCCCGACCGCGACCGAAAAGGCCAATCAGGTCTGGAAACAACGCCTTCGCGAATATCAGCCGCCGCCGATCGACCCGGCGGCCGCCGAGGAGCTCAAAAGCTTCGTGGAACGGCGGGTTGGCGAAGGCGGCGTGCCAACCGATTTCTGAAGAGAAGCGATCCAGTCACTCCAATTGCTTGAATCAGTCCTGATACAAACGGAAGCAACATCATGAAATCTCACACAAAAGCGGTTGTTATCGGAGGCGGCGTCGTTGGCTGTTCGGTGCTCTATCACCTTGCCCGGGCCGGCTGGACGGATGTCATGCTGATCGAACGCTCCGAGCTCACAAGCGGATCGTCATGGCACGCAGCCGGCGGGTTTCATACGCTGAACGGCGATCCGAATGTCGCACGGCTGCAGGCCTATACAGTGTCTCCCTACAAGGAGATCGAAGAGCTTTCCGGCCAATCCTGCGGGCTGCACCTGACCGGCGGCATGATGCTCGCAGATTCCCCCGAACGCATGGATTTCCTCAGGCTGACCCACGCCAAGGGCCGTTACCTCGGCATCGAGACCGAGCTGATCACCCCGTCGGAAGCCAAGGAAATGTTTCCGTTGATGGACGAGAGCAACTTCGTCGGCGCGATGTGGGACCCGGTCGAAGGCCACCTCGACCCCTCCGGTACGACCCATGCCTACGCCAAGGCCGCCCGCAAGCTGGGCGCCACAATCGAGCTGCGCAACCGTGTTGTCGAGCTGACTCAGCAATCGGATGGCACCTGGAATGTAGTGACCGAAACCGGCACCGTCAAAGCCGAGCATGTGATCAATGCCGGCGGTTTGTGGGCACGCGAGGTCGGGCGCATGGTCGGCCTCGAACTGCCGATTCTGGCCATGGAGCACATGTACCTGCTGACCGACGACATGCCCGAAATTGCCGAATACAACGAGGCAACCGGCCGTGAAATCTGTGGTGTCATCGATTTCAAGGGAGAGATCTACACCCGGCAGGAGCGCAAGGGCATGCTTCTGGGCACCTATGAAAAGGCCTGCGTCCCCTGGTCGCCGGTCGATACGCCGTGGGATTTCGGCCATGAGCTGCTGGCGCCCGATATTGACCGTATAGCGCCATCCCTGGAGGTCGGTTTCCGGCACTTTCCGGCGATTGAAAGCGCCGGCATCAAGCAGATCGTCAACGGACCGTTCACATTTGCACCGGACGGCAATCCGCTGGTCGGGCCGGTTCAGGGATTGACCAACTACTGGACGGCCTGCGGCGTCATGGCCGGTTTCAGCCAGGGCGGCGGCGTCGGGCTGGCGCTGGCCAATTGGATGGTCGATGGCGATCCGGGCTTCGATATCTGGGGCATGGATGTCGCGCGCTACGGCGAATGGGCAACCCTGCGCTACACCAATGCCAAAGTTCGGGAAAACTATTCGCGGCGTTTCTCCATCCGCTTCCCCAATGAGGAACTGCCGGCGGCCCGACCGCAACAGACCACCCCGCTCTATGAGACGATGCTCAGGCAAAATGCCGTCATGGGTGACAGCTGGGGGCTTGAAACACCGCTCTGGTTTGCTCCCGAGGGTAAGGAACCGGTCGACATTCTGTCATTCCACCGGTCCAACGATTTTCAGCAGGTCGGCAACGAGGTTCGCGGCGTTCGCGAAAGTGTCGGCGTCACTGAAATCGCCAATTTCGCCAAATATGAAGTCTCGGGCTCGGGCGCGGAGGCGTTCCTGTCCCGTTTGATGACCAACACCATGCCGAGGACCGGACGCATCATTTTGACACCGATGCTGAACGAGACCGGCAAACTGATTGGCGATTTCACCATTGCAAAGGCTTCCGACGAGCGTTTCATCATATTCGGATCGTCAGCCGCGCAAATCTACCATATGCGCTGGTTCGAAACCCATCTTCCGACCGATGGTAAGCTGCGCATTCATCGCTACGATCAGACGCTGGTCGGATTGTCCATCGCCGGACCGAATTCGCGCAAGGTGCTGGAAAAGCTTTGCGATGACGACGTGTCGGGCGCGGCCTTCCGCTTCATGGATTTTCGCGAGATGGCGGTGGGCGGCGCGCCGTGCATGGTCAACCGGATGTCCTATACCGGCGATCTCGGATACGAGATCTGGATGCAACCAGCCTACGAACGGCTCGTCTACGAAGCGATCAAGCAGGCAGGAGCCGAATTCAACATTGTCGATTTCGGCATGCGCGCCCTGCTCTCCATGCGTCTTGAAAAGAACTTCCCGACCTGGTTCCGCGAGTTGCGTCCCATCTACGGTCCGTTCGAAGGTGCAATGGAGCGTTTCATCAAATTGTCCAAAAACGAGTTTGTCGGCAGGGAGGCTGCGGCACGGGAGCATGCCGACGGTCCCAAACTCAAACGCGTATCATTCTTCATCGATGCCGATGATGCAGATGTCATGGGCGACGAGCCGGTCTGGGCCAGGGTCGGCGACAAGGACTACGGCACGATCGAGCCGCCACACGGATTTGGGGCTTCGCGGCCGTCACAAAACACCGGCTCGACGGAGCCGCAGCTGGAGACCGATGGCCATGACCGGAACTGGAGCGGAAAAGGTGCCCGCGACGGCGAGTGGCGGGTGGTCGGCTGGGTCACGTCAGGCGGTTACGCCCACACCATCAAACGTTCGATGGCGCAGGGATATGTCCCGGCGGAGCTCGGCGACAGTGAGCAGGATGGCCTGTTCGAGATCGAGATCCTCGGAAACCGCCTCCCGGCGCGGATTGTAACGGAAGCTCCGTTCGATCCATCCGGCGAGAAAATGCGGAGTTAGATCAATTCGTACTGCGCTGCAGCCAATGCCTGTTTAAGGCGTCGGACCTCGTCTTCGCTTCGCCCTGACGAGGTGATGATCGGCAGGCCCGGACGTCGCCGGGTCCAGCCGACCGTGACCAGTTCCCCGGCTCCGGGCTCATGTTCGAGTGCAAGCTGCCAGCTTCTGCAATCGATGGCAGCGAAATCGCCTGTCCCATCCGCCAAAGCGCGGATCGACTCACGATGGCCTCCGGTCCGAATACCGGTATCCAGATCCGGGCCGGTCTTCCCTGCCGCCTGATAATCCTCACACAACGCAATCGTGCCGGACAGGGAGTCCGGAGCATTGAACGCAAACACCCGGTTCTGCAGCAGAGCCCAGGGGATGCAGGCTGCACCATCGACTGGCGCGGGTACCGCATCCACTCCGGATCGGCGATGCATGACGATGGCGCTCGAATAGAAGGTCCCCTGCCCGCCCTCGAACGCATCGTAGGAGGGTTGGGCAAGCACCCGGACATGTTGCTCCAGTCCACGCGACAGCGGCCCCCAGCAAGTCTGGGCCAGCAATAATTCGGGATGGCGCCAGAGCACCTCGACATCGAGATTGTCGTCAGGAAGCGACGCCGGATCAGGCGCAATGACCTGCCCGTCAGCATCTCTTATTCCGCCTGGAACCGCCGGCAGATCACGGTTGTGGCGCACCAGAAATTCCGGCGCGTCAATATCGGCATCGTGCACATGTCGGCGAAGC
>JAJFHT010000204.1 GCA_021775495.1 Hyphomicrobiales bacterium | reverse complement strand
GAGGCGATCGACACCGCCTTGAAGATGGTGATGGCCTACCACCGGGCGCGCGGCGAAAGCCAACGCGTTCGCATGGTTTCGCGCGAGCGTGCCTATCACGGCGTCAACATGGGTGGCGTGTCGCTCGCCGGAATGGTGCGCAACCGCGAGAGTTTTCCGGTCGTCATGCCGAACATCGTCATGCTGCGCCATACCTGGGACCCGGAGGACACTTTCATCCGCGGCGAACCGGAACACGGTGCCGAACTTGCCGATGATCTGCAGCGCTTTTGTGAAACCTATGGCGGTTCAACAATCGCCGCGGTGTTTGTCGAGCCGGTCGCCGGATCGACCGGAACCCTGGTTCCGCCGAAGGGCTATTTGAACCGTCTGCGCGACATATGCGACCAGCACGGCATTCTGCTGGTGTTCGATGAGGTCATCACCGGCTTCGGGCGGCTGGGCAAACCATTCGCATCGGATGCGTTTGGTGTCATGCCTGACATCATGACCATGGCCAAGGCGCTGACCAATGGCGCGATTCCCATGGGCGCCGTTGCCGCCAATGATGATGTCTACGACACGATCACCAATGCCGCCCCGGAAAACGCCATCGAGTTCTTCCACGGTTACACCTATTCCGGTCACCCGGCTGCCTGTGCCGCCGGGCTGGCGACGTTACAGATTTTTGAAGACGAAGGTCTGTTCGAAAAAGCTGCCAAGATGTCCGACTATTTTCTCGACGCGATCTGGAGCCTGAAGGATTTCGATGTCGTCCGAGACCTGCGCGGATACGGGCTGATGGCAGGCATTGAGGTCTGGCCAGAAGAAGGCAAGCCGGGTGCTCGCGGCGGCGAGTTGCAGAAAAAGCTGTTCTGGAACGGCTGCCACTGCAAATGGACCGGCGATACGGCCATTGTCGCGCCGCCGTTTATTTCCGAAAAGAGCCACATCGACGAGATGGTCGACTGTTTCCGCAAGACCCTGTCGGAAGTCTGATCACCTGTAAAATGCGATGATTTCCGCCGCGCCAGCCGCGTGGCGGAAATCCGCGTCTGAAAACCGTGTGTTCCGCCTTGGAGCGCGCGGATCGATGTTGTAGACCACGGCGACCGAATTTACCGGAGCCGCGACATGACACAGCCCACAAAACCGAAAATACTGCGCTCGCGCGAATGGTTCGACAATCCCGACAATCCGGGAATGACCGCACTCTACCTGGAACGCTACCTCAATTACGGGCTGACCCGGGATGAGCTGCAGTCCGGCAAGCCGATCATCGGCATCGCCCAGACCGGTTCTGACCTGTCGCCATGCAACCGGCATCACATTGATCTGGCAGCCCGTATCCGCGCTGGCATCATTGCCGCCGGCGGCATTCCGTTGGAATTCCCGGTCCACCCGATCCAGGAGACCGGCAAACGCCCGACGGCGGCGCTCGACCGTAACCTGGCCTATATGGCCCTGGTGGAGGTGCTCTATGGTTATCCGCTCGACGGCGTGGTGTTGACCATTGGCTGCGACAAGACCACGCCAGCCCTGCTGATGGCGGCGGCCACGGTCAATATCCCGGCAATCGCGTTGTCGGTCGGTCCGATGCTAAACGGCTGGCATCGTGGTAAACGCACCGGTTCAGGGACAATCGTCTGGGAATCGCGTCAGCGGCTGTCTGCCGGCGAAATCGACTATGAAGAATTCATGCAGATCGTCTCGTCCTCGGCGCCGTCGGTCGGCTATTGCAACACCATGGGCACGGCGACGACCATGAACTCGCTGGCCGAAGCTCTCGGTATGCAATTGCCCGGTTCGGCAGCCATTCCGGCACCCTACCGCGAGCGCGGCCAGATTTCCTATGCAACAGGCCTGCGCATCGTCGACATGGTGCATGAGGATCTGCGCCCGTCCGACATCATGACCCGCGAGGCTTTCGAAAACGCCATTGTCGTCAACTCAGCCATTGGCGGCTCGACAAATGCTCCGATCCACCTGAACGCTATTGCCCGTCATCTCGGTGTGCCACTCAACAATGACGACTGGCAAGCGGTCGGACACAAGATCCCGTTGCTGGTCAATCTGCAGCCGTCCGGCGAATATCTCGGCGAGGACTATCACCGCGCCGGTGGTGTTCCAGCAGTGGTCGGGGAACTTCTGAAAGCCGGACTGTTGCCCCATCCGGACGCGATTACGGCCAACGGGAAAAGCATGGGCGACAATTGCCGCGAGGTTGAGAACCTCAATCCGGACGTCATCCGCTCGGCGGCGGAGCCACTGATGCGCGATGCCGGTTTTGTCAATCTGACCGGCAGCCTGTTCGACAGCGCGATCATGAAAACCAGCGGGATTTCGAAGGAATTCAAGGATCGCTATCTGTCGAACCCGGATGACCCGATGGCGTTCGAGGGCAGGGTCTTCGTCTTTGATGGTCCTGAGGAATACCATGATCGTATCGACGATCCGGCCCTTGGAATTGACGAGTATTCGATCCTTGTGATGCGCGGCGCCGGCCCGGTCGGCTATCCCGGCGGTGCCGAGGTAGTCAACATGCAGCCACCGGCCTACCTGATCAAAAAGGGTATTACAGCGCTGCCTTGTCTCGGCGACGGCCGCCAATCGGGCACATCCGGCTCGCCATCAATCTTGAACGCTTCGCCGGAAGCGGCCGTCGGTGGCGGTCTCGCGCTGCTGCGCACCGGAGACCGTGTCCGCATCGATCTCAATGATGCGACGGCCAACATTTTGATCGATGATGGCGAACTGGAACAACGCCGCAGCGAACTGTCGGTGCAGGGCGGTTATAGATATCCCGACCATCAGACCCCCTGGCAGGAAATCCAGCGCGGCATCGTTGATCAGTTCGATCAGGGCATGGTGCTGAAACCGGCGATAGCCTATCAGGACATCTCACGCACCAAAGGCGTGCCGCGCGACAATCACTAGGATCCGGCACTGAACGGCCGACCAACCTATCCGAATGATTCGGAATTGGCCGGCCAGGGATCGCGCAAGGCATCGATCTTCATCATCGTGCCGCTCCAGCGGTGGACATTGTCGAGCCCGTCGAGCGGAAGTTTCGCCTGATCCGACAAAGTCAGGTACGTCACGACCGCAAAATCGGCAATGCTCATTGTATCGCCGGTCAGATAGTGTCTTGCAGCCAGCTGCTCATTGAGAATTGCCGCAAACTGCACGAAGTAGCCGGTCGCATCTTCGACTTCCGCCGGATCGGGATCACCCTGACCGATCATCGGTTTGAGGAAATTCTGGAACCACATGCG
>JAJFHT010000203.1 GCA_021775495.1 Hyphomicrobiales bacterium | reverse complement strand
ATCACCTTGCCGCGCGGCCAGGTGATCGAACGGCCCGCCGTGCCCTGGCTCGGTTCGGCCTTGAACTGTCGCGCATGGCGCTCATCGAAGATCGAGCGAAAATATCCGACGGGCAATTTGAGCCAAAAATTTCTATCCCAGCCGCCGGCTTCCAGAAGCAAGACCCGGTGAGACGGGTCTGCCGAAAGACGGTTTGCAAGAACGCAACCGGCCGAACCTGCTCCCACGATGATGAAATCATATTCGGCAACCGGCACGGCCATGGTCCTCTGGGTGAACTTGTGAAAGATGTATTGGACGATTGAATGAAAGGTATTATAGATAGGACCTTTAATGCAAGCCCCAAAGCCAGACCCATGAGCAAACTCTTCGGCGATGTCCCGCTTCCGCGATATGTGCAACTGGCTGAATTGATCCGTCAGCGCATCGCCAGGGAGGAATTGAAACCCGGCGACATGCTGGCCTCGCTGGACCAATTGATGGCCGAATTCAATGTCTCGCGAGTCACCGTGCGCACGGCAATCCAGCAGCTTACCGAGGAAGGACTGTTGTCGCCGCAACGCGGCAGGGGGACATTCGTGACAGCGAAGGCCGGGCGAAAAAAGCGATTGCAGGTGCAGACGACGCTCGAAGACCTGGTCGAAATGTATCGGCATGACACACCCGATCTTTCGAATATCGTGACATCGCACGCACAGCCGGTGCTGACCGAGAAGGATGGTCTGGCCGCGCCGGACTATTTTCATATGCGCCGGGTGCATGCCCGAGATGGCGAACGGTACTGCGCCATCTCGATATATATCGACGATCGGGTCTATCAACTGGCGCCGGAGCGGTTCCGCAACGAAGTGGTCCTGCCGATCCTGGCCGCATTGCCGCAGGTCAAGGTGGCTAGAGCACGGCAGACGCTTGGAATATCGGTTGCCGATGTTGAGCTTGCGCGGCTGTTGAATATTACCGTCAACGCACCTGTCGCCAATGTCCGCCGGGTGCTCAACGCGCCCGACGGCACGGTGATTTATCTCGCCGAAGTCACCTATCGCGGTGACTATATTCATCTGGAAATGGACCTTGATCCGTGAACATCTCCCTGACCATCCAATCCGTAGCCGCAAGGGTTTACCGCTATCCGCTGGAGACCCCGGTGCAGACATCATTCGGGATCATGCGCGATCGGCCGATGCTGCTTGTCGGTGTCACGGCGGATAGCGGCGTGACGGGATGGGGCGAAGTGTGGTGCAATTTTCCGGCTGTCGGTGCGGAACATCGCGCACGGCTTGTCGATAGTGTTCTGGCGCCCCTGCTAGTCGGGCAGACGTTTGAGAACCCGTTGGCTGTGTTCGAGCGGATGAGTGGTGCCACGGCGGTTCTTGCCATTCAAAGTGCCGAACCGGGACCGTTCGCCCAGTCGATCGCCGGACTGGACACTGCAATCTGGGATCTGGCCGGTCGCGTGGCAAGTGCGCCGGTCTGGCGGATGCTTGGCGGCGATGATCCGGAGATCGGGGTTTATGCCAGCGGCCTCAATCCAACGTCTCCGGAAGTACTGGCGGAGAGGCGTTACGCGGATGGTTATCGCGCGTTCAAGCTGAAAATCGGATTTGGAGCGGAACGGGATATCGAAAACCTTACACGCCTGCGCCAGGTTCTGGGGCCGGATGCGCGGCTGATGGTGGATGTCAATCAAGGCTGGTCGCTGGCGCAGGCGAAGGACATGACGCCTTTGCTGGAGCCGTTTGGTCTAGACTGGCTGGAGGAGCCGTTGCGCGCCGACCGGCCCTGGAGCGAGTGGCGCGTGTTGCAAGACAGTACCGGCATTGCCCTTGCCGCCGGTGAGAACATCATGGGCGATGAGGCATTCGATGCCGCAATAGGCCAGGCGCCACTGGGCGTGATGCAGCCCGACCTGGCGAAGTGGGGCGGATTGAGCAGGGGGCTGCCGCTGGCAAAAAACATACTTAAGTCCGGCAGGCGGTATTGCCCGCACTACCTCGGCGGTGGAATCGGGCTGCTCGCATCCGGACATCTGCTTGCCGCGGCCGGCGGCGGCGGCATGCTGGAGATCGATTCCAATCCGAACCCCTTGCGATCGATGCTGTGTGGACCCCTGGGGGCCATCGACAATGGTCGCGCGACATTGTCGGACGCACCGGGTCTCGGCGTTGAACCGGATCTGGAAGCTCTGCGGCCGTTCCTGGTTGGGCACTGAATCAACCCTGAGCGGACGTCAGTTCATCGCGCGGTCAGGGTCTATTCGTCCAGGCTGAATACCACATTGGTCTGTCCGGTTCCCGAACTCGGGAAATAGTCCGTGACAACCTCGCCTCTGCCTTTGTATTCGTCCCATCCAAGAGCGGCGAACAGCATCACTGTGTCGTGCATGTTCCCCTCGCCATCGCAATATTCCGCGTAGTCGGGAAGCATTTTCAGGAATGTGCCGATCTCGCCGCGCTGCCACAGATCCAGAACATGCAGATCGACCTGCCGGTTGAACTCGCTGGAAATGGTGAAAGTGCCATTGTTCTCGGCATAGATGTCGTTGGGCCAGATCTTGTGTGACAGCGAGCCGGACGCGATGAGTGCGACATTGGAATCGCTGGCCTCGATGCCTTCGCGAATGGCTTCTCCCAGCTTGCGCGATGAGTGCTGGCTGTGCACCGTGCACCAGCCGGCGATCGAGACAACCTTAAGATCGGCATCGGCATTCATGTAGCGCATCGGCACCAGCGTACCGTATTCAAGCTCCAGCGAATCGACCTGGTGCGACAGGGTATGGACGCCCTTGTCGTTGGCCTTTTGAGCAATCAGGTCACCGAGAGCCGCGTTGCCTTCATACTCATATTCGAGTCCCTGGATGAATTGCGGGAACTCGCTGCTGGTGAAGACGCCCTCGAAGTGATGATTGGCGTTGATGTGGTAGGCAGCGTTAACCAGCCAATGGGTATCGATGACCACAACGGTGTCGGCGCCGGCTTGCCTGGCGCGCCGGCCGATTTCCCGATGCCCGTCGATTGCAGCCTGGCGTTTGCCTTTCAGCGGCCCGTCCATCTCGGACATCAACATGGTTGGCACATGCGTGCATTTTGCCGCGAGTACGATCTTTCCCATCTGTTCGATACCTCCAGATAACTACTTAACAAGTAAATTACCTTTGATGGCGAGCGAACGACTTGATTCAGATCAATTGGATTGCCGTTTATGGCGGCAGAAACCGGTACCATCGATTTGGCTGTACGGAGCCAATCTCTTGGCAATTTTCGAATCTCGCCTTGTTTGTTTTCAATGTTTCTGTGCCGATGCAACTTGCCGGCTAATCAATGTTCAACTGGTCAGGTCGGCGGGAGAGATCAGCACGCCGAATTCCTTGCACCAGATAACGATGCTTCTGTAATCATCGATCGCGGTATTGGCCGGTGCCGTGTAAACTTGGCTTCCCTGAAATGCCCGCAACCGACCAAGATCGATCACCTTGCTCGCCTCAAAGTCCGCTTCGGACCTGATGTTTTTCGTATCGGCCAGATAGACGTGAAACTTCGGCCCGGGACCGACCTGAAATGAATCTTCCAGATGAACAAGAAACACGCCTCCATCGTCGCGATAGAGTTTGGCGTTTCCCTTTCCCCAGTGAATGGGATCTGACGGATTGGCATGAACAAACATTGCCTCAGCGACAATTGAGCGCCGGTCCGACGGCAGCAGCACTTCAGCCGCAACATCGTTCAAAAACCAAAAGGGATAAACAAAGATTCCAAGTGCAAATCCGGACCCAGTTCCGACAACCAGACTGGTCAATGTGCCGATCAATATGCGTTTCATCGTGGGTTCCTTTCTTTGCGCTGTTTCTCAAGGCTAGAATCCCAAGTCGCGAGCTTCCAATACCGTTCACAGATCGATTTGATAGCTGATTGCTATTGATGAAGGTGATATGCGTTGTTCAAAGGCGTTTTTGTAACCATTTCGAAAATCTTGGAAGGATCATATGGCAGCCAACAACAGCCTTGCTGACGCCCTTTCCGGTTACGCATCCTATCTCGACAACAAAGCACCGGTGACCGCCCGCGCCTATGACAGGATTGTCGATCGGCTAGTCGGTGCGAAAGCCGGTGAAACCGCGCCGCGTCAAGGTGAAACCCTGTTGCCGTTCCGATTGCCTGATGACGGTGGTAGGCTTGTCAGCTCAGCGGAACTGCTGGCGCGGGGACCTCTGGTCGTTAGCATGAACCGTGGCCATTGGTGCTCTTTTTGCCGATACGAGCTGGAGGCACTGCAAGGCATCCTGCCGAAAGTGGTTGAACATGGCGGGTCCATCATTGCAATCACTCCCGAACGTCAGGCGTTCGCAAAAAAACTGAAGTCCCGAAGTCATCTGGAATTTCCGATTCTCAGCGATGTCGACAATGGCTATGCGCTCTCCCTCGGACTTGCCGTCTGGTACGGCGAAGAAATCAAACCGATCTTCGCAGGAATCGGAATTGATCTACCGCTTTATCAAGGCAACTCCGGTTGGCTGGTCCCGATTCCGGCGACCTTCGTTGTGGCCCCAAACGGGCGGATTGCCGCCAGTTTTGTCGATGCAGATTTTCGCCGCCGTGCGGAACCGGAAGAGATCCTGGCGGCGATTAGCCTGCTTCGCCGATGACCTGCGATGCGGCTGCGCTTTCGAAGCGATGCCAATCGGCGGAGCGAAGCAGATTGATCAGACCACCGAGTGCGGGAGACCGCAGCCGGCCGGCAACGGAGTAGAGCCTGATTGTCCGATCGAACCGGTTCGTAAACGGAATCCTGATCAGGTTCTCGCCAACACGCACACTGTTTGGAAGCAAGCTGATGCCGAAGCCTGCTTCAAGCAGGCGAATTGCATCCCTGTCGCTGTCAACTTCATGGCACAGGTGGGTTTCAACACCGCTCGCGTCGAGCAGTTCTCGGCATTTTTGCCATTGTTCGCAATACGGACGGGTGATCACCCTTTCACCGGCAAGTTCAGTCGGGTCGATAGATGAACGGACGGCTGCAGGATGATCGTTCCTGAGCGTTACATGAAGGTCTTCGGAAAACAGTGGCCAGGAATCAAGTCTGTCCCATGTCGTCTCGATTGGGCCGGCGAGCGCGATTTCAACTTCGCCGGACCGAAGACACTCCACAACGTCGTCGGCTGCCGCCCGGTGACACGATAGCTGAAGATCGGAAAATGCCTGTTCCAATTCGCCAATGGCACCGGCGACCAGGTCGAAATCGATCGTTTGTGACAGGGCGATGCGAAGGCTCGCCATATTGCCCTGACTGTAAGATTCTGCCTGTGATTTGGCGGCGACAGCATTGTCATAGCAATTCGACAGCAGCGGCAGCATTGAGCGCCCGAGATTCGTCAGATGGCTGCTTGCCCTTTCACGGTGAAACAGTTCGCCGCCGAGTTCGGCTTCAAGATTCTTGATGGCCCGAGTTAACGACGGCTGTGCCACATTGCATTCTTCAGCTGCACGAGTGAAATTCAGTGTTCGCGCAACCGCAAGGAAATAGCGGATCTGATGCATCTCCATATTGATCAAATTCCGCGCATATTGCCGCGGTAAACCTCCGGTCGATCGCTTTCGTATGAAGACTATATGTATGATGGCCGATTTGATAGCCGGGCAACAATTTCCGCAATACCAAATGACTCAGGGCGCTCCTGTTTTGGCGCCCTGAGGTGCATTCAAGCTTCGACTACCTGATATCGATTGCGACAACCCCCTGAGGACGGGCGCGATGACTGATGCCGTCTTCGAGCAGATGATATGATGCAATCACGCTCAGTGATCCGTTTTCCTCAATACCGAAGGCGTGAAGCACGTTTCCGTCGCGTGAAATGTTCCGATTCGTCTGATCAATCCGCTGATTGATGACGTAGAGAAATTCTTCCGATGGGTCGAGTGTCATCTGGAATGCGGTGCTGTTTGGCTGCTCTCCTGTCCGGTTGTTGACGAATGTTCCAAGCGGCAGGGGGATTGCTGTGCGTGATATTTCAACCGGTCGTTCCGCATTGCCACCGGAAATGTCGAAAACGGTGATCGTGCTGGTCATGTCTCCGGAATTTTCACGCGGCAGATTATTGACCGCGTAAAGCCGTGTTCCAGCCTTGTTGACCCTGAGCCAGCATATATCCTGGCCGCTGTTATCGACCGCCGAGACAAATGATAATTTCCCTTTGTCATCGTGACGGAAAACCCCGAGCTGGTTTCGGGTAACAAGCCCGGCATAAAGCAGGTTTTTCTGTGGGTGATCCCAAATGCCGAGAGGTATTGTCGGAACCTCCGGGGCGGGGTCAACCGTTTCCGGGATTTCGGTCCGGCTCACATCAACAAGTTTGCCGTCATCAGTCAGTCTGAAGGAGCGCAGGCGTCCGCGGACATGCGCCTCGGTAGTAAACAGTTTCGAGACTGTGCCGTCTCCGTCAAAATCGGCATCAACTTGAAAATCGTTGCCGAAAGCGAGCTTCGGATCTGCGTTGGAAAACAGAACCTGGGTCGCTTTGTGCCCATCCTTGCTCTGGATTTTCGACAGAAAGCTCAGGCGTCCGTTATCTTCAATGCGAAACGAAACATAGCTGGAGTTTGCTGCGCCTTGCAGGGCATCGATCTGAGCCGGATCTTCATTGCGATTGGCAACCAGAAGTACGTCACCGGAAATGGAAAGACTGGCTGGACCGATACCCATCGATGGAAACGGTGAACCAGGTAATTGCGATAGCGATCCATCTGGCTGAATGTCGAACACCGCGACCGTATTGCTGTGGCCGTTGACCGCATAAAGCCGCCTTCCATCGGGGCTGGCGATGATCGGCGTGTCATTGTCGTTTGGCCCGAGTTTTCCGTTGGTGTTGTTGTCGATGCCGGTGCCGCCTGTCAGGAATGGCCCCTTTGTGTGCAGACCGAGGCTGCCGTCCTTGCGGCGCTCATAGGCAACAATCGAATTCATGCCTTCAGCGTGATCGTTGCTCTCGATATAGAGGAAACGGCCTGCCGCGTCGGCGCGGTCGGCGATCGCAACCATTGCAGATCCGGCTAGCAGAAGGGCCGTCATTGCCAACCGGATATGCCGGTTCGCTGTCCGAGCCATAGCTATGCTTATTGTTGTGCTGTTATGTGGCATTGTCATCTCCATGTGTTTGAGTGGAGATGGAAATTTATTCCCAGGCAGCGGCCCGGAATAATACTTTACCTCTATTGTTTCGATACCGTCACGCTATCCAAGCATCCTGCTGGAGCAGAGATATTTCTCACAATAGCCTGAAGCTATCGAATTGATCAGCCATCAATATTGGAGTGTTTCCGCCACCGTCGGCTAGGTTTTTCTCAGGCGCAGGAGAGCCTGCGTTTGACAAAACCAGGAGACGGAAATGCAAAAGACACTGTGTGCAGCGCTTGTTGCTTCCCTGATGACCTCCGCGGCGTATGCCGGCGAAGTCGCAGGCTATCTTTACACCACACTCAACGGCGAAAAGACCAACCAGATTATCTCGTTCGAACGTCACGATGACGGCACGCTTGGTAAGCAGACAGCATATTCGACCGGTTCGTTGGGCGGTGCAAATCGCGCTGCCGGCGGTGATGCAGCCGGTGATTTCGATTCCCAGGGAGCAGTCCAGATCATTGACGATTATCTTCTTGCCGTGAATGCCGGCGGCAATACCATTTCTGTATTTTCGATTGATCGATCCGACGGTTCGCTGACCCGAAAGGAAAATGTCGGCTCGGGAGGCACCCGGCCGGTCAGCATTGGATACTACCCCAAAAAGTCGGGAGGCACGGACTACTGGGTCGTGATCGGTAATCAGTGGAACAATCCGAATGTTCAAAAAGGCGGTGCCGGCGAAGGCGCCATAGAAATGTACCCGGACGCGGCTTTTCACGCCGATGGAGGCGGCCATGAAGCAGTGCTTGATGACCGGAACATCCAGCTGTTTTCTTTTGATTCAACAACCGGAAAGCTTTCGGCTGAAACGATGCTTGATTCCTATTCAGGAACAAACGGCGGGCCGACGACTGTTGCGTTCAATCATGATGGCACCAAGCTGGCGGTCTCAACCTGGGGCATCGCTCATTTTGCTACCGGAACGCCGACTCATGAGAAGCCAAGCCGTGTCTATGTCTATGACTTTGATCAGGCATCGGGCACTGTCGGCAGTCCCAGATTTTTCGAGGAGGACGGCGTCGCCGGCAGTATCGGCTTCAGCTGGGACAATTCGACCGACACGCTTTATGTGTCGAACTTTAATCTGGTCCCCGAAAAGCGTGATCACAGCTTGACCGTACTTGCCGATGACGGCAGGCAGGTAACAAAAGTAAAGCATCATGGTACTGGCAGGGGTGCCGATATTGATGAGGCGTGCTGGACCATCACCAGCCGGGATGGAAGCAAGCTCTATGTGTCCAGCTTCGGCGGAAACCTTATCTCGGAATTCGACATCCGTGCGCCGGGTCAGGTTACTCAGGTCGGAGAAGGTGCGGCAACGGTGTATGCCCTGCGCAAGCAGGGCACGCCAGCCGGAGATACCAAGGATATGTATCTGAGTGAGGACGGCCGGTTCATGTATGTCCTTGGCGCCTATCAGACATTTACGCTGTCAAAGTTCGATGTCTCTGACAGCGGCTCTCTCAGTTTCTCAATGGAGTACAAAGTTGATGCTGCAACTGAAACGGAACCCGGAGCATACAATTTTCTGGGTCTGACTGGTTTTGACAAATAGATCTTTGACCTAAACAAATCCGCCGCCGGAGTGTTCTCCGACGGCGGTGATCTTGGCATTTACGTTTTGGTGAATTGCCAACCTCAACTCAGCGGAATGGCATTGTCGTCCTTTCCGGCCTGGTAGGTCTCGGAGAGTGCGTTGTATTTACCCGTAATGTCACGGATGCGGTTCTGGATACGGATCCGTGTCTCGGCGTCCATCGCATCAGCCAATTTGGGCAGCGAATAGCTAGTCCAATAGGCGTTCTCACGGTTGTAGCCACCCGGTTCGATATTGAAGACTTCTTTCAGGATTTTCAGGTCATGCGGGATGTTGAAGGCATCGCGCGAATCCTCGTGGCTGAAGAGGTAATAGAAATTGTCAAACCCGGTCCAGGTTATCGCCGAGAGACACAGCGAGCAGGGCTCATGGGTAGCAAAAAAGATACAGTCCTTTGTGTCCGGGCGCTGGTCTGCCGGAAGTTCGTAGAACCGCTTCAAGGCGTGAACCTCGCCGTGCCAGAGCGGGTTGTCCTGTTCATTGTTGGTTTCGGCCAATACCAGTGACAGATCGTCCTTGCGCAGGATGGCCGCGCCGAACACCTTGCTGCCGGAACCAACGCCCTTGGCCGTCAGTGGGATAATATCGTGTTCCATGACGTCGAGCAGCCGCTCGACCCGTTCGATCTGATCGTTCATTGATCTGTCCCTTGAAATGAACCCGGTAGCGCAATTGTCCATGGCTGCGGGTAGTAAAATTCTTCCAGATTGTTGCCGTCGCCGCCACGGTCAACGACAACAAAATCCTGCGCCTTGCCGATCGGCGTCAACACGGCATGCCAGGTGTTGCGGGCGTAGTTCACACCCTGGTTGGGCGCTGAGATGAAGGCCTGCGGATCGCCGGCCCTGCCGCCGGCATCCGGTGCGACAACCACCAGAAACGGCTCTTGCGAAAGTGGAATGAAAGCCTGGCTGCCCAATGGGTGGCGTTCGACCATCTCCAGTGCCAGCGGAAAATCATAGGGCGTGCCGCGAAAGATATTGATCAGCGTATGGGCGTTTTCACCTGCTGTTTCGACCTTTGCGAGGTCGTGGAAACGGGTGCACTTGCCGGCATTGATCAAAAAGCTCTCTGCCCCGTCCGTTTCGATCACGTCGCCAAATTGAGCGAACGCATCCCGGGTCAGCGGCTGTGCAATTATCTGTTTCATTGGTATCGGACCGTCGTTTTTTTGGTGGCTGCCGGTGGCACGATCATGGCCGCGATCGTGCCACCGAAACCGTTTCCGACCTGAAGGCCGGAAACGGCGGTTGGAGTTCAAATCATTATTCCGGCAGCATGTCTTTCAGCCGTAACAGCGCGATGCGCTCGACCTGTTTGCAGGCAGTGGCGAATTCTTCTTCGGCTGAATTGCCGATGCGGCTTTCAAAGGCCTGGAGGATTTGTTCCTTGTTCCTGCCTTTCACGGCAATGATGAAGGGAAAGCCGAATTTATCCACATAGGCGGTGTTGAGTTCGGTAAAGCGCTGGCGTTCGGCATCGGTCAATGCGTCAAGACCGGCGGAGGCCTGCTCGTTCGTCGAACTTACGGTCAGCCGTTTCGCCGCGGCCAGTTTGCCGGCAAGGTCGGGGTGGGCGGTCAGCACACCCAGCTGTTCCTTGTTGCCGGCGGCACGAAAGATCTGGGCGAGCGCGTTGTGCAGGCCGCCGGCGCTGTCATGCGCCGGGCCCAGTTCCCGCTCGAAAGCCCGTTCGGCGACCCAGGCGGAATGTTCGAACACACCGCCGAACCGTTCGACGAACTCCGCCTTGCCCATCTGTGCCGGATGCAACGCATCGGCGTCGAAAGGATGGGTGGCTTTCCAGTGTTCAGCTATGTCGATGCGCCGGGCGCACCACACGCCGTCGTGCTGGAGAACATAATCGACGAACTTCTGCAGGGCGGCGAAACGGCCGGGCCGGCCGACAAGACGGCAATGCAGACCGATGTTCATCATTTTTGGGGCACCGGCCTCGCCTTCGGCGTAAAGCACGTCAAAGCTGTCCTTCAGATAGGCAAAAAACTGATCGCCGGAATTGAACCCCTGGCTTGTGGCAAATCGCATGTCGTTGGCATCGAGTGTGTAGGGAATGATCAGCTGTGCGCCATTTTCATGCGGGAACCAGTAGGGCAGGTCGTCGGCATAAGTGTCCGAAACGTAGTCGAAGCAACCGGCTTCGGACGTTATTGCGACTGTGTTGACCGAGCAGCGCCCTGTGTACCAGCCGCGCGGCGCAGAACCTGTCACTTCGCTATGAACACGGATCGCCTCATCCATGTCGGCGCGTTCGGCATCGCGGTCGTGGTCTTTGTATTCGATCCATTTCAGCCCATGCGAGGCGATTTCCCAACCTGCTTCCTGCATGGCGGCGACCTGGTCGGGTGAGCGCTGCAGGGCCGTTGCCACTCCGTAGACAGTGACCGGTACATTGCGGCTGGTGAACAGCCGGTGCAGCCGCCAGAACCCCGCGCGCGCGCCGTATTCGTAAAAACTTTCCATGTTCCAATGGCGCTGACCCGGCCAGGGCGCGGCGCCGACCACCTCGGAAAGAAAGGCTTCGGAAGCAGCGTCACCGTGGAGAATATTGTTCTCGCCACCTTCTTCGTAATTGACGACGAATTGTACGGCGATCTTCGCACCGGACGGCCATTTAGGGTCTGGTGGGTTGGCGCCGTAACCACGCAAGTCGCGCGGATATCTGTCGATGGAAACTGTCATTTTCACCACGAATGAAGTTGGATATGTGAATCCGTCATTGGCAACATATCCAATGCCTATCCATTCCATTCCCATAAAATATTTGAAAGTCTTTTCATGCCGGATTCAGCGAAACGGGTGGATGATTCTGCTACAAAAGGATCGGATTAAAATGATTGCCTTGCCGTTGTGCACAAATTTGACCTGAAGGATCGCGTGAAATGTCGAGCAAGAATGGCGGACGCCTGACAACCCATGTTCTGGACACCGCGCTGGGCAAGCCGGCTGCCGGGCTGCAGATCGTGCTGTTTCGCATCACTGCTGGGCTTCCCGAACCGATCAAGACCGTGACCACCAATGAAGACGGGCGGTGCGATGGGCCATTGCTGGAAGGTGATGATTTTTCCGCGGGAACCTATGAACTGGTGTTCGAAGCCGGCGCCTATCTGCGCGCTGCCGGGTTCGAGCTTCCCGAACCGGCGTTCCTCGATCGAATCCCCATTCGTTTCGGCATCGCAGATGCCGATCAGCACTACCACGTGCCGTTGCTTGTTTCGCCCTACAGCTATTCAACCTACCGCGGGAGCTGAGTTTCATGGTTTCCAACAATGTCCGCAATTCCATCCGATTTCTGCTGAATGACCGTGAAGTCAACCTTGATGCCGTCGGACCGTCCAGCACGCTGCTTGATTTCCTGCGCATTGAACGCGGCCTGACCGGCACCAAGGAAGGTTGCGCCGAGGGCGATTGCGGCGCCTGCACTGTGCTTGTCGGGCGGCTTGTCGACGGCAACCTGGCCTATCAATCGGTCAATGCCTGTATTCGTTTTGTCGGATCGCTGGATGGCTGCCATGTCGTCACCGTCGAGCATCTCGGCCAGGGCGATACGCTTCATCCAGTGCAGCAAGCGATGGTGGATTTTCACGGCAGCCAGTGCGGCTTCTGCACACCCGGTTTCGTTATGTCGCTTTATGCATTGTGGATGCAGGACCGGCAGCCGGACGATCAGCGCATTGAAAAGGCGCTGCAGGGAAATCTGTGCCGCTGCACCGGGTATGAATCGATCATGCGGGCGGCGCGGGCCATATCCAGTTACGGAGATCCGAAGAATGACCCGCTGGCTGCCGAACGAGCAGCGGTGATCAAGACGCTCTCCGGATATGCAGATGGCAGCCGCGTCGATGTCGGCTCTGGTCAGCAACGCTTTGTATTGCCTGCTGATGTCGATGATCTGGCGGCAGTACTGGAGGCGGAGCCGAATGCGACCATTGTCGCCGGGGCAACCGATGTTGGATTGTGGGTGACCAAATTCATGCGCGACATTGCTCCGGTTGTGTTCATTTCCCATCTTGAAGAACTGCACGCGATATCCGAGAACGAGGCGGGCATCACAATCGGTGCCTGCGTGAGCTATTCAGCGGCTTTTGACGCGCTGGCCGAGCGCTTGCCGCAACTCAGCACGCTGATCGACCGGATTGCCGGCGAACAGATCCGCAATATGGGCACCATCGGCGGCAATATCGCCAACGGGTCGCCGATTGGCGACATGCCACCGCCGCTGATTGCGCTTGGCGCAAAACTGACATTGCGCAAGGGCGATCGCCAGCGGACAATCCTGCTGGAGGATTTTTTCGTCGACTACGGCAAACAGGACCGCGAGAAGGGCGAATTCGTCGAAAGCGTGTTTGTGCCGGTTCCGGCGGGTGGCGCAGAGTTCCGTGTCTACAAGGTCTCCAAGCGCCGTGACGAAGACATAACGTCGGTGCTGGCGGCCTTTTATCTGGAACGCGATGATGCCGGCAATGTCGCGACGATCAGAGCGGCCTATGGCGGCATGGCGGCAACACCGAAACGGGCCGCGGCGGCGGAAGCCGCTTTGGCCGGTCAGCCATGGAATTCCGGTTCGGTCGAAGCAGCCATGGCAGCCGTCGACGCCGATTTCACTCCATTGACCGACATGCGCGCCTCGTCCGGATACAGGGCCCTGGTTGCGCGCAATCTCGTGCAGCGGTTTTTGCAGGAAACAACGTCAAGCGGCACACCGGTGACGGTCAGCCGTCATGCGGCAGCCTGAGGAGTTGACAATGAACCAGACAGCCGAAAACGCCGCGACCGCAGATCGGATCAAGGGTGGCGTGCGGGAAAACCTGCGACATGATTCCGCCCACAAACATGTGACGGGCAGTGCCGTCTACATCGACGACATGCCGGAACCTGCCGGCCTGCTGCATGCCTATCTCGGACTGTCGACCGTAGCGCACGGTACATTCAAGAACATCGATCTCGATGCCGTTCGCACGGCGCCGGGCGTGGTCGATGTGCTGACTTCCGGTGATGTTCCAGGTTCCAACGATATCAGTCCGACGGGACTGCACGATGAGCCGGTCTTTGCCGAGGGCAAGGTGCATTTTCTCGGCCAACCAATTTTCGCGGTGATCGCCGAGACCCGGGAACAGGCGCGTCATGCCGCGGTTCTGGCGAATATCTCTTATGACGAACTGCCGGCCGTCATCGATGTCGCGCAGGCGCGGGAGAACGGCGGCAAGGAGGTCACGCAGCCGCTGACACTGGCGCGCGGCGATCTGGATGCAGCGATGGCCGCCGCACCGCGCCGGCTGAAAGGATCGATGAATCTGGGTGGACAGGATCATTTCTACCTTGAAGGCCA
>JAJFHT010000202.1 GCA_021775495.1 Hyphomicrobiales bacterium | reverse complement strand
TATCGCCGCTGCGCGAAAAATCTATCAGCTCGCTTTTGGCACATTCAATGCGGTGCCGGATCCGGAACATTATCGCCAGGACATCGACACCATCACCAACCGCTGGCGCATGGATCCGGCAGCCGCCTGGGTCGCGGAGTGTGAGGGCAGGGTGATCGGGTCGAACCTGGCGGCCAACTGGGGAAGTGTCGGCTTCTTCGGGCCATTGACCGTCCATCCCGAATTCTGGAACCGGGGCGTTGCGCAGAAGTTGCTGGAGCCGGCCATGGCGCGGTTCGAGCAATGGGGCACGGCACAAGTCGGATTGTTCACGTACGCGCACAGCCCCAAACATCTGGAACTCTATCGCCGCTATGGCTTCTGGCCGCGTTTCCTGACCGCTGTAATGTCGAAATCCGTGGTGCAGGGGGTACCTGGCGATCCGGTACCGGCCTTCTCGCTTCTATCGGATGCCGGGAAGGCCGAATGTCTGGCAGCTTGTTTTGAACTCACCGACAGCATTTACCCGGGCCTCGATATCCGCGCGGAAATTGAGGCTGTTGACCGTCAGCAGCTTGGCGATACCGTCCTGCTGCAGGATGAGAACGGTCTGACCGGCCTGGCGGTCTGCCATGTCGGCCGTGACACCGAGGCGGGCGAGGAAACCTGTTTCGTGAAGTTCGGGGCGGTGCGCGGCGGGTCCAGCGCAGGGCATAAATTTGATCGGCTCCTAAAGGCCTGTGAAACATTTGCCGCAGCACGCGGCCGATCCACGCTTTTTGCCGGAACGAACCTTGCCCGCAGTCAATCCTATGAGAAGATGATCGCGTACGGTTTTCGAACTGAAATTCAGGGCGTTGCCATGCACCGCGGCAATGAGCCGGGTTACAACCGCGACGGCGTCTATCTGATAGATGATTGGCGGTAACGTTACGGACCGCTGGTGGATTTGTGCACCAATCGGCCGTCGCCGGTTCAGTCAATTTCCGATGCAGAGAATTTGCTTTCCTCCTCACCGGTTGGTTCGCTTCCGCTGTAAACATAGTTGGCGCCTTTTGGATCGCTGTCCAGGCGGGCAAATATCGGTTTCTCGTTGCGCAGCAGATCAATGTACCAGGGGTATTGTTCCTCCGGCAGAAAACTCATCGCCACTTTGCGATCCGGCCAGTAACGGTCATCCCATTTTCTGCTGTCGGGTCTCAGGAAATAAATCACATAGACGTGGCCGTCGCCCTCGCAGACGATCCAGGCACTGTATTTGATGCCTCCACGGCCAGACCTTTCCTGGGACAGTCCGACCCGGTAGCTGGATATTTCGAAGGTTTTTACCGCCATGATTACCTGCCTTTGTTGATTGTCCCGTGCGTTCAGTAGGTCGGTGGATGAATCTTGTTGCAGCCGCCACGCTGCTTGATCTTTCGTTCAATACGCTCCCAGAGCTGTTTCTGTTTCAACTGTTCCATGGAGAAATAGCGTGACAGCCATGCACCCGACCTGCCGTCCGTCTTCTTCAGAAAGACAAGGCTGTTTTCAGGGGGGCGGTTTGCCTTCTTATCCTTACAGTGCAGCCAGAGCAGCCAGTCCGGCGGATGTTCAACAGCCAGTTCGACAACCCTTCGGCCGACGTTGTCTTCGGCTTCACCGTCCGGGACGCCGGGTCCGAACCATCTCTGGAAGGTCGCATGATCGATCAACAAATCCTCGGCCGGAAACGGTTCTGTCGACTTGGATAATTTTCCATAGGGGTCATCGCCATGGGAAAGAAATCGGTTCACACTCATGAAATGCGGGACAGCATGGCTGTGTGCCTTGCGGTAGGCGACCGGAATGTTGAGTGTCCGCAACACTGCTCTCAAAAACCCAACGGTGCCATGGCATCCGGATGTATGATGTTTCTGTCCGGCGCTGCGTTTCTTTGCGTATACGGTGCCACCGATCACACGTGAGACAGGCGTAAATCCACGGTACTGCCAATGATCAGCCATGTTGCTAACTTCGTAGTTCCCCATGAAATGTCTCAAATTCCATCGGCACCAATCGAGCAACCGGGCGATTGACCCAAGATGGCCGTCAGCAACGAGATTGCCTTCGACCAGAAATTCATAAGCCAATGCGGGAGGCGAGGGGACGGCAACACCGTGCTCGTACAAATAAATTTCAAACAGTTGTTCGTCGTGATTCCAGTGGAACATACTGCGACTATCGAATAGCGCATCCAATTGCTCCGGCGGATAACCGACCACGCTCCAGTTCACCCAACCCATGATCTCGACCGCAAGACTGTGCGCCACATACGCAAGATAAAGTGGCCAGGCGTCGTCCCGCTTCAGGAGCGTGCGAACCTGATCATTGTCGCCCTGAGTGATCTGATTTGGAGGCGGGTCTGTCAGCGCTATCGATTGCAGTTGCACCGCCAGATCAAACGCGTCGTTGAGTTCCGCCTTGGCACGATCGGGCCATTCATCATAGGCAATTGAAGAATAGATATTGTCCCACTTGATGGCGTTTCTGACTGTCGGATGCGCTTCCAGCCAATCCGCCAGATCGGGATACTCAGACTGACCGATGTCTTCATGCGTTGTTTGCAGACCGTTGATCTTCGGGTTGCCGTCGACAATCGCATAGACCGGCGTTTCATTGCGCAGCAAATCGACATACCAGTCGAACTGTTCTTTAGAGGCATGGCTGGTCCCGCGTTTTGCGCGAACATCGGAGAAACCGGGAACGGCATGGTCTTTTACAAACAATACCGTAAGGGACTCGCCTTCATCACCGTTGCATTCGATATAGGTGTCGAAAGTGGTCGATCCCCGGGAGAACGCCAACCCCTGGGTCACCTTGTATTTTTTGACTACGAACGACACCATTGAGAAATGTCCGAAAAATTGCCGGAAGTTTCTGATCTTCCGACAGCGGGAAAGACAATCGATCAAATGATGATTGAACGAATCCGGATGAATTTCAACGCGACGATCGGAAGATCGTCCTGATGGTTGAAAAATAGACAACGAGTCCCCGAGAAATCGCGGGATTTCCAATTCAAGTCGAGTTTGTCCCATAGCAAGCAAAGCACGTGTGCCGGGCGTTGCAACTTTTTTGGAAGCTGGAATATGTTGAATTCCGATTGCGTCCCATGACACAGTCCGGTTTCACTGTCAGGAGGTCACCATGATGCAACCGGAAAACACCTATCTCGCAGAGGTCAATGTTGCCACAGCTCTGGACGACGTGGACAGCGGGCGGTTGGCTGACTTCGTGGCAAATCTTGATCGCATCAATGCGCTGGCGGAACGCTCGCCGGGATTTGTCTGGCGCCTGCAGGACGAGACAGGCAATGCTTCAAATATTCAGGTGACGGACAATCCGCGGTTTATCGTCAATCTGAGTGTCTGGGAAACGCCGGAACATCTGGAGCACTTTGTCTGGAACACCGTGCACAAACGGATCTATGCGAAAAAATCCAAATGGTTCGAGGTGCCTGTAAGGCCGCATTTTGGCTTGTGGTGGGTTCAAAGAGATCATCTGCCGACAACGGCCGAGGCACTGGAACGGTTGGCCGAACTGCATGCAAACGGACCGGGTGAACAGGTTTTTGGCTGGGAGTCGCTGCCGAATGTCACCCTTTGGAAGAAGCAACGCTGCGCATAATGAATTGACCTACACCCTTTTATCCGGTTTGCGGATCATTGAGATTTCCGCATTCATCGCCGCGCCACTTGCGGGCCTGACTTTGGCGCAGCTTGGCGCGGAGGTCATTCGCATCGATCCGGTCGGCGGAGGTATGGACCGGGATCGCTGGCCGATCGAGAACGGCAGGAGCCTTTACTGGTCGGGGCTGAACCGGGCCAAGAAGTCGGTCTGCCTCGATCTGAAAACACCGGAAGGGCAGGCCGTCCTGCATGGCCTGTTGCGGACGGGCGGCTCGGGTGGCGGCATCGTCCTGACAAATCTGACCGGACCGGACTGGCTTGAATTTGACCGGCTCTGTGAAGTCCGCCCCGATCTGATCATGGTCGATCTGAAAGGGCACCATGATGGTGCCCCTGCGGTCGACTACACCGTGAATGCCGCCGTCGGCGTGCCGCTTGCCACCGGTCCGGAAGAAGTCGACGGACCGGTCAATCATATGCTGCCAGCCTGGGACGCGGTTGCCGGCCTCACGCTGTCGACAGCTGTTCTCGCTGCGCTGCGCGCACGGGACGAGACCGGCGACAAACAGCATCTTTCGGTCGCCCTGTCGGATGTCGCTTACGCATTTCTTGGCAATACCGGTCTCATAGCGGAAACCGAATTGACCGGAACCGACAGGCCCCGCATCGGCAATCATATCTACGGTGCTTTCGGCCAGGACCTGCCGACGAGCGACGGTCGCCATGTCATGGTGGCGGCGATAACCGGCGGGCAATGGCGGGCGCTGGTCAAGGCAACCGGCATGGGCGAAGAACTGTCGCGGCTGGAACAACAGACCGGGCTCGATTTTTCCACCGATGCAGGCCGGTATGAAGGGCGTAAGGCGATCGCGGGCCTATTGCGCAACTGGTCTTCAAAGCTGGATTTCGAAGAACTGCTTGCTGTTTTGCAGCAGTATGGTGCTCTGGCTGGACCTTATCGGACATTTACGCAGATGCTGGAGGAGGATCCGCGTGCATCCGTGCAGAACCCGATGTTTCAGATGGTCGATCACAAAGGTGTCGGTCGTTACCGGGTGCCGGGCTCCACCATCCGTGTCAATGATTCTGATGAGGGAGAATTGCGGGCCGGTCCGGAAGCCGGGCAAAACAGCCGTGACGTCATCAGGTCCGCGGGGTTGAGTGATCAGGATATCGACGAGTTGATCGCCCGCAAAATTGCCGGCGAGGGGGATTGATGGCACCGGCTGGAGAATATCAGGACTGGGTCGGTCAAAGCCGGTCGTCCGAGGCAATCATCCATCGTGAAACCTGCGAGCAGCTTGCCGCAACATTCGGCATTGAAAGCGACGCTGACGAGCTTCCACCTTGTTGGCACTGGCTTTATCACCTTGATGTCGTCGAACGCGATCGCATCGGTGTTGACGGGCATCCGACAACCGGACACTTCCTGCCGCCGATCCCGGCAAAACGTCGTATGTTTGCCGGTTCAAGTCTGCGGTTTCATCGTCCGGTGCGCTTTGGTGCATCAACCGAGCTACGGCAAACCGTATCGCGGATCGAAAAGAAAACAGGCCGGCAGGGTGACATCTGGTTGATCACTGTGGCCATAGACCTGCTTCAAGCAGAACATCTGCTCGTCGAGGAACAAAAGACCATCGTGCTGCTGCAGACCTCCGGCGGTCCTCGGACGGGCCGGCAATCGGATATGGCCGCGCAATGGACCGAAACCGAAACACCTGATGCCGTGCAGCTGTTCCGCTATTCGGCGCTGACCTTCAACGCCCATCGTATCCACTACGACCGGGACTATGTCACCGAAGTGGAAGGCTATCCGGAACGAGTGATCCATGGCCCGCTGCAGGCGATGCTGCTGGCTTTGAAAGCAGAGGAATGGTCCGGCAGGCCGCTGCGGTCATTCGCATTTCGTGGTGTCGCGCCGGCCTTTCTCGGCGACGTGCTGACACTCAAAGGCCGCCGCGGCGATACGGACAGGTTGCAACTTGAAGTCCATGCGCAGGATGGAATCGTCACCACCACCGCCGAAGCCGAATTTGGCGCGGAATGAGAGACCGCACGATGAGCAGCACTTCGGCCCGTGGAACTGATCCGACCGAAACCGATACAGACGCGCTGTTGGATGCCGCGCGCGGCGCAGGCGGCGCATGCCACCAGTATCTGGAACGTATGCGCGAAGCTTTGCCGCTGGAAAAGGGGCCGGACAATCAATTCGTCCGGCACGGATTTGCCTGGATTGCCACCCTGACAGAAGCGCTTGACGCTGTTGTTGGCTGGGCCTCGCAGCTGCACGAGCAAGGGGCCATCGGACGGCTGGAACAAACGCTCCTTGGTGCCGTCATGGCCGAATATTTCGATCAGATCATCCATGGCGTGGCGATGAGCCAGGATGAGATTTTTCGCCCGCATCATCTCGGGTTGGAGGATGCGGCCCGCGCGCTTTCCGCTCATTCCGATGTCATTTCGAGCAAAAACCTTGGTGTGAACCGGACCGGCGGTCTGATCATCGAGGAGGTTTTGCGGCGTAACGATTTCGGTGCACAGGGCCTTGATGAAACGCTGTCGATGATTGCCGGTCAGTTCCGCAGCTTCGCCGATGAAAAAATTGTGCCCCACGCGCATGATTGGCACCGGAAAAATCAGCTGATCCCGCAGTCGATTGTCGATGAACTGGGTGCGCTTGGCGTCTTTGGGCTGACAATTGGTGAAAACCATGGCGGTTCCGGCATGGGCAAACTGGCCATGTGCGTCGTCACCGAAGAACTGTCGCGGGGGTATATCGGCGTCGGGTCACTTGGCACCCGTTCGGAAATCGCTGGCGAGTTGATTCAGATCGCCGGCACCCCGGCGCAGCGGCAAAAATACCTGCCGGGCATTGCCAGCGGGGCTATATTGCCGGCCGCGGTTTTCACCGAGCCCGATACCGGATCAGACCTAGCCGCGTTGACCACGCGCGCGGTCAGACAGTCAGATGGCGACTGGTCACTGACCGGAAGCAAGACCTGGATCACCCACGCCGCACGTTCCGATCTGATGACCGTGCTTGCCCGCTCCAGACCACAGGAACCGGGATATCGCGGACTGACGATGTTTCTGTTGGACAAGACCCGCGGCTCCGATGAGGAGCCGTTTCCCGACCCGGGTATTTCCGGCAGTGAGATCGAAGTTCTGGGTTATCGCGGCATGAAGGAATACGCGATTGCATTCGACAATGTCCGGCTGCCCACCGACGCGACGCTTGGTGGCGCGGAGGGGGAAGGATTCAAACAATTGATGTCGACATTCGAGGGCGCGCGCATACAAACCGCGGCCCGCTCCGTGGGGGTTGCGGTCAATGCCTGCGAGTTGGCATTGCAATACGCGCAAGAGCGGATCCAATTCGGCGAACCGTTGCTGCGTTTCCAGCGGGTGTACGGCAAGATTGCGCGAATGGTCGTCGATATCACGGCCGCGCGTCAGCTGACCTACCGGGCCGCCCGCCGAAAGGACGGAGGCCGCCGCTGCGATATCGAAGCCGGCATGGCCAAGCTGCTGGCGGCCAGGACGGCATGGTCCTGTGCCGACAATGCTTTGCAGATCCACGGTGGCAACGGCTACGCAGTGGAATATCCGATTTCACGGGTGATGAATGATGCCCGCATACTCAACATATTCGAGGGCGCGGCGGAGATTCAGGCCGATGTCGTTGCGCGCGGATTGCTGTCGCGCAACGCTTGAGGGACGGGGTGCCAGAGGGTCCAGGCACCCCATGCGCTCTCGCTACTCGGCTGCTTCGACTTTCAGGACACCGCGGCGAATTTGATCTTCCTCAATGGACTCGAACAGCGCGCGGAAATTGCCTTCGCCGAAACCATTGTCGCCCTTGCGCTGGATGAACTCGAAGAAGATCGGTCCGATGACGGTTTTGGAAAAGATCTGCAACAGGATCTTGGTCATGCCGCCGTCGACCACGCCTTCGCCATCGATCAGGATACCGTGCTCTTTCATCCGGTCGATCGGTTCGTCATGTCCGTTCACCCGGTCATAGGATTTTTCATAATAGGTTTCGGGCGGACCCGGCATGAATTTCAAACCGTTGGCGTCCAGCCTGTCTGTCGCATCGTAGATCGCGTCGGTGCCGACCGCAATGTGCTGAATGCCTTCGCCATTGTATTTGCGCAGATATTCCTCGATCTGGCTCTTGTCGTCGGTGCTTTCGTTCAGCGGAATGCGGATTTTGTTGCACGGCGAGGTGATCGCCCGTGAGACCAGCCCGGTCATCTTGCCTTCGATGTCGAAGAAATGGATTTGCTTGAAGTTGAACATCTCGCGGTAGAAATCCCACCACTTGTCCATATTGCCGCGAAAAACGTTGTGGGTGAGGTGGTCGAGATAGTAGAAACCGACGCCTTCCGGTTTCGGGTCGCGCTCGCCGAGCCAGTCGAACTCGGCATCATAGGCCGAGCCCTTGTCGCCATAGGCGTCAACGAAATAGAGCAGCGAACCGCCGATGCCGACGATTGCCGGTGCATCAAGCGCCTTGTCGTTGCCGGTATATTCCTCGGCGCCGTTCTTCACCGCATGGCGCAATGCGTGCTCGGCATCGACAACCCGCCATGCCATCGACGGGGCGCAGGGGCCGTGCTTGTCGACGAAACGCGCAGCAAACGAGCCAGGCTCCGCGTTCAGGATGTAATTGACGTCGCCCTGGCGCCAGACGGTGATGGCTTTGGTTCTGTGCCGGGCTACCGGCTTGTATCCCATCCGCTGAAACAGCGCTTCGAGCACTTCTGGCTCGGGATGTGCAAATTCAACAAATTCGAAACCGTCGGTTCCGGCTGGATTTGTATCGGAAATTTCCGCCGCAGGCGCATCATGTGGAAACGGACCCATCTTCTTCTCCTGTTTCGGGCAATCGGTTGCCCCATCGAGTAACGTCCTGCGTATTATGCGCGCTGTAACATGCAAATTGTTTGCAAAATGCGTCTACATGTGATGATTTGCGCATGAATCATGCACGATACGGTGAAGAATCATGAATAGTGTTCATCTGGACCAGTTTGACCGCAAGTTGCTGGCCTTGCTGCAGGAAGATGGCCGCCTGACCAACAGCGAACTGGCGGAACAGGTGAACCTGTCGCCGTCGCAATGCTCGCGCCGGCGGCAACGCCTGGAAGAGATGTCGGTCATCCGCCGCTATCGTGCCGAACTGGATCGCGAGCGCCTCGGCTTCGGTTTCGTCACAATCATCTCGGTGACGCTGGCCACCCACAACCCGGACAATGCGCATCGGTTCAAAACCCTTGTGTCGCGTCTACCGCAGGTGCAGGAAGCCCATGCCTTGACCGGTGAGATGGACTATTTCCTGAAGGTTGTGACATTGGATTTGAAGGGGCTGTCAGAGTTCGTCAACGAGGAACTGCTGCCGCATGACTCGGTGCAGAACGTCAAGACCGCCATCGTGCTTGAGACGTTGAAGGAATCGTCAAACCTGCCGATTGATATTACCTAACCATGAGGTGATTTAGCCGGTGCGTTTCGGCGCAGCGAGTGATCCGCGTTCGACGATTGACGTTTCCAGCTCTATCTGAATTGGGTGAGATGGATCGTTTGTCAGTGACACCAATGTCTCGGCTGCAATTCTCCCCATCTCACGATGCGGTACGTGCACAGTTGTCAGAGCCGGGCTCACAACGGACGCCAGTTCAATATCATCAAACCCTGTGATTGAAACGTCGTCAGGAACCCGAAGCCCAATTTGCTGAGCTGCCTTTATCGCGCCAACCGCCAAAACGTCGTTTCCGCAGATTATCAGCGTTGGCGCGGGGCCGACCTGACTCAGTCCCAGGAATGCATCATGTCCGCACTGGATGGAATAGTCGGTTTCGACGATTGTCAGAGCCTGCGGGTCAAGTCCGAATTCTGCAACTGCTTGCCGAGTTCCCTGAACCCGCGCCCGCGCTCTGTCGTTCATCGAAGTTCGAGCCGAAATGACGGCACATTTTTTGTGGCCAAGTTTGAGTGCCTTTTTCGCAAGCGATTTCGCCGCTGCGACATTGTCGAAACCCACATAAGACTGGGTGCAATCATCTGAAATCGCCCAGGCGATGACCACGGGAATCTCTCTTTCCGTGAGAAAAGAGTACAAACCTGGATCCCTGTCGGTCCCTATCAGCAAAATACCATCTGCGCCTCGAGCGACCAATGTGCGAATTTGCGCAGCTTCCTGATCCACGTCGTAAGCAGAACTGGCTACAATCATCGTTTTATTATTGGCAACAAGTGCCTTCTGGAATGCTTCAATCCCACGCGCAAAAATCGAGTTTTCCATCGTCGGAATGATGGCGCCGAAGATTCCGGTTCTATTGGCTGCAATTGCCCGGGCGCCAAAGTTGGGCGAATAGCGCAGTTTCTCCACGGCATCCATCACACGAGCTCTTGTGCTCTCCGATACTTTGTTCGGTTCGTTTAGACACCGTGAAACGGTTGCAGTGGAAACGCTCGCTGCATCGGCTACGTCCTCCAGTGTTGGTAGGCTACGCCGACTGCGTTTCATTTCACCCCGCTCCAGACTTCAAGGATTGGAGGAAACCATTACCCCAATTGGGGACGGCATGGAACTCAAGAATGAGAAAATGTAATGGCTTGCATTTCAAAATGTAAGCCATTACACTGATCTTGTCGTCCAAGCCGCATGAGGAGGCGAGAATGTATTTGCGCATAGCGTTCCTGACGTTTGTCCTGTTCGTGGGACACGTTTTCATCGGTTCAGTTTGGGGAATATCTCTCATCGGAGATATCGGCGAACTTGTGCTGCTCCTATGCGCATCTGTCCTATTCGTCGTTGCAATCCTGCAGGCCGAAAGATTGGCAATTTCGAACACTGAAGATTCTTGAGTTTTCCACAAAGGGAGGAAGCAATATGAAATCAAATGACACATTGGAAATGGCAGAACGCCGCAATTTCCTGAAGCTGGCTGGAGCGGGTGCGTTCACTGCAGCCATGGTCGCGGGAGCAGGAGGTGTTCTGTGGTCCTCCGAAGCGGTCGCCCAGACGGCAAAAGAGGAAAAAGAACGGCAGACATCTGCCGAGCACACCATGACACTGGCTACCGCCTATGTGCTTGGAGCATCGCGAAGCTACCCAATCCTTCAGCTTGATCTGAAAGAAAACATCCAAAACGCGACCAATGGCAAAGTCTATGTGAAGCTTGCCCCCGGCGGACAATTGGGTGCTGGTGGAGCGCTTGCGCAAAAAGTGCAGGGCGGAACGATCCAGGCCGCGCAGCATTCGCTTTCCAACTTCGCGCCATTCGCGCCGACGGTCGATCTGATCAACATGCCTTACTTCTGTGGCGCAAATCAGCGCTTCGTCAACCTTGTGAATTCCGATGCATGGAAAAATGATGTCCATCCAAAGGTTGAAGCGAAGGGTTTCAAAACGCTTTTCTACGTGGTCATCGATCCGCGCGTTGTTGCTGTGCGCAAGGGCGGCGCGGGCGCTGTTATCACGCCTTCAGATCTCAGCGGCGTGAAGTTCCGGGTGCCCGGATCGAAGATGCTGCAGCAATACTACCGAATGGTTGGCGCGAATCCGACACCGGTAGCCTGGGGAGAGACGCCTTCCGCCATCAAACAGGGTGTCGCCGACGCTCTGGACCCGTCCGTTGGCGCTTTGTTCGTCTTTGGCTTCAAGGACATCCTGAGCCACGTAACCTTTACTCAGGCCGTGCCGGACAGTCAGGTATATTCCTGCAACCTCGAATGGTTCAATTCTCTGCCCAAGGATGTGCAGGAAGGCATCGAATTTGCGTCCGAGATAACCGCCCAACAGAATCTGGCGAAAGTTCCGGCTGCGCGTAACTACGCGATGGCGGAACTGCGTAAGTCCGGTGTTGAATTCCACTCCTTGTCAGATGAACAGCTTGGCGAATGGAAAGCCGCTGGTGGTTTCCAGAAATCCGAGTGGGACACATTCAAGGTAGAACTCGCTGGTTCGATGGAAGCGTTCAACAAGCTGGAAGAGGCTGCCGGCACAATGGGGCGCTACTACGTCCACGACGCCTGATTGAGCGAAACAAAGGTTAGCGTCAGACATCTGACGCTAACCCGATCCATCGAATTGCAATCACCATTTTTGGCTTGCGGTCCCGCGAGTTGAACCGATTCGGATTGGAAAATGAATGTTGAAGTTACTCAATGAAAACGCTGAACGATGGGCGCTGCTGACGTTCTACGTCATTCTCGTTGCGGCCATCACGAATGAGGTCCTGAGGCGCGAGATATTCTCCTATTCGTCCATCTGGGGCGAAGAGTTCGTTCGTTACTCGGTCATTTATCAGGCGTGGATCGGCGCCGCTTCCGCCGTGCGCGAGCGCGCCCACATTCGAATAGATGTCATCATGCATTATCTGGGCCCGCGAACGAAGGCTCTGGTGTACATGTTCGGTGATATCGTGATGTTCGCAGTTGCGTGCGTGGCGCTCTATTGGTCTTTCGAGACAGTCGCCGTTTCCTGGAAGTTTGGTTCGGTTTCCGATGGTCTTCGCATCTCGAAGGTGTGGTTCCTGATGGCGGTGCCGGTCGGGTTTGCACTGGTGATCCTGCGTCTGCTGCAGTCTTTCCTCCATGATTTCAATTCACTTCGAACCGGAAGACCGGTGTTCGAAGGCAATCAGCTATTTGACTGACGGGACGTGAGCTATGCTGTTTAATCAACAACTAGCGGCAGTCGAATTGGGGATGGACTTTTATCTCCCGGTTCTCTTGTTCGTATTCCTTGCGGCAGTAGCCGTACCTGTCTGGGCGTCAATCGGATCGGCTGCAATCCTCATGCTGATCATGTCAGGTGCTTTGCCACTGTCATTGGTTGGCGAGTCCCTGTTTGATGGTATTGACGCATTTGCCCTTACCGCCATCCCCCTGTTTGTGTTGACCGGCGATGTTCTGGTGCGGACCGGCTTAAGCCGGAAATTTCTGGATGTCGCCGAAGCTCTGACGTCCTGGACAAAAGGCGGCTTCGGTTCAGCAACAGTTCTTGTTTGCGGCATGTTTGCCGCAATTTCCGGGTCGGATGCCGC
>JAJFHT010000201.1 GCA_021775495.1 Hyphomicrobiales bacterium | reverse complement strand
ACATAGGCCGGATCATGGTGCACCAGCATGGCCGAGAACGCACCATCAATCAGCAGGACCACCTGGCGAGCCAGGTTTTCCGGGGAATGCGAGCCACTGGCTGAAAACTCCCGGGTCAGCCAGCTCTCGATCCTCTTCTTGTGCGCCGCGCCAGCCTTGATCGCCGGATGCCCCGGCAGATTGGCCAGTTCTCCGGCGGTTCGCAGAAACCCGCACCCACGCCACTTCGGGTGTCTGGTGGCGCGCATCATGCCCTCGAAAACAGCGTTGACCTTGTCGGCAACGTCGCCCTCTGCCGCTTCAAACCATTTTTGAAACGCATCGAGATTGGGCTGGTCTCTCGAGACAAGATAGGCCTCGATCAGGTCATCCTTGCTCTTGAAATGATAATAGAGCGTGCGTTTGGTAACGCCGGCCTTCTCCGCAATCGCATCGACACCTGCCGCACGAATGCCCTCGGCGTAGAACAGGCGATTGGCAGCATCGAGAATCCGGATTCGCGTCTTTGAGCCATCTCTTGGCATTTGAATGTATACCGACTAGTGAGTGTAAATTACATTACACCGCATCTATTCTGGCTTCAATCGAAATCCCTTCAAAGAGGATCGCCGGATGCCGGAACTTGTATTGATTGAAAATGTCGGGCGGATCGCAGTGCTGACGCTCAACCGCCCTGAAAAACTGAACGCGCTGAACTATGCCGCAAACGACAGAATTCTGGAGCGGCTCAATGCCATAGAAATTGATGATACCATCGGCGTAGTTGTCATCACCGGTGCCGGCGACCGCGCATTTTCTGCCGGTGGCGACATTCATGAGTTTTCAGACAGCGTCCGGCATGGTCCCGAAATCGCCGTCAGAGACTTCGTCCGCCGGGGCCAGACGATGACGGCACGGATCGAGGCTTTTCCCAAGCCGATCATTGCGGCGGTCAACGGCATCGCATTTGGCGGAGGTTGCGAGATCACCGAAGCCGCACATTTGGCGATTGCCAGCGAAAACGCAATTTTTGCCAAGCCTGAAATCAACATTGGCATCCCACCGACATTCGGCGGCACCCAGCGCCTGCCGCGGCTTGCCGGCCGCAAAAGGGCTCTGGAACTGTTGCTGACCGGTGATCCGTTTACACCCAGGCGGGCGTTTGAACTGGGGTTGATCAACAAGATTGTCCCGCATGGTGATGTGATGGCAGGCGCCATCGACCTGGCAAACCGCATCCTGCGCCATTCGCCACTCGCTGCAGCACGCATTCTCACCGCCGTCACGCGCGGTCTCAACGCAACGATATCGGAGGGATTGCACATCGAGCAGGAGCAATTTGCAAGGATGGTTCAGAGCAACGATGCTCGCGAAGGGCTGGATGCCTGGATTGCCCGGCGGCAGCCGGTTTACAAGGGAAACTAGAGACACCCCCTGCCTGGTTCAACTCAAGTCAGCGGCCGCATCCGCGCCCGGTCTGCCAGTTCGGCATAAGCGGCATCAGACATCGACAGTCTTGAAATCCAGTCGAGATCGGCGCGCATCAGGCCGATATCCGCCAGGCTGACATCACCCATCGATGCCAGTTTCCTGATCCGGTGAAGATCTTCACGTTGCCTGCGACGCCCCTCCAGGAAACGGTTGAATACGGCCACACATTCCTGGGAGATGTCGGTCAGAACGGTGAATATCCGGGGCGAATTGTTTGTCATCGTGGTCATGTCAAATTTCCTTTTCATGCAGCCTGGACGGTGGCTGACCATGCCTGGGAGGAACAGCAGGGTCGAAACCACCGCCCGGATGTCGGCGCTGTGGCAGGTGACGGAGCAGGCCCGCAATTGGTCTCCTGATAGTGTCGGCTGACTTCGGAGAATGGGGGTGCGTGCGGTCTGCCGTGCCGTCACGTCGCCGGTGCGCCTAGTAATGACGGTCGTAAGAAATGCAGCGGCGGTACTTTTTCCACCAGTGGCGATGGCCGGTCCGGCGCGCCTTGCGGAAGAAGTAGCGGCAACGTGGCGAGCTTCTGAAGTCGTGATCGTAGTCGCGATGACCGCCCCAGCTGAAATAAATGTGGTTGTTGCCGAAATGCCGGCCATGGCGTTTGCCACCGGCTTCGGCAGCAGTTGAGAGGGCCAGAACGCTGGCGGCAACGGCAAGTGCAGTAACTGTTTTGGTATTCATTGTCTGTCTCCAATTATCCGTGGCGTTGTTGTCTTCAACGTCCACAGATATGGAGACCGCATGTATCAAAGCGTTTTCAGCATGGCCGGTTCAGTGTTTCGTTTGTTTCACTTTGATATGCGCACTGATACAACCCGGCATTCGGGCTCGCACACCCGATCCATCAGGATCTGCTTTTGCCGATATGGTCGAAACAACCACATTTATCGGGCTCAACGGCCGAAATAGAAACCCGGTCCGGAGTGATGCCGGTCAAACCGGAGACGGCGACCCCGGTTGTAGCGGCTGTGACGGCGGTGCGACCTCACTGCATAATGTGGCAGTTGCGGAATGTAATAGTGACCGTTGCCCCGGTGGAAGTTCTGCGGCGGCGGTAGCACCTGCTGTCCGAAGGACTCTGCCATTCTTGGATTGAACCGCATCATCGAATTCAGGCCATCCGCCAGCGCCACCGGCTGCACGGCAAATCCGATAGCAAGCGACGACAAGGAAATAACCAACACACGTTTCAGCATATCTGTGCCTCCCTTCAGACCAATCTACGCCGGCAATAAGACAAAAAGGTGCCGAACACGGATCGGCACCTCGAATTTTCCCGATCAACGGTAGGCGATGACCGGGCAATGCGGCTCGCGAGCAAAGACGACGCGGGCGCGATAGCCCTGGTCCCAACCGGCAACGACGATGCGATGACGGCGGATCTTTGCAACATGGGCATTGCGCAGACCCATTCTGGAAGCTTTCCAGACGGCACGGTGGGGTGAGCAGGAACGGCGGGCCTGGCGCCGATAGTTGCGTTCCTGTTCGAATTCCCGGTCATCATAGTCACGCTGACGGTCACGGCGACGATTGTTGCGACGCCCCCGATCCGGTTCGACAGCACGGCGCTGACGAACGCGTGGAACTTCGACTTTCCGGTCGCCAGCACGTCCCACCTTTCTGTCCCCCCGAGCGGGAGCCTGAACCGCAGGTGTGTTGCAGTTTTGCGGCACCTGAATGCCCATGGATTCAGCCATTCTCGGATTGAAACGATAGGCGCAACCGTCTTGCGCGGCAGCCGGCGACTGAACCGCAATGGCGATGCCGAAACCGGCGAACGCGGCAAAAAGGGCGGATTTCAGTTTATTTCTGGCCATTTGGGCCTCCTCGGTCGATGCGCGGGGTCATACTGAAGACCCCGACGCAAACCTGTTTGAGCATGCCCTATCCGGGCACTTGACCTATCGGTATGCGAGCACCGGACAACGCGGGGCGCGGGCAAAAACGATGCGGGCGCGGTATCCGTGATCCCAGCCTTTCACGACGATCTTGTGACGCTTGATCCGGTGGATACGTGCATGCCTGAGACCCATCCTGTGCGCCTTGCGCACGGCACGGCGCGGATTGCAGGAACGGCGTGGCGCAAACTGGCGGCCGTGGTTGCGCCAACCTCCGTTATGGCGGCGAAATCCGGAATCGGCGCGATGTCCACTACCAAATTCAAAGTAAATTCCATCAGCCTGGGCAGTTGCGGGGGCTGCAGCCAACGCGCCAAATCCGATCAGCATCGACAGCGCGGCAGTTTTGAGGGTTGTCTTGATCATCTGATCATCTCCATCTTGGTGTCCCGTCTGACCTGCTTGTGCAGGTGATGGAGAGAAATTGGCATGCGGCACCTGAACCGGTCGGGAACCCGCCGTTCATCCTGCATTCATTGAAGTCGTAAAACCCGAAAGGTCAGGCAGACCGCAGTTGATCGACCCAGTCTGCGCCGTTGAAATGCACGGAAATCCGCGAAATCAGGCCATCATCGATTTCAAAAAACATGCCCGCGCGCAGGACAAATTCCTGACCGTTAGCAGGCGGCAGGCCTTCAGCGGTCGCAAGATATGTGCCTCGAAGCGTGAATTCGGCCGCGGCGCGGCCTCCGCCCTGCCCGGCCATGACGATGATATCGCTGAAAGTCTCGCGGAAATATTTTGCGTTCAGACCGCGGTTCCACCGAAACGCCTGCTTGCCGATCTGACGCTCCCCCTGATTGAGATCGTGGACCACGTCCTCGTGAAGGCAATCGAGCATGCCCTCCAGATCACCGGCATTGGCCGCCGAAAAAAAACGATCAATCAATTCGTGCGTTGCTGTCTCACTCATGGCTGGCCAGTCGATTTCCTCAATTGCCCCAGTTGAAACCGCCGGCGCTTCACTTGCAAGCCTCTCGAACGTCTCACCGGTCACGGCGAAAGCCATCACGTCTTCCTCCCGGACATCAGCAATGCGGCGATAGAAACGGTCGGCCTGCGTATTGGCACTCATCATTGTCAACCAGAGATGAACACCTCCGCCATCGCGCGCCACCCGCGCCGCTGCGGACATCAGCCGGCGGCCGATCCCCTCGTTGCGATATTTCCCGTCAACATAGAGATCGCTGACATAGACCGTTTCCTGTTCATATTGAACCGTTTGATGGAGCCAAATCAGTTCGTCCGGCAAGGCGCGAAGCGAAGCGCGATGCGGCGCATCGGGCAAGCTTTGCAACGATGTCCGGTGGGCTGAATTGGCCCACCGAAGGCCGGTTTTTCAGGCCCGCTGGACGTCGTTAGGTTTCATTTGTGGTCGTAAAGACCACGGCATGAACCCTGCCTCGCCAGCAAACCGGAAAAAACGGTCAAACAATTCAATATGAACAGGAAACGGTCTGGAGACCCGATGCGGCATAACTTGTTTCATAGGCGGGAAGCAGCGACGCATACCCGACAGGCTTTCCATCGATCTCGGCCAGGAGCACCGTCATCGGCGAACCTGTCGATACCATGTTCATCCGAACGGCATCTTCATCGATCAGGTCGGTCGGATCGCCTTGTGTTTCGCCAAGCTTGCGCGCAAATCCGGTTATCACTGCCGCGTCCGCCGGACCGGCAATCCGAATCTGAAGTGCGTTCGCCAATTGTTACGGCTCCTGCTCCAATACGTGATCGAGATAGGCATCCTCGTCGGGCATGTCGGATTCACAGCCGGACACCCGGCCACGCATCGACATCCCGGCTTCATGAACGGTTTCAGGCCTGCCGGATATCAACGGATGCCATTCATAAAGCTCCCGGCCTTCGGCGATCAATTTGTATGCACAGGTAGAGGGCAGCCAGGTTAGTGTGCGCACATTTTCCGGTGTCAGGCCGACGCAGTCCGGCACCTGTTCCAGTCGGCGCGCGTAATCCGTGCAGCGGCATGCACCGGCATCGAACAAGCGGCAGGCGATGCTGGTCCAATGGATCTCACCGGTGTCAGCGTCTTCAAGCTTTGTCAGGCAGCACTTGCCGCAACCGTCACAAAGAGATTCCCATTCGCCCCGGTTCATCTCCTCCAGGCGTTTGGTTTTCCAGAACGGCAGGTTGTTCTGTTTCAAAATGTCGTTCCCGTTGTCACGTCAGAGCGATCGAACGACTTTTGTCGGCAAGGCTTCGAACACTGCATCGGGAACAAAGAAGTCAGCAGCCAGTGCATCGGCATTCGGAGCATATCGGGAAAAATCCGTTACCCCTTCATCCCGCAACACCTGTTCATCGATGAAGAAATTGCCGCTGGTTTCAGGCGACGGACGGGTCAGGATCACATGCGCCGCATCAGCCATGATATCCGGCGAGCGGCTGATCTTGCCCATCGCATCGCCGCCAAGCAGGTTGCGCACGGCAGCCGTATCGATTGCCGTCAGCGGCCATAGCGAATTGACAGCGATGGCGTCTTTCTTGAACTCTGCCGCCATGCCGAGTGTACACATCGACATACCGTATTTTGCCATGGTGTAGGCGACATGTCCGGCGAACCATTTGGCCGACATGTCAAGCGGGGGCGACAGATTGAGAATGTGCGGGTTGTCGGCTTTCTTAAGGTGTGGAATGCAGGTCTTTGAAACCAGAAACGTGCCGCGCGCATTGATCTGGTTCATCAAATCATAGCGTTTCATGTCGGTCGCCAGCGTTCCGGTCAACTGGATCGCACTGGCATTGTTGATGCAGATATCGATGCCGCCAAAGGTCTCGATGGCCTTTCCGACCGCGTCAGCGACCTGTTCCTCATGTCTGATGTCGCACAGCACCGGCAGCGCCCTGCCTCCGGCGTCCTCGATCTCCTTTGCCGCGGTGTGAATGGTGCCCGGCAGTTTGGGGTGCGGATCCGAGGTCTTGGCGGCGATCACCACATTGGCACCATCCCGGGCCGCCCGCAGTGCAATGGACAGTCCTATGCCACGGCTGCCGCCGGAAATGAAAAGCGTCTTGTTTTTCAGGCTCACACTGAACTCCTCTTTGTCAAATGCCACATGGCACCGGATGTGATGGAACTGATGCAAGTTTATATAGACAAAAGGGCCGCCGAAGCGACCCTTTGAAAGCTCTGTGTATGCCGAAGCGGTCAGCTGTCCAGGAAGCTGCGCAGTTTTCTGGAACGGCTTGGATGTTTCAGCTTGCGTAACGCCTTGGCTTCGATCTGACGAATGCGCTCGCGCGTGACTGAAAACTGCTGCCCGACTTCTTCCAGCGTATGATCGGTGTTCATGCCGATACCGAAACGCATCCGCAGGACACGCTCCTCACGCGGTGTCAGCGACGCAAGGACCCGCGTCGTCGTCTCACGCAGATTGGCGTGAATGGCGGCATCGATCGGCAGGACCGCGTTCTTGTCCTCGATGAAGTCACCAAGATGGGAATCTTCCTCGTCACCAACCGGTGTTTCGAGGCTGATCGGCTCCTTGGCTATCTTCAGCACCTTGCGGACCTTTTCCAGCGGCATGGCGTGTTTTTCCGCCAGTTCCTCCGGTGTCGGTTCGCGGCCGATTTCATGCAGCATCTGACGGCTGGTGCGTACGATCTTGTTGATCGTTTCGATCATGTGCACCGGAATACGGATGGTCCGCGCCTGGTCTGCGATCGAACGTGTGATCGCCTGCCTGATCCACCATGTGGCATAGGTGGAGAATTTGTAACCGCGGCGGTATTCGAACTTGTCGACCGCTTTCATCAGGCCGATATTGCCTTCCTGGATCAGATCCAGAAACTGCAGGCCGCGATTGGTGTATTTCTTGGCGATTGAAATCACCAGCCGCAGATTGGCTTCGACCATTTCCTTCTTGGCAATGGCAGCTTCGCGCTCGCCTTTCTGGACCTGATTGACGATCCGGCGGAACTCGGCGATCGAGATTGCCGTCTCCTGGGCAAGATTCTGAATCTCGGCCCTGATATCCTTGATCGATTTCTTCTCGTTGCGCGTGAATTCCTTCCAGCCCTTGGCCGAAAGGTTGGAAATACGCTTGATCCAGTTCGGGTCGAGTTCCGAACCGTGATACTCCTCGAGGAAATCGGTCCGTTTCACGCCGTAGGATTCTGACAGCCGCAACAGCCGGCCCTCGTTCTGCACCAGCCGCTTGTTGATGTCGTAAAGCTGCTCGACCAGAGCCTCGATGCGGGCATTGTTCAGCGACAGCGATTTGACCGCTGCGATCAGTTCTTCCTTGAGCTGCTTGTAACGGCGCTGCTGCGACGGCGACAGTGTGCCGCTGGCGGCAAGTCGGTTTTCGACTTGCTGATCCTGCAGCTTGCGCAACTTCTTGTAGGTGCCGGCGATGACATCGAGAATGTCCATGACCTGAGGACGGAGCTCTGCCTCCATCGCGGCAAGCGACAGATTGACCTCATCCTCCTCGTCATCTTCTTCTTCCGGCCGGCTTTCGCCACCGACATTGGTAATGTCATCATCGCGGCGCGGTGCGCGCGCGGCTCGTTCCTTTTCTTCTTTTTCCTTTTTGGCCTGCTCGATCTCTTCCGGAGTCGGGACTCGTGGTGCCTGCTTGGCTTCCGGACCGGCGTAGGTGGTTTCCAGATCGATGATCTCGCGCAGAAGAATCTGGCTCTCGTTGAGTTCCTCGCGCCAAATGATGATCGCCTGGAAGGTCAGCGGGCTTTCGCACAGGCCGGCGATCATCGTCTCGCGGCCGGCTTCAATGCGTTTGGCAATCGCGATCTCGCCTTCGCGCGACAGCAATTCGACCGAACCCATTTCGCGCAGATACATGCGCACCGGATCGTCGGTGCGGTCAGTCGGCTCCTTCTTGGTCGCCGTCGCTAGCGCGCTCCCGGTTTTCTCGGCAACCTCCTTGCTTTCCTCGCCACTGGAAGAATCGCCGTCTTCTGCGGTCTCGTCTTCCTCGACTACATTGATCCCCATATCCGACAGCATCGACATAGTGTCTTCGATCTGTTCGGAGGTGACATGTTCGGAGGGCAGCACGGCATTGAGCTGGTCCATGGTCACAAAACCGCTTTTTTTCGCGGCTTTGATCATTTTCTTGACAGCGTTGTCGGAAAGGTCGAGGAGGGGACCGTCGCTGGTGCCCTCGCGTTCGGTTTCGACCTCTTCTTTCTGCTTGGGCTTTGTCGCCATATAAGTCTGTCTCCAAGGGGCGGCACGCAGCGGGATCGTCATCCCGGAAACGAGGCTTCAACGACATGCGCACGGCTGCTCTGGGATGAGTAACCGCGTTAGCGTTAATGCCGAATTAAACCCGTCTCGAATCGACACAGTTCGAAGCCGCTGCCTCGGTCTGCCGATGTATTCCTGCCCTGTTTCTTTCAGCCTTGCGGGAAATGCCCCGCCAAACCGTCATATGATGTTTCTGATTCCGTCATTCCAGTGGAAGGTCAAGACGCATTCGCATGATTCGGCACAAAAAACGAATCAATTGATCAAAAACTGCGTGTTGGCCGCCCTGACTGTATTCCAAATCCTTCAATCAGCGCTTCGATCGCCTGGGCATCCCGGAACTGGTTCTGCACGTCAAGCAGGTGTTCGAAATTCTCATCGGTCGGGTCGGTAGCAAGTGCCAGCTCGGCTTCCTTCAACTCATTATGTAGCGCGCCGGCCATCCGGTGCAAGTGGAGCGCCTGCCGAAAAGCATCGCGCGCATCGTCGAGTGCGGCATCTTCGAGCGCCGGCCAGACCTTGGCTGCGCGAACCAGTTGTTCCGCCCGATCCCATTCCTCGCTGACACCCGCTTTTCGCAGCCATTCGACAAGCGCCTCGCGTTCCGTGATGTCCTGTGTGGCGATAGCATCCATGATTGCGGTATGCAGCCGCTTCAACTCGCCGGGTGGAATGTTGAGTGCTTCGAAGGCATCGAACTGTTCCTCCAGAAGCACCGCATGATTGGCGGCGCAGACGATCAGCACGGTTTCGCGCAACGGCGTTTGCCCGCCGACGGATTTCACCATGGCGGAGCGCGCCAGGCTGTCGGTAACTGCTCGCCGGCCGCTGGCGGCACCGGGCCTGCGGAAACCAGCCGATTGCCCTCTGCCCGAACCGTCCGATTGCCGGCTGGAAGCAGGTTCGCGGCCAAAAAAAACCGCCGTCCGCTCACGCATGTCCTGCGCATAGTGGCGGCGTACATTCTCATCGCCAATTCGGCCGGTCAGATCGCGAAGTCGCCGCTCCAGTTCGGCACGGCGCTCGGGTGTGTCAAATACACCACCCGCCGTCTCGCGCGCCCACAGCATATCAGCCAGCGGACGCGCCTCGTTCAGCAGCGTGGCAAAGGCTTCCGGGCCGCTTGCCTTGATCAGGTCGTCCGGATCCTGGCCTTCGGACATCAGCACGAACCTGACGGATTTGCCCGGTTGAAGTGACGGCAATGCCAGATCGGCGGCACGATGGGCAGCCCGTACGCCCGCCATGTCACCGTCAAAACACAGGTGCGGTTCGCCAGCCACCCGCCACATCAGGTCCAGCTGATTTTCGGTCAGTGCAGTTCCGAGCGGCGCCACGGCGTTCTCGAAGCCGGCCTGGGTCAGGGCAATGACGTCCATATAACCTTCAACGGCGATCAGGGTGCCATCCTTGCCCGCCGCCTTTCGCGCCCGGGCGAGGTTGTACAGCACGTTGCCCTTGTGAAAGAGATCGGTTTCCGGCGAATTGAGATATTTCGCCGGCACATCCGGAGACAGCGCCCGCCCGCCAAATGCGATGACGCGGCCTCTGGTGTCTTCGATCGGAAACATGATGCGGTCGCGAAAGCGGTCGTAGGAAACCGCGATATCCGGACCGTGGACAACCAGCCCGCACGCCTCAATCTGTTCCTTCTGAACGCCCTTGTCGGCCAGAAACTGCTTCAGCGCGTTGCGGCTGTCGGGGGCGAAGCCGATGCGAAACGCCACCTGGGTGGCCGACGACAATCCTCGTTCGCGCAAATAACCACGGGCTTTGGCCCCTCCCGCCGCCTGTAGTTTTTCCTCAAAAAACTGTGTTGCCAGAGCCATCACATCGGACAGGCTGCTGCGTGCCTCCTCACGTTTTTCCGCTTCCGGGTCACGTTCCGGCATCGGCACGCCCGCCTGGTCGGCAATACGTGAAACGGCTTCAGGAAATGGCATGCCGTCAAGTTCGGTCAGAAACCGGAAATGGTCACCTGAAACGCCGCAGCCAAAACAATGATAGCGGCCCTTGCTGTCCTCGCAGTGGAAACTTGGTGTGTTTTCGCCATGGAACGGACAACAGGCCCAGTAATCGCCGCGCTGAGTGTTGGTTTTCTTGCGATCCCACGTAACGCGATTGCCGATGACCGTTGAAATCGGCACACGATCGCGAATCTCGTCCAGGAAGGAAGTGGAAAATCGCATGAATTCGAACTCTGAAACTGTTTGCAGCGCGCGGCATCATAATACGCCTCCGCACAGGCGCCATACAGCGTCTGCACGCTTTTTGCACAGGGGCCCGCATGACCCCCCGGGCTCTAACATGTTTACAGGTCCGTTGCCTAAGGGGTCAGGATCGTCTTGACGATACCGCTGGCCTTACCGAAATCCATTTGCCCGTTGAATTTCTGCTTCAGCACATTCATGCAGCGGCCCATATCACGCAGGCCATCGGCGCCAACTTCCTCGACTGCCTGCGCACAGGCCGCCTGGACATCTTCCTCGCACAATTGCTGAGGCAGAAAGTCCCGGATGATTTCTATTTCTTCACGTTCCTGCTCGGCGAGTTCGAGGCGGTTGCCTTCTTCATACAGCCGGGCCGATTCCTCGCGCTGCTTGACCATCTTGGCAAGGATCGAAAGCACGTCCTCGCCACTGACGGGGTCCTTGCCCGCGCCACGATTCGCAATATCGCGGTCCTTCAGCGCCGCCAGAATCAGACGGAGCGTCGACACACGCCGTTTGTCCTGGGATTTCACAGCGGTTTTAAGTGCCTCGGCGATCTTTTCGCGCATGGCTCTTTACTCCAGTCCTTCTGTGGGGTCGGACAATAGCTTTGGGCATACGCCAATGCAAATCGTTTCTGCCTCGGTAACTTGCTGATTTCTATATGAAAAAAATATTGTTACCAGAGCAGGTCAAACGATTGACCGGGTCGGCCGAGTTGCCTATTGTCCGCCACCTGCATGGACAATTTCTGACTTGGGATCCAACCGGATGGTGATCTCTGACGGATCGTCACCCGATGCTCTGCGCCCTAGATGGTTCATCGCGGCATCGGTTTCAAGTGTGCGCAAATCAATTCGACGGGAGCAGCCGCGTGATGAATAAAACAGCCCCCTGGACCACGCAAAAACCGACTGCGCTGCTGGTTCTGGCTGATGGAACGGTCATTGAAGGCAAGGGCCTCGGAGCCGAGGGCAGCGTCGAAGCGGAGGTCTGTTTCAATACGGCGCTGACCGGCTATCAGGAAATCCTGACCGATCCGTCCTATAGTGGACAGATCGTGACGTTCACCTTTCCACATATCGGCAATATCGGCACCAATGACGAAGATATTGAAGACCTCAACCCGGCCAGGCGAGCCGGTGCTTTGGGCGCGATATTCCGTGCGGAGGTGACCAATCCGTCCAATTACCGCTCGCAATCACATCTGGACAACTGGCTGAAAAAACGCGGCATCGTCGCCATGTCCGGTATCGATACCCGTGCCCTTACCGCTCTGATTCGGGAAAAGGGCCTGGCAAATGCGGTTCTTGCCCATTCGCCGGATGGTAATTTTGATATTGCCGATCTCAAGGCCCGCGCGCGAAAGTGGCACGGGCTTGTCGGACTGGACCTGGCAAAAGAGGTAACCTCCGGTCAATCTTCCGGCTGGAGCGAAGTGCCATGGGTGTGGAACGAGGGTTATGCCAACACGGCAGATCCATCTTTTCACGTCGTCGCCGTCGATTTCGGCGTCAAGCGCAACATTCTGCGGCTGCTTGCCGGTCTTGGCGCGAAAGTGACGGTCGTCCCGGCCAGCACATCCGCCGAGGACATACTGGCGCTCAGTCCCGACGGCATTTTTCTGTCAAACGGTCCGGGTGACCCGGAAGCCACCGGTGCTTACGCGGTTCCGATGATCCGCGCTCTGCTGGAAACCGACATCCCGGTATTCGGCATCTGTCTTGGCCACCAGATGCTGGCACTTGCGCTGGGCGCAACGACGGTGAAGATGCATCAAGGTCACCACGGCGCCAATCACCCAGTCAAGGATTTCACCACCGGCAAGGTCGAAATCGTCTCGATGAACCATGGATTTGCGGTGGATTCAGAATCGCTGCCCGAAGGCGTCGAGGCGACCCACCTGTCGCTGTTCGATAATTCGAACTGTGGTCTGAGGGTCAAGGGACGGTCGGTGTTTTCCGTTCAACACCACCCCGAAGCCTCACCCGGCCCGCAGGACTCGCATTACCTGTTCCGGCGCTTCGTCAATCTGATCCGCGAGCGGCGCGGCGAACCGGCAATGGCCGAAAGCGCCTGACGCCGGACCATTCCCGATTGTGTTTTTCTCTATATGGCGTGGCAGGATGTGAATTGTCCTGTTGCGATCGTCGGCTCGTGACCGCAAACTGCGACAGAGACAACGGAGACGCTTTTGGCGACCACGCTTAAAAACGACAGCCATCCGAGCAATTCGCAGGTCACAACCCAGTTGAAAGATATCAACAAGACCCTGCCATTGCGGGTGTTGTCGATGGATGATTGGCATCATTGGGCCAACAAGGGTTTTGTTGTTGTTCAGAACGCGGTTCCGCATGACAATATCGAGCGGTTGGCCGACTTGCTTTGGCGTTTTGACGAAAAAGTTCCGAACGATCCGTCAACCTGGCATGCGCCGCAACGGCGCGAACACAAGATGAAAGAGTTGAACAACACCGGAATGCTGGAAATTTACAACCATCAGTATCTCTGGGACAATCGGATGGAACCACGTATCTACAATGCCTTTGTCGATATCTGGGACCGAGAAGATCTTTGGGTCGCAATCGACCGAGCCAATCTCAATCCACCACGTATCAACAAAGGCAACCCGGATGGATTTGTTCATTGGGACGTTGATACAACCTTGCGGCCGTTGCCGATCGGCGTTCAGGGTGTATTGAGCCTGAACAGGCAGGATAGCGAAGTTGGCGGATTTCAGTGTGTCCCCGGGCTGTTCGAAAATTTCGACGAGTGGGAAAAAAGTCAGCCGGTTGACCGGAAACCAAGACATCCCGACACCACCGGTTTTGACGTAATCAACGTCGAATTGGAAGCTGGCGACTTGCTTATTTTCAATTCGCTTCTGGCCCACGGTGTGCGACCGAACCATTCAAACGATCGCGTCCGCATGGCGCAATATATTTCCATGTACCCGGCAGAACAGGAAAACGAACTCGAGCGCCAGGACCGCATCCGTATGTGGCGCGAGTTAGGTCATCCCGATCGCGCCGCCTTTCCGGGTGATCCTCGCCATTGGGAAAAACAGAATGCCAAAACCGCGCAGTTAACACCGCTGGGTGAAAAGCTGCTTGGCCTGACGCACTGGTAGCGGATTACACCGGATTGTTGAACGTATCGCAGCTGGCCAGCTTGCCGCTTTTCAGGCCGCGGGCGAACCAGGTCCGCCGTTGCTCCGACGTGCCGTGGTTGAAGCTTTCCGGGACGACGTAACCCTGGGTGCGTTTTTGCAGCGTATCGTCGCCGATCTGGTTGGCCGCGTTCAACGCTTCCTCGATGTCACCCTTTTCCAGCAACCCCTTCTGCGCCGTGTAATGCGCCCAGATACCGGCAAAACAATCAGCCTGCAACTCGACCCGGATCGACATCCGGTTGGCTTCGGTCTCGCTCAGGTTCCGGCGCATCTTGTTGAATTTCGGCAGTACGCCAATAAGGTTCTGCACATGATGGCCGACTTCATGCGCAAGAACATAGGCTTGAGCAAAATCGCCCGACGCCTTGAAGCGGCGGGAAAGCTCATCGTAAAAAGACAGATCGATATAGACCTTGCTGTCACCGGGACAATAAAACGGCCCTGAAGCTGCCGATGCAAATCCGCAGGCCGAGCGCACCTGGCCACTGAACAATACCAGATTTGGCTCGCGGTACTGCACGCCCTCTGCCTTGAACACGCCGTTCCAGACATCTTCGGTTTCAGCCAGCACCGTGGCGACAAACTGTGTCATCTCGTCCGCGCGGCCGGGAGCCTGCCGTTCAGTGGTCTGGCTTGGCGCTTGTCCGCCGCCACCACCTTGCAGAATTTGCATCGGATCTATGCCGCAGGCCTTGAGCACGAAAAACAGCACCACCAGCATGACAATACCGGAAATGCCACCACCTTTGGCACCGCTGCCGCGTCCGATCGGAAGCCTTAATCCGCCGCCACGACCGCCACGGCCCGTCCGCAATCCACCACCGCCCGATTGGCCGCGCTGATCTTCGATATTGCTGCTCTGCCTACGGCCTTTCCAGCGCATATCCTGCTACTCCCTCGCCTGTTCGGCGTAACGATCGTCCCTGCTGAAAGATTTAGCCGACACCGGCGGCATTGTCATAGAAAAATATCGAATCCTGGCATGGGCCAAGAGGACTGCCGATTTGAATCAGCCGATGTCAAACCGATGATGAGCCATCGCCGTGCAGGAAATCCTCTATCATCACGGCACTCTCTTCCGGCTGTGTGACAAGGAACAGATGCCCGTTGTCGATCAGTTCAAGCCGGGAATTCGGAATCAGCTTGTCCAGAAGACGGGCATTGGCGACGGGAATCAGCGGATCGTCAGTCCCCGAAATGATCAGGGTTGGCTGTCTCAGCCGCCACAGCCATGGTGCGCTGGTCCAGCCAACCATTGCCAACAATTGCAACGTATATCCGGTATTGGAAGACGGGCGCATCGCCGCCGCATGAGAATTGATCAGCGTATCGTCGTGGCGAAAATCACCGCCGTAGATTTCTGCCGCAATGGAGCGCATGTAACCGGGATCGGTATAACGCCGGATACTGGCCATCTTGGAAAGCACGCTGGGTGCTCCCGGCACCATCACCCATCCGGCTGACGTCGCCGCCAGAACAAGTTTCCTGCAGATTTTTGGGTATTGCCTGGCAAATTGCTGGGCCAGGCCGCCGCCCCACGACACTCCAGACACATCAACCTGTTCATAGCCGAGTTGCTGGCACAGTTTCTTTGCCCAGCGGGCAAGTGTCGACGGACGATAGGGAAGCGCCGGCAGCGGCGAGCCGCCGATGCCGGGCACATCGAAAATAATCGCGCCGGTGTCCTTCAATTGCGACAGGAACGGCACGCCGAGCTCAAGATTCGCACCGATGCCGTTGAACATCAGCAATGGCGGTTTTCCTACCGGTCCCGGTTTTGTCGCCACCCGGAGTTTCTGTCCCTCGACCTCCATCATCTGAATGTCGAGTTCATGCTGTTGATTGCCGCTTTGTGCCTCTTCGGCAGCTACCATTGTCAGGTTCCCCGTTCGCTCATGTTGGTTGTTGATGTCCCTCGCGTATCGTCGATCCGGCTCACGGCTCGAAAATATAGGTGCCCGGTGCCGGGTCGATGGGCGGATGTTTCTTATTGCCCTGCTCGGATGGTTTCTTCACCTCGTCGCCGGATTTCGATTTCAAGAACTCAGCCCAGTCGAGCCACCAGCTGCCCTCGTGTTTCGTCGCCGTTTCAGCCCAGCGATCGGCTGATTTCAGTCGGGCCTTGCCTTTCACAAACCAGGATTTCGGATTGCCCGGCGGGTTGAGCAGGCTTTGCAGATGGCCGGAATTCGACAGGATGAACGTCGTATCGCTGCCGAACAGTCGGGCGGTCTCATAGACCGCCTTCCACGGCGTGATGTGATCGGTGGTGCCTGCAATGACGTAGGTCGGATACTTGACCTTGCTCATGTCGATCGGGTGACCGCCAATCGAGAGTTTGCCGGGATTCATGAATGGATTGCTGAAAATCATGTCGAGGAAATCGCCGTGCAGGCCGGCCGGAAGCCGTGTCGTATCGGCATTCCAGAACAACACGTCAAATGCCGGCGGGGCATTGCCAAGCAGGTAGTTGTTGACCCAGTAATTCCAGATCAGGTCGTTCGGACGCATCCAGGCAAACATTTTCGCCATTTCCTGGCCATCCAGAACACCCCGCGCCTGGGAGGCTTTCTTGGCCAGCATCACGCTTTCCGGGGATACCAGCGCCGAAAAATCATTGTCCTGCGCCGCCATCGTGTCCAGCACGCAGACTGCAACAATGACGGCATTGATCTTTTTGCCCTGCTTGCGGTCGGCCAGCCACGCAACATAGGTGGCGAGCGTGATACCGCCGGAGCAAGATCCCATGATGTTGACGGACTCCGAACCGGAAATATCCAGCGCCGCATCGCAGGCCTCGTCGAGTGCTTCGATATAGGTCGTCAAATCCCATTCGCGGTGTTCCTTGGTGGGATTGCGCCAGCTGACGCAATAGGGCTGAAACCCGTTTGCCAGCAGGAACTGGATCATGCTTTTTTCCGGTGCCAGATCGACCGAATAGTATTTGTTGATCTGCGGCGGCACGATCAGCAGCGGGCGGCGGTAAACCTTGTCCGTGGTCGCCGTGTAGTGCACCAGTTCCAGAACGTCATTCTTGAACACGACGTGACCCGGCGTATTGGCCAGATTCTTGCCGACTTCGAACTTCGAGGTATCGACCGAAGACGGCAGACCGCCGTTTTTTGTCATGTCCTCGAAAAAATTCTTCAGACCGGACACGGCGCTGCGGCCACCACTATCGACCAGCGCCTTCATTGCTGTGGGATTGGTTGCCAACATGTTGGACGGCGCCAGCGCATCGACGAAAATCGATGTCACCAGCCGGGCCCGGGCCGCATCACGATCCGGCAGGTCGATCTCATCAACCGTCTCGGTTACCGCCTTGCTCCACGCCACATAGGCCTGCATCAGCCCTTTGTTCAGCCGGTTCGACTGCCATGCCGGATCGGCAAATCGGCGATCTTTCGGTTCCGGAGCCACTTCGGACGTGTTGGTAAGGATTTTTCCAAGTTCAGAGGAAAAAGCCAGCCATTGCCGAGCGAAGGTCTGCGGTTGTCCGGCGATGGCGCGCATGACGCTGGTGCTTGCCGCCAGCAGGTCCTGGCCGCGCACGCCGACAAGCGGATTAAGCGCCAGGGTGTTTTCCGCGGCGCTTTGGGCGATGTCTTCGGCCGGGCTCTTATGCCCTTTTTTGCCTTTGCTTGCTGCCATGGTTCCTCTCAGTGTTACGCGTCCGGCCCGGGCACCAGCAGTGCAAGGGACTCCGCAATCAGCGCTGGTTTGGGCGAACCCTCGATTTCGATGGTATTTTCGGCTTTCATCAGGAACTGGCCCGATCCCTTGGGCTCGAACGATATCAGTTTGCTGTGCAGGCGGACCCTGGATCCAACTTTCACCGGCGCCAGAAAACGCACACTGTCCAGCCCGTAATTGAGCGCGGCAGCCGTCCCGCTGGGAACGACGCCGAGATTCTGTGACAGCGCCGCGACGAGCGACAACGTCAGATATCCATGCGCCACCGGTCCTCCGAACGGGCTCTCCTTATTGGCCCGTTCAACATCGACGTGAATCCATTGATGATCACCGGTGCAATCGGCAAACTTGTTGACCATTGCTTGATCAACCATCAGCCAGTCGGAGCTGCCGAGCAGTTCTCCAACCAGTTCTGGCATGCCGGCATAGGTCAGGTTGCGTTCAGCCATTATATGTCCTGTTCTTGTTGCGCCGGCTCATCACCATCCCGGCATCAGCTTTTGACGTCCATTTTTGCAATCGCTTCGCTGCGCAATTCCCGGCGCAGTATCTTACCGACATTGGTTCGAGGCAGGTCATCGCGGAATTCGATATATTTCGGTTTCTTGTAGCCGGTCAGGTTTTTGGCACAGAAGCCCGCCAGTTCCTTTTCGGTCAGCGTGTCGTCCTTCCTGATGGCAAACAGCATCACCGCCTCGCCGGAGTTCTTGTCCGGAACCCCCACGACAGCGGTTTCCAGCACGCCGGGGTGATTGGCGGCCACGCCCTCGATTTCGTTTGGATAGACATTGAAACCGGAAACCAGGATCATGTCCTTTTTCCGGTCGACGATGCGGGTGTAGCCGTTCTCGTCCATGATACCGACATCACCGGATTTGAAATATCCGTCTGGCGTCATGACATTTTCTGTCTCATCGGGCCTTTGCCAATAGCCGTCCATAACCTGCGGGCCTTTAATGGCAATTTCCCCGGGCTCACCGGGAGCGACATCATTGCCGTCATCGTCAAGGATACGAAGAAAGACATTTGGCATCGGCAATCCGATGGTGCCGGAATAGGCGTCGGAATCGGTCGGATTGCAGGTCACTCCGGACGATGTCTCGGAAAGTCCGTAGCCCTCGCATACGGGACAGCCGGTCACTTCAAGCCAGCTTTTGGCCACCGCTTCCTGAACCGCCATGCCGCCGCCGTTGGAGATGCGCAGCTGGGAAAAGTCGAGCTTGGCGAATTCGGCATTGTTGGCCAATCCGTTGAACAGCGTGTTGACTCCCGGGAAAACGTGAAACTTGTATTTGCCGATTTCCTTGATCGTCGCACTCAGATCCCGCGGGTTGGGAATCAGGATATTGACGCCACCCGTGCGCATCGACAGCAGGCTGCAGGTAATGAATGCGAAGACGTGATAAAGCGGCAGCGCACAGATGAAGGTCAATTGGCCCGATGTCGGGCGGCGATTGAGACCCGGCTGCATCCAGGCTTCCGAACACAGCAGATTGGCGATGATCGTGCTGTGCAGCAATGTCGCGCCCTTTGATATGCCGGTCGTCCCGCCGGTGTATTGCAGCACGGCGACGTCGGAGGAGCTGATCTGCGGTCGTGAAAGGGATTTGCCGCGCCCGATCGCCAGCGCTTTTGAAAATGCCACGCTGGCCGGCAGCGAGAAGGCCGGAACGGCTTTCCTCACATTCCTGACCACGTAATTGGTGATCGTCCCCTTGATCAGACCGAGCATGTCGCCAACGGCGGTGACGATGGTGTGCTCGATCGGTGTTTTGCCGATCACCTGTTGCAGTGTGGAGGCGAAATTCTCCAGGATGATGATCGCCTTGGATCCGGAATCATTGAGCTGATGTTCCAGCTCGCGTGGTGTGTAGAGCGGATTGACGTTCACGGCGATCAGTCCGGCCCGCAGGATTGCCGCCAGAACAACCGGATATTGAAGCACATTGGGCATCATGATCGCCACACGATCACCCTGTTTCAAACCCAGTCCCTGAAGATATGCGCCCAACGCCATGGAGGTCTTGTCGAGCTGGCCATAGGTCAGCGCCTTGTCCATCAGAATATAGGCATCATCGTTGGCGTATTTCGAAAAGCTTTCTTCCAGCAGATCGACCAGCGATGCATATTGTGTGATATCGACGTCCGCCGGAACACCGTCGGGATAGTTCTTGGTCCAGAAACGATCCATCTGCTCCTCCCAAAGCAAACACCGGGCACGGTCGGTCATATTGGACAATCGGCGAACACTTGGCAAACCAAGTCGGACATTTCGCGGTGACGCTGCGGCAGCCGTCCTCCACCACCTGCCCGGATTGTCAGCGGATCAAAAATCGCCGACACTGAAGCGACAACTGAACCACGGGGCGGAACTGGAGGTCTGATGAAACAACTTGGCGGAATTGACGCTTCGTTCCTCTACATGGAGTCACCCGAGACTCCCATGCATGTGGCTGGATTCACGCTTTATGATCTGCCGGAGGCATTTGAGGGGTCTTTCTACGATCATTTCAGGGAATTCTTCGCCGGCCGTGTGCACCTGATCCCGATCTTCCACAAAAAGCTTGCGCGAACGGTCTTCGAACTCGATCATCCGGGCTGGGTCGATGCGGGCGAGCTCGACTTTGATTATCACATTCAATCCGCAAAGCTTCCCGCCCCCGGCACATTCCGCGAAGTGGAAGAATTGATCGCCGAGCTGCACGCTGTGCCGCTCGACCGCAAACGCCCCTTGTGGCAATTCACGGTGATCGAAGGCCTTCAAAACGGTCAGGTCGCGCTTTATTCAAAAGTGCACCACGCCGCGATCGATGGCGGTGCGGGCATGGTCATTACCCAGGCGCTCTACGATGTCACGCCGGTTCCCCGCGAGGTCGAGCCACCAAAATCGAAAGAAACGAACCAGCCAAAACCGTCCACCACCGAACGGGCCATTCTCGGCATGCACGACATGGCGACCAATGTGGTTCGTCAACAGCTGAACTTCATGGAAGCGGTGCCCAAAACCATGGGTCAGATCGCCGAAATGCTGACACCGGCGGCCAGCGGCTCCGGAATGCAGCTTCCACAGATGATCGCTCCCAAGACGCCGTTCAACGCAACCATTGGAGCCAAGCGTTCATTCGCCGCGCGTTCTCTTTCTCTCGAGGACGCCAAGGGGGTTGCCAAGGCGACCGGAACCAAGATCAACGACATCGTAATGGCCATATGCGGTGGTGCGTTGCGGCGATATCTGAAAGATAAAAACGCCCTGCCGGATGCGCCGCTGATCGCTTTCGTTCCGATTTCCCTGCGTGAGGCCGGAAACACCGATCTCAACAATCAGGTCTTCGGAATGAGTTGCCCCTTGGCCACCAACTACGGCGATCCGCTGACCCGGCTGCAAGCCATCAAGAAGGATTCGGGAACCTCGAAATCCGTGGCCGGCAGCATGAAAAATCTCGCCCTCAAGGACTTCACTCTGGTCGGAGCACCCATGCTGCTGCCCGGCCTGATGCAACTCTATGGGAAGTCCGGACTGGCCGACATCCTGCCGCAGGCGGTCAATGTGACGATCTCCAATACTGCGGGGCCGCCCTTCCCGCTTTATTGTGCCGGCGCGAAAGTAACCGCGCTTTATCCTGTTTCCATTCCGGTTCACGGCATCGGCCTCAACCTGACCGTCCAGAGCTACCTTGGAAAACTCGACTTCGGATTGACCGGTGACCACGCCGCAATTCCTGACATCGACGTGTTGGCCGATTATCTCGAGACGTCGTTTGAAGAACTGAAATCGGCTATCATGACGAACGAAGCACCCAAAAAGAAAGCCACGAAATCATCATCAAAATCGGCAAGAAATTGAGCTGACGTAAGGTAAACATAACTGTTTGGTGATCTTTGTTTGACTTCGACAAAGGGCGAATTGATTTGTTCCGACAATGGGTCATTTATATATACAGGGTGAAAGCCACCGAATCAGACCGGCAAGAGCAGACGCGAAATGATCTGTTCGACCGATCGACACGGGGATCAGGAGGAATGTGATTTTGGCACCTGCAACACAAGCACCAAGCCGTGGACTGATGTTCATGGAACTGAGAGCGATGCCGGAACTGTATGGTTTCGCCGCGGCCCTGCCAACACTCGCCGCGACCGCTCCAAGGGGTGATGGTCAACCTGTTCTGGTGTTGCCGGGTCTGGTGGCAAGCGACCGGTCGACCTTTCCGCTCCGGTCATTCTTAAAAACGCTCGGCTATCCGGCCTATGGCTGGGATATGGGCCGGAACTATGGACCATTGCCGGGCGTGGAAAGCGGCATGAAGGACAAGGTGAACCAGATCGCCGAGGAACACGGACGCAAGGTCAGCCTTGTCGGCTGGAGCCTCGGTGGCATCTATGCGCGCCAGCTGGCCAAGATGATGCCGGATCAGGTGCGCCAGGTCATTACCCTCGGCAGCCCGTTCCAGGGCGATCCACGCGCAACGAATGCCTGGAAGCTCTACCAGTTTACCAGTGGTCACAAGGTCGATGATCGCGACCGCCATATGGGCGGGGCGATATCGGATCCTCCGGAAGTCCCGACCACCTCCATCTACAGCAAGACCGACGGAATCTGCGCCTGGCAGAACTGCCTTGAGGAACCCGGCCCGTCGACAGAGAATATCGAGGTCCGCGGCAGCCATTGCGGCCTGGGTCATCATCCGGCCGCGGTCTACGCCGTCGCTGACCGGTTGGCGCAGAAGGAAGGTCAATGGTCACATTTCGAGCGCACCGGCCTGAAGCGGTTCGTCTACCCAAAACCGGCGCACGGGAACGCCTGATAGGCGTGGTTGGGAGCGATTTCAGGTAACCCGGCAGCTTTGGCGCAGTCAGGAAGGAACGCTTTCCTTATCAACGGGTTCAGCTGTCAGCTTGATGCCAAGAGCACTCAGAACCCCGAGAAATGTTGACAGTTTCGGGTCGCCTTCGGCATTCAGTGATCGATAGAGTGCTTCACGGGTAACACCGGCCTCACGGGCAATTTGTGTCATGCCACGAGCACGGGCAACGTCGCCAAGAGCCGCAGCAATGAGTGATGAATCTCCATCTTCCAGAACAGCTTCGAGATAATATGCAACCGCCTCGCTGCTATTGAGGTTTTCTGTGACGTCCCACTTGGTTGTCTCGACGGGCATCTAAATCTCCTTAGAGAGCTGTTTGGCGTATTTGATATCTTTAGCTTGGGTCCTTTTGTCACCACCACACAAAAGGATGACAAAGACGTCCCGCGTTGAACGAAATAAACCCGGTATCCGGGGCCGTAATCGACACGCAATTCGCTGATGCCATCGCCAGCGGGTTTCACGTCACCAAAGTTACCAAGCGATACACGGCGAATACGAACGTCTATTCGTGCTTTCGCCCGCGCATCACGCAGTTTCTTGAACCACTTTTTGTATTCTGTGGTTTGGTGAATTTCGATCACATGTGAAATGTAGTTCACATCAACGTCAATGCCACATACTCCCGCTCCATCGATACGGGTTAGGCGAAGACAGTTATTTGTGTTCACAATGATGAACCACAACGGCTATCACCTGCTCCTGGTGGCAAGAAGTAGGCGTCGTTCGATGACACGACAGCCGTTATTTCTTGTCGTCCATATTGTCGCGGATATCCTCGATGCTCTCTTCCACCCGCTTGCGCAGGATGTTGAGCGATTCCGTGCTGGTATCCCGCATGATACCGCCCATTTCGGTGGCATTCTTGATAGTCGCCTCGAAAGAACGTTTAGCGAATTCGACCTGATCGGAAATCGCCTGGCTTGGGTCCTTCGATGAAGCCGCGTCCTGGACCAGCTTGGAAATCTCGGCCAGCGTCTCTTCAAGATTTTCACGCTGTTTAGCCATTAGGGTCTGTGTCCCCGAAGACGTGTTGCGCGCGATCTGCTGCATCGCCTCGATGTTCTTCTTGTGATGCTCGACCACATCCTTGATCTGGGTATTTGGCAGCTTCAGGCTCTCACCGAACTGTTGGAACATGTTGAGGAAGGATTCGGATTGCGACTTGTCACTCATGGCAATTGCCTCCGGTTGGCGGTTGGTGAAGTCATCAGATCATGAACAAAGGACAGGTAGAAATCAAACCTTGAGGATCACGATTTCAACCAGATGCAGCGCCAAACCGACAAAGCCGCCAATAATCATTCCGTTGAACCGGATATATTGCAAATCCTTGCCGATATTGGCTTCGATCAGCAGAGTAAGCTCGGCGAAGTCCCACGCCTTGACCTGATCGGCGATGAAATCGGACACGCCGCGCTTCTGGCTGGCCACAAACGACGACAGGGCCGCCACAATTCCGGCATTGATGTCCTTTTTCAACTGCTCCTCGCCGTGCAGCTTCCCGCCGACATCGACAAGCATGTCGGTCAACCTGACGACGAGGATCGAATCATCTGCGCGGGCGTCGTCCTCGATGATTTTGCGCAATCCGTTCCAGAGCTGATCCGCCAGTCCGGCAAGCTCCGGACGGGCCAGGATATCCTGTTTGAATTTCTCCGCCCGGTTGGCAAACCGCTTCGAACGTTTCATGCGGTTCACGTAATTTTTGAAGAACTGTTCGAACTCAGCGCGCAACACATGATCCGGATCGTCCTTCACCTCTTCCAGCAAGGTGTTTGTTGCCTTAACGATCCGCCCGACGATCAGCGCATCGGCCCGGACGATCTTGAACAGGGTCGGCAGTTCCTCGCTTACCTTCTTTTGAACCGATTTCAGCGCCCTCTCATCGTTGAGGAAACGATGCAGCGCCGAAATCAATTCATTGAGCAGTTTATGGTGCCGGTCATCCTTGACGAAAGTATCAAGCAGTTTGCCGGCCAGCGGCGCCACATCGGTTTTTTGAATCTGTGCCGAAATGCGTTCCGCTGCAAACCGCTTCAGTCCGGTTTCATCAACCGCCGACAGCATCTGTGGAACCAGCTTGACGACAAAGCGGGCGAGGCCTTCCGATTTCTGCCGGTCCGACAGCCAGTCGGTCATGAGGTCGGCAAAATTCATCTCGGCAAGTCCCATCCTCACCGGTTCGGGAGCGAGGAAATTGCTTTCGATGAAACGGCCAAGATTGTCGCCGATCCGGGCCTGGTTGCGGGGAATGATCGCGGTGTGCGGAAACGGCAGGTTCAGCGGTCGCTTGAACAGCGCCACAACGGCGTACCAATCGGCAATACCGCCAATCGTTGCCGCTTCGGCAAAGGACGCGACAAATGACAGGGCCGGCCACCGGTATTCCAGCAGCTTCGCAAGAATGAGCACAACGAAACAGCCGGCCAGAACAAGCGTGGCAACCCGTTTGACACGTTTGAGTTCTGCAAGGTTGTGTTCTTCGCGCGAACTTATTCCAAGCGACATGAGAATTCCGAATTGTCCAGCTTGCCGGTCTCGCCAGCAAGCGGTTCCCATAACGTTGCGGGCGCTTCAAAGCCAGCCGATTTGACAGATAGACCGCAGGTCAGCGACCAGAAATAACGATCTGCGTTGCCCTATCGCGAATCTCCCATATTGTATCCCATTGAAAAGAAACAATTTATCAGAATTACTCAAATTTTTGTTGCAATGCACCATTTTTTCTATTGCACTGCACACCAATAGCCCCATATAGAGACCATCCCGGGTCGCTAACGAACGGGCTCAACCATGGCTTACTTGAAAGAATGGAGAAACACATGACCACCAAAGCAAAGGCCTCCAAGGCCGCCGAAACCGCCAAAGTAGAAGACGTTGTCGCCGATGCATCAGGCGTCGCCAATTCAGCGCGTGAATTCGTCAAACGCTCGGCTTGTACGGCGAAAGAGCGTGCAGAAACGATCCACGAAGGTTCGCTCAAGCTCAATTCTAACGTGGAAAAGGCAATGACCGGTTTTGCCAGCGGTTACGCTTCTTTCCTCAACAACATCGCTGACGCCGCCCATGCCAATGTCGAACATGCATTGGTTACGGTCGAGAAAGTCGCAACTGCCGGCTCCGTATCCGAAGCTCTGAAAATCCAGGCCGACTTCGTTCGCGAAAACACAACCGCCAATTTCGAACGCGTCCGCGACGCCGCCAACACATCGCGCGAAATGCTCGTCGATGGCGCCGCTACGATCCGCGAGAACGCTGCAAACGTCTGGCCCTACGGCAAAAAGGCCGCCTAAGCGCGATCTGCCCGGTTTCCAGACAAGGGCCCGCCCGCGGGCCAACGCATCTGACAGACCCCGTCGATTTTCGGCGGGGTTTTGTTTTGGGCACCAGACTTAAAACCGATCCGGGCCTGTCCGCGCTGATCAACGGCGGTGGCAGTCAGAGTGTCAGCCCGGAACTCGGCGGTAAATTGCGCGATCTCATCGAGATCGTCGGTTATGTCACGCTTCGCGCCGTCTTGCGCAATGTTTCCCCGACACAATGAAGCTCCTTTGTGCGCGTTATCCGCAACACAAAATGATATGCCATCATATCATTATGTTTGATGCAGCAATGACAGGAGATCAGGATGGCGAAGGTACTGGTGCTGGTTCCGTTTCCAATGACGGAAGAAAACCGCGCCCAACGACGTGAACAGCTGAACGCCGTTCAGCTTGGACCGGAGATCGAATTTCAGTTCGAATCGGTCCGCGCAGCCCCGAAAAACTATGTCAGCCAGTATGATCTCGTACTGGCTGATATGGGAATGCTCGAAGCTGGCCTTGATGCCCAGGACCGCGGTTTTGATGCCGTTTGCATCGACACCATGAGCGATTCCGGTGTTGCAGCCCTGCGGTCCGCGCTCGACATCCCGGTGATCGGCCCGGGCCGCGCCTCCATGCTGATGGCAATGCTGCTGGGTGATCGCTTCTCCATCATCACCATGTGGCGAAGCTGGAACCATCTCTATACGCGCACCCTGAAAGATCTTCGCCTCACCGATCACTGCGCCTCCGTTCGCTCGATCGATGTCGATCCGGACAATCAGGGACTGTTGAAAGGTAAGGAAGACACGGTTTTTCCATTGCTTGAAAAAACCGCCCTGCGATGCGTCGAGGAAGACGGCGCACAGGTCATCCTGCTTGGGTCGACCACCATGCATCAGGCGCATGCCTATCTGCAGCGCAAGCTTCCCGTACCCGTCATCAATCCCGGTCCGCTAAGTTACAAGATGGCGGAAACGGCGCTCGGTCTCGGCCTCAGTCACAGCCGCGCCGCCTATCCCCGGTCGCTGGCACCGAAAGACAATATGGTTGCCGCTATGCTCGACGCGGCACAAACATTCGGGCATTAGTTTTATCGGGACATTCCGGTTCCGGACCAGATTACACGAGCAATACGCCATGAGCGCCGCAAATCAGAAGAGTGGTGGCATCTTTTACGGCTGGACTGTCGTGGCCATCGCCTTTGTCACAATGGCAATCGCCATCAATGCGCGCACTGGTTACTCGCTGTTGTTTCCGGCGATTTCCGCAGAATACGGTTGGAGCAGCGCGACCATTGCCGGCGCTTTTTCCATCGGATTCGTCGGGTCCTCCGCCTTCATTCCAATCATCGGCATCGTCATGGACCGATTTGGACCGAAGGCGGCGATCCCCATGGGGGCAATCCTCGTTGCGGCTGGATACTTCGGTGCTATCTGGATCGCATCACCGCTGGGACTCTATGTGGCACTGGGGCTGATGGCGGTCCTCGGTTCGATGGCGATGGGTTACATCGGGCATTCGATGTTCTTGCCGAACTGGTTCGTCCGCAACCGCGGTCTCGCTGTCGGAATTGCATTTTCCGGGGTCGGCTTTGGCGCAATCGTCCTGCTTCCCGTCCTGCAATGGGCAATCGACACCTATGGCTGGCGAACCGCCTGTGTTGGAATAGCGGCACTGATCATTATCGTCGTCATTCCGCTCAACGTTATGTTCCAGCGCCGCCGTCCCGAAGATATGGGTCTGCTCCCGGACGGAGATGCGGATCCGGCAACAACCGGCGGACCGAAGCCGCCCGACCCAATCGTCGACCGAGACTGGGCGAACACCGATTGGACATTGAAAAACGCTATTCGCACAACCCGGTTCTGGTGGATTGCCGTCGCCTATTTCTGCAGCCTGTTCGTCTGGTACGGAATTCAGATTCACCAGACGAATTTTCTCTTGGATATCGGCATCAATCCCACCGAAGCCGCGACCGCCCTCGGACTTGTCGCGCTGTTCGGCATCGCCGGCCAGATTGTGCTCGGCAGTCTGTCGGACCGTTTGGGACGGGAAGTCGCCTGGTCGATAGCTGCCATGGGGTTTGGCATCTGCGCCGTGTTGCTGTTTGCACTGGAGGACATTCCCAACCGGATATTGCTCTATTGCATGGTCGCCATTCAGGGCCTGCTCGGATACGGGCTGGCGTCCCTTTACGGCGCCATCCCGGCAGAAATCTTCTCCGGCAGGCAATTCGCAAGAATTTTCGCGGCCCTTTCGCTGATCGGCAATATCGGTGCTGGCGTCGGCGTGCTTGTACTTGGTTTCATCGACGATGCTTATGGTGGATATCAGCTTGGCTGGGTTCTGTGCTTCATTGCATCGATCGTTTCAACCGGCTGTATCTGGATGGCCGCGCCCCGCAAGGTCAGGCTGGTCGCCGGTCGCGCAAAGGCACGTGCAGCTGCCGCCTGAGTTCGGCCGCATCCCATTCGCACAAAGAAATCACCGGGTCAGATAGTCACCAAGTTCGGGATTTCGGGTCAGCCACCAATACCGGACTGTCGAATACGGCCAGATCGCCACCACCAATCCGGCTTCGTTCTTGTACCAGCTCGAGCAATTGCCGCTCCAGCTTGTCTGATTCATGCGAACCTGCAACTCTTCGTTGAACGTCTCTGAAACCTCCTTGCGCACCTCAATTTCAGAGATATTCTCCCGCCGCATCCTCTGCAGCAGCTTGTAAATGTATTCGACCTGCCGTTCGATCATAAAAATCATCGAATTGTGACCAAGGCCGGTGTTCGGCCCATAGAGGAGGAACATATTCGGAAAACCGGGAACCGTCATGCCGAGATACGCCTGTGGGCCGCGCTTCCAGGCTTCGGAAAGAAGCCTGTTGTTCCGCCCCCGGATGTCGATTGGCGCCAGCAGATCGGTAACGTGAAATCCGGTTGCCAGAACCACCACATCGGCCTTGTGCATGACGTTGTCCCGCGTCACCACGCCATGCTTGTCAAAATGCGATATCTCACGGGTGACCAGCGAAACATTCTCTCTGCGGAACATTTTCAGAAAGGTGCTGGACAACAGAACGCGCTTACAGCCGAACGAATAGTCCGGCATAAGCGGTTCGATCAGGTCCTCTCTCTTAATCTTTCTTCGCATGAACAGTCTGGTGACGAATGCGACAAACTTGCCAAACAGCGAATTGGGGCGGAAAGCCAGAAAAAACAGTTCCTGAAACAGATAGTTCAATAGCCGGTAAAAGGTTTGCAGGAACCGGAATCGGCGAATGAGACGCTTCTCCAGTTCGGAATAAGCCCGGTCGAAACGCGGCGCAATCCAGTTCGGTGTGCGTTGAAATACCGTCAGGTGACCGACGTCGTCGGCGATCTCGGGGGCGATCTGAACGGCGCTCGCGGCACTTCCGATTAGTGTGACGTTCTTTCCGGTTACATCGCAGTCAGACTGCCATTGCGCCGAATGCATGTATCGGCCGGAAAAGGAATCTGCTCCTGGAAATTCGGGAATATTCGGACGGTGAAGCTGGCCGCAGGACACAATCAGAATTTCCGCGACGACGGGCTCTCCGGTTGCCGCTTCAATCCGCCAGTGACGGCGCTCTTCATCATAACTTGCATCGACAACTTCCGACCCGTATCGGATCGAGTTGCCAATACCAAACTTTTCAACGCAGTCTTCCAGATAGTTCAGTATTTCCGGCTGGGGTGCATAAACCCGTGACCACTCGGTATTCGGTGCGAACGAATAGCTGTAGAGATGAGATGGGACGTCGCAGGCAGCGCCGGGATAGATATTGTCTCTCCAGGTTCCGCCAATTGCTTGCGCTTTCTCCAGCACCACCAGATCGCGCACGCCGGCCTGCCGTAAGCGTATTGCCGCACAAATGCCGGCAATACCAGCGCCAACAACCACAACACGCGGCCACGAATCCCCCTCACAAACCGTCATATGTCGTGCATTGCGATAACAATTGGCACCCGCCTCTAAAACGCATCTTCATCAGTATTCGCTGATTATCGTTGCCAGCAACCGCGCAATTCGTCTCAGCCCGACACCCAAACATCCAGCACATACCGGTCGTCGGCAATCATCTTTTCCATCCAGGCCTGGCCGGCTTCGGCTCCGACGTCCTTCTCTTCGCTGTAGATCAGCATCAGGGTCCGTCGCACATCAGGCTCCATACGGCTACCGTCGCCGCAAACATAGACAACCGCGTCCTCTTCGATCAGCTTCCAGACCGCATCCCTATGCTCGCGCAGCAGGTCCTGGACATAGGTCTTTTTCTTTTCCTTTCGCGAGAAGGCGACGTGAAGGTCCACCAGGCCCGACTTGGCATGGTCCTCGAGTTCCTCCCGATAGAGAAAATCCTGTTCCGGGTGACGACAGCCGAAAAACAACAGGGCCGGTCCGGGCTTTACGCCATTTGAAACCCGAATAGCTCTCTCCTGCAAAAAACCTCTGAATGGTGCAATGCCGGTTCCAGGGCCAATCATGATCACCGGCCGGGAATTGTCCCCGGGCAGTCGGAAACCGGCACTCGTCTGCCGGATATTGGCGTAGGCGGTCGATCCAGGCGGCTGCGCAAGCAGATAATTCGAGCACACGCCTGTGAAACGGCCATTGCCGGAAAGCGCCGGTTCGTCGACGACACCGACGGTGATCGAGCAGGTTCCCTCCGATTGAGAGGGTGACGACGAAATCGAATAATATCTCGGTGCCAGGACGGGCAACATTTCCAGATAAGAGCCGAAGGGCAGTTCACAGGCCGGAAACCTTTCCAGAAGATCGAGCACCGAGACACGTTTTACAAACACCTCTTCGCGGTATTTTCCGCCTGCCAGTTCTTCCAGTTCCGGTTTCGATTTGGGACATTCCGTGTAACTTGCCAACAATCCCACGTCCTTCCGGCTTGCCACAGCCTGGAGCTCCAATTGTTCGCTCAGCAGGAGACGCACTGAAAGCGGCACATCGGTCGGCAGTATGTTGTGCTCGCTGGCTGATGCGGAAAGCTTGATGTGGGTTTCCTCGTCAAAGCCGAACCGCGCTTCCACGCGCCGGACAAGCTCTGAAGCGTTTTTAGGCACAACACAGAGATGATCGCCGGGTCGGTATGACACGCCGGATGGCAGTTTCAATTCAATGTGCCGGGTCGACCGTTCCGAAGGGTTTTTGCCCGAATGTGACTGCAGTTCACGGTTTTCCAGGATCGTGACAGCAGCGGCCCCGACCTGGCTGACAATCGGATTGCCCTGGCTTTTTTCAAGGATTTCAACCCGGTACAGCGGTTCCGCCGTCACATTGCCGGAAAAATCGATGTCCAGCCCGAGCGCCTTGCCGACGGTCGGCCATAGTTCACCGAACCATCCCTGAAACTGTTCGTCGAGATCCTCGCGCGCGTCCGCTTCGCCGCGGCTGCAGATGCGCGTCGCGCCCAGTCTTTCCAGACCTTCATCGATCAGCCGCGGTGTAGCCTGGAAGGTTGAGGCCCAGTCGCTGTGGCCGCACCCGAAAACCGAAAATTTTATATCTTTGGCCGATCCCGGTTCCGCATCCGACAGCCATTCGACAAATTTGGCCGCATTGTCCGGCGGCGCCCCGTTATATGAGGCTGTCGCGATAATGACGGCACCCGATTTCGGCAGCCGACCGGCGTAATCATCTAGTGGCGACAGCGTCGCATCGAAGCCGTTCAACTCGGCGGACCGGGCAATCTCCCGGGCGATGTCCTCGGTCGTCCCGAGATTGGAACCATAGAGCACCAGCGCCTCGGTGCCATGGCTAGGCCGCTTTGCCGCTTCGGCGAGACCCTCACTCGGCGCGGCCTCGCTGCCGATGCCACCCGGTACCAGCTTGCTGCGCACCACCTCGGGCCTCGGACGTACCTTGATCGTGAAGCCATCCGGCTTGATCGACAGCGACTCCTTTATTTTCAATTCGTAACGTTGATGGTCGAACAGCTGAAAACGTTGCAGGATCATGCCGATCACCAGCGTCGCCTCCTGCATGGCGAACTGACGGCCGATGCAGGCCCGTTGTCCATTGCCGAACGGCTTGTACGCATTGATCGGCCGCGATGCGACCGCCTCTCTGGAAAAGTTTTCCGGATCGAAAGCCTCGGCATTTTTGCCCCAAACCGCTTCGTCGCGGTGCAGCATCAAGGTCAGGGCGGTGACGAAGGTGCGTTTCTTGAGGCGATATTTGCCAGCGACGGTTTCGTCCTCGTAAGGGTAGAGCCCGAATGCCGGAGCGGTCGGCCAAAGCCTCAGTGCCTCGTACAGGATCTGCTGCACATAGGTCAGCTGATTGACCTGTTTGATTGTCGGTTCGATGGAGATGTCTCGGCCGAGTACGCGATCGACCTCTTCATAGGCTTTTTCCAGAACATCGGGATTGTTCAGCAGGAAATACAGCGTGAAGGACATCAGACCGGACGTTGTTTCGTGGCCGGCGATCAGAAAGGTGTTGATCTGGTAGCGGATGTTTTCATCGGACAGGCTCTCGCCCGTTACCTTGTCGACACCGGCAAGCATATAGTTGAGAAGATCGTTTTGCGCCGCGTCCGCTCCGCCGCGGCGGCGCTCCCTGATGATATCGTCGACCAGCTTGTTCATGAAACCGACATCGGCTTCCAAAGTGCTGAGACGGCTCCGCAGCAATTGTGATTCGAACGGCAGTCCGCGCTGCATCATGCAGGTTTCCAGCGAGCGCGTCAGCGCATCGATAAAGGGATGATAGTCGCGGCGGTAAAACGAGTTGAACCGGTAGTTGAAGCCGCAGATTCCGATCGTATCGAGCGCCACCGCCGTCATGTCATGCACGACGTCGATCTCGTCATCCGCGTTGAGCCGTTCCCATTTCAGCATCAGCTGCCCGGCCACGTCCAGCATCATCGGCATGTAATTGTTCATGGCCTGCCGGCTGAAGGTCGGCAGCAGGATATTATGCGCTTTCGACCAGTTCGGTTCCTGTGTGTCGCCGGTAAACAAACCATCGCCACCAATGGCCCGCACCCGTCTGAGTGAACCTCTGACGGCCTTGTCGAAACGCTTTTCGTCACACAGCTCATGGACGATATCGGCCCCCGAGGCGATGACCAGCGGCGTGCCCATCATGTCGAGCTGAAATATCGGCCCGTTTTCGCGCGTCAGTTCCATCAGGCTCTGCAGCGGCTGATTCTTGTCCACCGAGAGCATATTGCCGATCACCGGTTTCTTGGGCGGTGACGGTATGGTTTCCCAGGTGGTCTTCTGTTCCATGACGGGTCCTCGATTGGAGCGTGTTCAGTCCGCTTTGTCGATCATCGTACCGCGCAAAATCTGAAAAAGGAAAATCAATTCAGCCCGCCGCTGCTATCAATCGCAGTTTTCTCAAACCAGATGACGGACGACGATGAAAACGACGATCGCGACCACGGCATAGACACTGTTGAAAACCGCCAGCCTCTGAAACGGCACCTGCTTTGGTCCGAAGTAGAATTTTGATGCAAGTGTCGGCGCCAGCATCAGTACGAGGTAGGAAACGATAGCGCCAACCGTCACCGATCCGATCGACAGCAGGAACGGCAACGGCACGGCAAAGATGACCGACCACAATTGTTTACCGGGATCGCCGGCGACCGCCTTCATCGGTATGCCCGCGGCCATCTGCGCCGCAACGCCGGTTGCCACACAACCAAGAACTCCCGCCAACACGATGGCCACCCAGACCGAAACATCGAGATACATTTCCACAAATCCATTTTGCTGCGACGGCCGGCCCGAGCATGGACCGAAAAGACCGCCATATTGATCGCCGAACCGGGGGTCAGTCAGGTGCGGTTTGCAACAGCTTACGCATTCCTGGTGCATTTGCCAGTTGAGCCCGCATTTTTGGGGTTTCGCAGCCCATTTCATTTGCCTATAACGCGCTGCCAACCCAATGAGAGATCGAATCCGCGCCGGTCGGATGCCCAGCCTGCGCACCCACCTGACCTGCTCTCTTGGCCAGGGGAACAAACATGCCGAAGCGTACCGACATCAAATCGATCCTCATCATCGGCGCAGGACCGATCATCATCGGCCAGGCCTGTGAGTTCGACTATTCCGGCACCCAGGCCTGCAAGGCGCTGAAGGCGGAAGGTTACCGGATCATTCTGGTCAACTCGAACCCGGCAACCATCATGACCGATCCCGACCTGGCCGATGCGACATATATCGAGCCAATCACACCGGAGGTCGTGGCGAAGATCATCGCCAAGGAAAAACCGGACGCATTGCTGCCGACCATGGGTGGCCAGACGGCGCTCAATACCGCCTTGTCGCTGCGTCGGATGGGCATATTGGACCGCTATGGCGTCGAAATGATCGGCGCCGACGCCGACGCCATCGACATGGCGGAAGACCGTGCCCTTTTCCGCGAGGCCATGTCCCGGATCGACCTCGAAACGCCGCGCTCGATGCTGGCCAATGCGACGGATGTAAAGGAAGAGGACCGCAAACAGCACGAACTGCAACGCGAAGAGATCAAGAAGCAGTTTTCAGGCGGCGATTTGGACAATGCGCTGGATCAGCTCGAAACCGAATGGCAGCTCGCCGAAGGTGATCGCAAACAGCGCTATATGTCCCATGCCATGGCCGTAGCGGCACAGGCGCTCGACGTGGTCGGCCTGCCGGCTATCATGCGGCCTTCCTTTACACTCGGTGGTACCGGTGGTGGCATCGCCTATAACCGCTCGGAGTTCCTCGAGATCGTCGAACGCGGGCTTGATGCATCGCCAACGACCGAAGTGCTGATCGAGGAATCCATCCTCGGCTGGAAAGAGTTCGAGATGGAGGTCGTTCGCGACCGGGCCGACAATTGCATCATCATCTGTTCCATCGAAAACGTCGATCCAATGGGGGTTCACACCGGCGACAGTATCACCGTGGCTCCTGCGCTGACGTTGACGGACAAGGAATATCAGATCATGCGCAACGCCTCGATTGCGGTGCTGCGCGAGATCGGCGTTGAAACCGGCGGATCAAATGTCCAGTTTGCGGTCGACCCCGACACAGGCCGGCTGGTTGTCATCGAGATGAACCCGCGTGTGTCGCGTTCTTCCGCCCTGGCGTCCAAAGCCACCGGATTTCCGATCGCCAAGGTCGCGGCCAGACTGGCCGTCGGCTACACCCTGGATGAACTCGACAACGACATCACCGGCGGCGCCACTCCGGCATCGTTCGAACCGTCGATCGACTATGTGGTGACGAAGATCCCGCGCTTTGCATTCGAAAAATTCCCAGGATCGGAATCGACGCTGACCACAGCCATGAAATCCGTTGGCGAGGTCATGGCGATCGGACGGACTTTCCCCGAATCCCTGCAAAAGGCGTTGCGCGGACTGGAAACCGGCCTGACCGGTCTTGACGATATCGAGATACCGGGTCTTGGCGAGGGAGATGACAGCAACGCCATCCGCGCCGCCCTCGGCACCCCGACCCCGGATCGACTGCGAATGGTTGTCCAGGCCCTGAGGATAGGAACGCCGATCGAGGAAGTGCATGATTCCTGCCGCATCGATCGCTGGTTCCTGGAACAGCTGCAGGACATTCTGCAGATGGAACAACGTGTCCGCGAACATGGCCTGCCTGTGGATGCCGACAATTTCCGTCATGTGAAATCGATGGGTTTCTCCGATGCCCGGTTGGCCGGGATCACCGGCTTGGACGAAGCCGATGTGACGCGGCAGCGCGATGCGCTGAATGTCCATCCGGTGTTCAAGCGGATCGACACCTGTGCCGCCGAATTCGCATCCCCGACGGCCTACATGTACTCAACCTATGAGGCACCTTTTGCCGGGGAACCGCGCTCCGAGGCGGCAGTCTCGGATCGCAGGAAGGTGGTGATCCTCGGCGGTGGGCCGAACCGGATCGGCCAGGGTATCGAGTTTGATTATTGCTGCTGCCATGCCGCCTTCGCACTGCACGACGCCGGTTTCGAAGCCATCATGATCAATTGCAATCCGGAAACGGTTTCGACCGATTACGACACTTCAGACCGGCTTTATTTCGAACCGCTGACCGGCGAGGATGTGCTGGAGGTGCTGCGGACGGAGCAGCAGAAGGGCACTCTGCTCGGGGTCATCGTGCAGTTTGGCGGACAGACACCGCTGAAGCTGGCGGAGTCGTTGGAAAAATCCGGCATACCAATCCTCGGAACCTCGCCGGACGCGATCGATCTGGCCGAAGACCGGGACCGCTTCCAGAAACTGCTGATAAAGCTCGACCTGACCCAGCCCAAGAACGGGATCGCCTATTCCGTTGAACAGTCCAGGCTCGTGGCGGCGGAACTCGGATTTCCCCTTGTCGTCCGCCCGTCTTACGTACTCGGCGGCCGGGCGATGCAGATCATTCGCAGCGAGAGCGATCTGTCCAACTATCTGCTCGGCACCGTTCCCGAACTGGTGCCGGAAGACATCCGCGCCAAATACCCGAACGACAAAACCGGTCAGATAAACACGCTGCTTGGCAATAACCCGCTGCTTTTCGATACTTATCTGACCGAGGCGACAGAAGTTGACGTTGATGGCCTGTGCGATGGCAATGATGTCCTGATCTGTGGCATCATGGAGCATATCGAAGAAGCCGGCATTCACTCCGGTGACAGTGCCTGCTCGCTGCCGGTCCATTCACTCGGTCCCGAAATGGTCACTGAGCTTGAGCGCCAGACCCGCGAGCTCGCACTGGCGCTCAATGTCGGCGGATTGCTCAACGTACAGTACGCCATCAAGGATGGAACCGTCTACGTTCTCGAGGTCAACCCGCGGGCGTCACGAACGGTGCCCTTTGTCGCAAAAACCATTGGCGCGCCGATTGCAAAAATGGCCGCCCGCATCATGGCCGGTGACACGCTCGATCAGGCGGTAGTTGCCTATAGTGCAAAGGGTCTGGAGCGCCAACCCGGACACATTGCCGTCAAGGAGGCCGTTTTCCCGTTCGCCAGATTTCCTGGCGTGGATACGTTGTTGGGTCCGGAAATGCGATCGACTGGAGAGGTCATGGGTCTCGACACAGACTTCGCTCTGGCTTTCGCCAAGGCGCAGCTTGGCGCAGGCGTGGAACTGCCGCGCGACGGCACTGTGTTTGTCTCGGTTCGCGACGATGACAAGGAACGCATCCTGCCAGCCATCACTACGCTTGTCGAACAGGGGTTCCATGTGCTGGCGACCGGAGGAACCCAGCGTTTTCTCGCCGCCCAAGGTGTACAGGCGGAGAAGGTCAACAAGGTGCTGGAAGGCCGGCCGCATGTCGGCGACGCGATCCGCAACCGCCAGGTGCAACTGGTGTTCAATACCACAGATGGCGCCAAGGCGATTTCGGATTCCAAACCGATCCGCCGTGCGGCACTGATGCAGAAAGTTCCCTACTACACCACTATCGCCGGTGCTGATGCCGTGGCCGACGCGATCGCGGCGCTGCGAGCGGGAAATTTGGAAGTGCGACCGCTACAGGACTATTTCAAAACGCCGTAGAGCAATCCCGCAGTAGGCTCAGCGCCGCATCACCGCGAAATCATCACCGGATATTTGCAGAGCCTGAACCGAAAGCGCCTCTGTCGGAAAGGAGGTGCCTGCCAGGTCTGGCATTGCCAGCAAGTCGCCCTGCAGGAGATCTGCCTTTGTGTCGAAAGCGGCCAGCAGACGATCAGACGAATCCAGATGATCAATGTGCACGGCGGTTCCAAACCGCCGGAATTGCCCCAGCAGCACGTCGAAAAGCCTCCCGGTTTCCCGCGCTGCGGCAATACGGGCAAGGAACGTGCCGTCGATAGTGGCGATTTCCGGTTGGATGATTTCAACGATGGCAGCATCTGGCAGCCCTGCTCCAACAGTTCTCAAATCGATCCGTAAACCTTCATCACGCAATCTGGCGGCATGATCACGCAATCGCTCACGTTCACACATTTCAAGCCCTGCAAGGCGGAACACTGCCTGGCTCCTGTCGACATTGGAGACGTCAAGCCATTCCAGCATGGTCTGGACCGTGGCAGCAAACCGTTTGCCATCGTTCCAATCCGGAATGTCGAGGGCAACATGCAGATCCAGGGTCTCGACGCCGGTATTTTCCAGATTGCACAGCGCCAATGCATTGCAAAGCTGGTCAATTTCAGATTCATCCGTAACCGGGGCCGTATTAAAAAACACGTTGCGATCGACCGGTTGTCCGGCCTTCGTAGGCAACCATGAACTCGTGACCCCGACTGGGACAAGTTGACCCCGACAGCGGCGGTAGATCGGCCGGTAAAGGGTTTTGAGACGGTAGTCTCCTATACGACCAGTACGAATACCGACCTCGTCAGTTAGGATGGACTGTGAAATCCGATCGAAACGATCCATCTGCTCCCCGCAAATCCATTCAACCGCTGAATATCTCAACGACGAGCCTACGTCGGAGACCTTGCTGTTAGGTGAACGCCGCAGTCACTTCCCAGTTTCAGCAAAAATGTTATAGAATCGCCAATCGGCAAATAACGATTCGCAGAATAAAATACTGCAGGAAAACGATTGTAATTTCGGTTAAATTTTTTAGAAAAACAAGTATTAGAAGATATTTGTCAATTGAATTTAGAAAATTCTCTCAAATAACAATATTTTAAATACATAATTTTTGAAAATATAGTGACAATAATCATATTATATATTTTGTAGCTATAAACACATGCGAATATGCAAAGTTGTTTGATGAATTATCACCGTAATTTTCATCACCAGACACTCAAGCACCACCACAGCTTCGAAAGCATTTGACACAGGTCAACGAAATTATGCGGCAGTACGGCATGATACGAGATGATGGCATGAAACATTCGGGTACGATCACAAGGAAATCAATAAACATTTTCTCAGCCGCATCCGGAAACTTCGAACTCAGTATGCGACCGACGGGAAGAGATATCGCAATTGCTATCCTTGCGCGGCGTATCGTATGATCCCGGCATCCAGGTGATTTGGGGCGGTCGCAGTGGGCATGGATAGAGACTTCAGGATAAAACTGTTTGGGCGTCCGCAAATGGATTTTGCGGCGGAAAAGATGCCGGCCAAGGGCTTCCTGCTTCTGGCATTGCTCGTTGCGGCGCCAGGATTTCGGCTAACCCGTACCAATGCTGCAAGCTACCTGTGGAGCAGTGCAAGCGATTCTGAAGCGCTGGTCAATCTCCGCAAATTGCTGAGCCAGCTTCGGCGAGTTCAACCAGTTAGCGGTGATCTGATCACCACGGATTCGTCGGATATCCGGCTCGGTGTTGGTGCCGAGGCAATTGACCTTTTTCGGTTCCTGAAATTGTGCCGGTCGAAAGACTGCGCCGATATGATTGAGGCACTTTTCCTTTACAAGGATGAATTGCTGCTCGGCGTCGAGGAACCGACATCGGCATTTTCGCAATGGCTTTTGATGGAGCGAGCGTCGCTGCAGGAGCGGTTCTTCTGCGTGACCGAAACCACGCTGGTCGAACTGACCCGTTACGGACGAGCACCCAAGGAAGACCTGCTTAGGCTGCGGGATCATGTTCTGGCCATCGAACCTGAAAGAGAAGCCAGCTACCGGATTTTCATTGACGCCTTTGGCCGCAACGGAATGTTCAATGAGGCGCGCAATCTCTACGACCGCCTGGTTCGAATGCTCGAACACGAGCATAACACCGGTCCGGCAGCCGAAACACAGGCCATCGCCCGGCGCGTGTTCTCGGCAGCTCCTTCACCAAATATCCCAGCGGCGGAACCGGGCGGACCGGAGGTTTCCCGCTTACCCACGGTTCAGCCGCGTGTCGCTCTGCTTTCCGTTTCCGATCCTGCCGGCATCGCCGACAGCCCCATCATCGCGGCGCTATTCGAAGACATTACCAATGAACTGGCCCGCTACCGGACATTCACGGTCCTCGCGCCGCATTCGACCCAGGCAATACCGCACAGTTCCGGAATTCCCGCCGACAACAGCATGTTACGGGCAGACTACACCGTCAGCGGGTTCGTCAAACCCGATGGCAAAAAGGGAACGCTTGCCGTCAGGATGATAAACTGCAAAACCCGAAGCATCGTATGGTCTGCGGAATATCCAGCCGGAAAAGCCGAGCTTGTCCGAACCTTCAGGATCCTGTCGGCGCAGATTGCCTCCGGACTGGCGGCTGAACTTGAACGCGAAATGCTGGAAGCCCTCAAAGGCAATCCGGATGGCAAGGCCTACTGGCTTTATCTTGATGGTCAGGTGCATCTGAAAAACTGCACATTGCCCGGACTTCGACGCGCCAGAAAATCCTTTCGCGAGGCCAGCCGGATAGAGCCCGGATTTGCTCTCTCATTTGGCCGGATTGCCCAGACCCTGTATCTGGAATGGCTGCTGCTTGGCGGCAACGAACCAAGCCTGCTGGTGCAGGCACGCCAGCATGCCGACCAATCGGCCGCGCTTGATCCCGGCGCTGCAATCGGCTTCTGGATCGGTGCCATTGTCGATCTTTATCAACGCAGTTTCGACCGGTCGGCGGAACAGTTTGCCGAAGCCGAGACGCTCAATCCCAATTGCGCCGACCTGATCGTCCAGCATGCCGATGCGCTCGGCCATTTTGGTATGGCGGATGACGGCTGGAACAAATTTCAACGGGCGATCGATCTCAATCCAACACCGCCGGATCATTACTGGTGGGCGGGCGCCAGCATCGCATTTTTCCAAGGGAACTACGGCCGGGCGATCGACCTGTGCGGCAAGATGGGCAACACTGATTCGGTGGTTCGTTTGCTGGCCGCCAGCCATGCATTGGCCGGAAACATGCCGGAAGCGCATCTGTTTGCCGGCAAAATAAAGGAAATGTATCCGGATCATGACACAGAGAACATACGGAAATTGATACCGGTTAAAAATCCCCATTTTGGCGAGAAATTTATTGAAGGACTTCGAATGGCCGGAGTCTAGTTGTAATACTAATTGAATTATATTAGGAATGAATTGTGATATATATGTTGCGTAAAAAGGAGGTTTGAAACATGGCAAAACTTTACACAATAGGACACAAAAATACCGGTGTGTTATTCGTCAAAACAGATCCGTTGCGCGCTGTTTTGATTTCACTGGAAGAAATCGCCGCCTATGCCAAACAGGTTGGGAAATCGACCGATGAGATTTTTGGCGAAGTTGGTGCTGCCTGCAAGGAGTTGGTCGATTCCTTCGGAAACGCAGCATCCGGCGGCGCGGTTCCTGAAGATATCGCCGCATTCGGTTCACTGCTTGCGTCCAATACCGTCTCTGGCGCAGAATTTTGCTTCGTGACAGAGGTCCCCGATAGTGGTTGGGAAGCCTGCAGGCTTTGGAATGTGCCGATTGGCAACGCCCTGCTGAACCTGATCCCCGACGAGCAGGATGCCGCTCCGAGGGACCTGGTTGAAGGCGAATTGGGTGCCGGCAGCACGGCGCATCTCAGCGATGCCGTCACCAGTGCCCACCTTGGCACCTACAAGAACTAATACTGCTTCTTCCCCGCCCAACCGTGGATTTTATTTCGACGGTTGGGCGGAAGAAACATTTCTTCACCGGCTCGGCATCACCCGGGTCGGTGATTTGACCGATCTCGACACGATCGGCATTCCCGTCTGGTTCGCGTCACGACCCAATTCCCGCGGCCTGTCGGTTTCTCAAGGCAAAGGCCTGACTGGGGAGCAGGCAAGAATATCGGCTGTCATGGAAGCCGCCGAAGGGGCGGTTGCCGAAAGAACCGAACCAATCATTTCTCACCATTGCTCGATCGCTCAGGCAGAATCCGAAAAATCAATCATTGTTCCGCTTGGCAGTTTGCAGCGCTGCAACTCCGGCGCACTCGATCCGGATCGCAGCCGTGCCTGGGTTCGCGGATTTGGCCTGGAATCCTCAAAAACCGTCTATGCACCTTACGAATTGATCGGTTTGGACATGCGTTCCAAAGCAGGCTGGGATCACCGCGCGTTCTCCATGTCATCGATCGGATTGGGCGCGGGGCGAACAGAGCAACAGGCGACGCTGCATGCACTGTACGAATTGCTGGAAAATGATGCGACGGCATTCCTGCAACTGTTTGGTTTGACCGCTGGCTGCCGGCGCCCCATCGAATGCAGAAAAACCGCCAATGAGGACCTCGGCTGGGCGATCGAACAGGTTGAATCCAAGGGGATCACGGCGCGTTTTTTTGACCTGACCGGAACCATACCGGTGCCGACAATAGGCTGTTTCCTGCAATCTGCACTGCCTGGAAGTCAAGAAGACCGGGTACAGTTGACGGCCGGATTTGCCTGCCGCTCCGATCCCGGAGACGCGGCTCTGGCAGCCTTGCTGGAAGCGGTCCAATCACGCCTGACCAAAATTGCCGGATCGCGGGAAGATCTGGGCAAAGAGACCTATCAAACCGGTTTCGCTCCCTTGCCACAGCAGGAAGGACCGGTAGTGGACATTGCGGCGATGACGTCCGCCGACGCCGACTCATCAGACCAAGGCACAGTACTTGCGGCGACAAGCCGCCGTGCCCTGAATGCGTCACGGGCGGAGGAAATCTTCGTCTTTCCGCTGGCAGAACCCGAACTGGGTCTGCACGTCATTCGCCTCCTGGTGCCCGGTATGGAGAGTGTGGTCGATGAGGGCGTCATGCGCCTCGGCGGCCACATGCTGGCGCGCCTGCTGGAAAGGAAGGCCGACACATGAACGCAGTCGTATTTGCCGGCCCAACCATTTTCCCTCCTTCAACATCGGTCGGCTCGGCGGTCTCGGTTCTCCCGCCGGCCGGAAAGGGAGACCTGCTGCGCGCCGCCGAAAACGGGGCAAGTGCGATTGGACTGATCGACGGCGTGTTCGAGAATGCTCCCTCGGTTTGGCACAAGGAGATCCTTTATTGCATTGAAAAGGGAATAACGGTTCTTGGCAGTGCAAGCATGGGGGCACTGCGGGCCGCCGAGTGCGCACAATTCGGCATGATCGGCATTGGAAAAATCTTTCACGACTATGCCTCGGGCTGGCGGCTCTCCGACGCCGACGTCGCCATTCTCCATGCGCCCGCCGCTCTTGGTTACAAACCTTTGTCGGTTGCGCTGGTGGATGTCGACGCCGTCCTGCAGCGCAAATACATCATGGGTGCGATGACCGAAAAAGAGTGTGAGGCGCTGCGCGTACTCGCCCGGCAAATGCACTTCAAGGAACGCACGTGGAAGCGCCTTTTCCAAAATTGCGGTATCGAACCAGCAAGGCTTCTGGAAATCTTTGGCTCACTGGATGATGTCCACTACAGTCGGAAGCGAATTGACGGGTACAAGCTGATCAATCTTTTGAAATCAGGTTCGTCAGCTCCGAACTCCCGGAAGCAACCGAGGTTCGAGTTCCAGAATTCGTACTTTTTTTCAAACTTGCAGAAATCCATGCAAAACCAATAGGATCGGCAATGTCTTCAGGAAATGTTCACCTGATGATGGACTGCGGTGGCGCAATCGAGGAAATGGCGGTTGCATTGCCTCCTGCGCTCTTTGTCGAACCGAACGAACCCAGCCTGAAGAGCTTCGCAAGCCTCATCGCCAGCCTGCCCCGGGCGCTCAACCTGTTGATCATTTCGGAAAAGAGCAGCTTCGGCAAATTGCGGAAATGGCTGGAGCAGATTCCCCCGGCTTGCCAGATCAGTATCATCGACACGCCGTCAGACGGCGAAATGACAAAAGACGACATCTGGATCCAGGACCCCTTTCTGGTGAGCAACCGCGACAATCAGCGCGTTTTCATTGATGTCGTCAGCGAACGGTCGAACAGCCACGCCCGGTGGTTGCAGGCGGCTTCGGCGGACACCCTGGAAGAACATCGCATTCATTTGGCCGGCGGAAACATGCTGGTGGGACCGGACTTCAGGATCGTCGGCACCGACAGCATCAAAAAGACCGTTGCTTTGGCGCAAAACGACCGACACTGGAAACAGGGATTGCTGGCTCATCAGGAATTTGATGCAAGGCATATGTCGCTGTTCGGCTATCAAAAGGGTGATGTGACCGAACCTTCATCCGTTGCGGAAATGGATGAGGAATACTTCCAGGCCCCATTTCACGTCGATCTCGCGGTTTCCCTGACCGGCCTGCAGAATGAACAGGGCAAGCCGATCCTGTTTGTCGCCGAGGTGCACAGCACCGCGGATACCGAAGGACCTTTGCTGCCACTTTTTGCCCGCCGGCTCGACGCCAGTGCGGGACGCCTGGAGGCGCAAGGGTTCTGCGTTTTACGGAACAAGATCCCCTATGTCGCCCCGCCACCTCAACAGAACGGCGGTCCTCCGCCTGCCTGGGCCTACTGGCACGCCTACAACAACGTGATTGTCGAGAACCAAATCCGAAGTGGTGAGGACAGCCCGATGGTCTGGCTGCCGCATTTTTCCGATGTCGAGGAACATCTGCAGCCATTCGATGAGTTGAACCGGCAGGCCTGGGAATCCTTGGGATTCCAAGCGATTCCAGTCTATGGAGCAACCTATCTGGCCTCCCATGGCGGCAGCATTCGGTGCGCCAGCAAAGTGTTGAAGCGGCAGGAAATCAACACCCGTTAGAGTGTCATTCAGCCCTCATGCCGTTGGCAGCTTGAAGTTTACCGGTGCGATCTGGGGGCGCGCCAGGCCGAAACCCTGCACCATGCTGACCCCTGATTTGCGCGCAAGTTCGGCCTGCCAGTTTTCTTCTATGCCTTCAAAAACGGTGTTGATCCGGTTCTTCCTGAAACCCGAGACCATTCGCTTGAGCAGATCGTAACCAGCACTCGTTGCCATCAGCCGGGTCACCCACTTTGCATCGAATTTCACAATGTCTGGTTTGAGACTTTCAATGCGCGAAATATCCGAACTAGCCGCACCGTAGTCATCAACCGCGATTCGATATCCCTCCTTGCGCAACGCGTTGACAAAATCGAGTAATAAAGTTTCCGAAGTCGATTCCTGCTCGGTCACTTCACAGACTATCCGGTTCGGGTCCAGGTTCACTTCTGCCAGTATGTCCCGCATTTCTTCCAACGCTTTCAGGCGGTCCGCTCCAGCGGCGAACAGGGATGGATTGAAATTGATGAACAGCGACGCGTCTTCGCCAATTGATTTGCTGGCATTGAACAGATGCACACGACGCGCCAACGCCTCCACGGCACCCCGTTCTGCAAGTGGCACCCTCGGGAAGAATGTCGCAAGCGGCACCGGACGGTCGTCAAGGAACGGCCGCATCAATGCTTCATAAGCGGAAATATCCACTTTCTTGTTACGAAACGCGAATATTGGCTGGAAGGCGCTGCGCAGTTCGAACGGGCCCCAATTTCCACTCAAAGATCCGTCAGTCCGGCGCTGCAATCCCGCAGCATTTTTTGGCAGCACGATGTCTGTCCCCAATTGTCCCAAAGGCCGTGTCTGACCGGCATGGCCATGACCAAATGCATGAGAACCGAAATCCGAGCATTCGGCTCCGAGAATCCAACGATCAGGTTAACATTTGTGCAAGATAGGTAGAACCCGTGAGCTCAACAATCACATCGAATTGAAAATTCTGATTGGCGTTGGCTTACTGCCCTTGCAGCGCCAGCTTTGATCGGACATAGAATGCACCAATGCATGATCCGAATAGTTGAAACCGGCGTTCGGACCAGATCGTGCGAAGAGACAGGTGGTTAGAACAGTTTCGATCATATTGATTCGTTTGACCTTGTCTTGCTCCAACATTCCGTAATCGACCGGAGACCGTTGCAATCATGGCTTTTCTTGCCGATGCCCTTTCCCGTGTGAAACCTTCCGCCACAATCGCCGTCAGCCAGAAAGCACGTGAATTGCGAGCCCAGGGCCGCGACGTCATCGGACTGGGCGCCGGCGAGCCCGATTTCGATACGCCTGACAATATCAAGCAGGCTGCAGTGGAAGCCATTCGCCGGGGTGAAACAAAATATACGCCAGTAGCCGGAATTCCTGAATTGCGCGATGCGATCTCGGCAAAATTCAAACGCGAAAACGGGCTTGATTATCCGGCTTCCCAGGTCATCGCCGGCACCGGCGGCAAACAGATTCTGTTCAATGCCTTCATGGCGACATTGAACCCCGGCGAAGAGGTCATCATACCGGCACCCTATTGGGTCAGTTATCCGGAAATGGTCGCGCTGTGCGGCGGCAATGCAATCATCCTGCCGACAACACTTGAGGCCGGTTTCAAGCTCGAAGCGGATACGCTGGAAGCAGCGATTAACCCGCGCACCAAATGGCTGATGTTCAATTCACCGTCAAACCCGTCTGGTGCTGCCTATTCGGCCGATGAGTTGCGCGCCATTGCTAATGTGCTGCTGAAACATCCCCATGTCTGGATCTTGACCGACGACATTTATGAACACCTCACCTATGGGGATTTCGTCTTCCGGACTCTGGCCGAAGTCGAACCGGACCTCTATGCGCGCACCTTGACGATGAACGGGGTCTCCAAGGCGTATGCGATGACCGGCTGGCGCATCGGTTATGCCGGCGGACCGCCGGAGTTGATCAAGGCGATTGACATGATCCAGGGGCAGCAGACTTCTGGTGCCTGTTCGATCGCCCAATGGGCTGCCGTCGAAGCTCTGAACGGACCGCAGGATTTTGTCGCGAAAAACAAGGCGGTTTTCCAGGCGCGACGCGATCTTGTCGTGTCGATGCTCAACCAGGCCAATGGGATTTCCTGTCCGACCCCGCAAGGCGCTTTCTATGTCTATCCGTCCTGCGCGGCGCTTATCGGCAAAACGGCGCCCTCGGGCAAGACAATCGAAACCGACCAGGACTTTGTCACCGAGCTATTGGAAGCAGAAGGCGTAGCGGTCGTACAAGGGTCGGCTTTCGGACTTGGTCCGAATTTCAGAATCTCGTACGCGACATCGGACGAAGCACTGGAAGAAGCCTGCCAACGCGTTCAGCGGTTTTGCGCCAGCCTGAGCTGACATCAACGGCCCCACAGCATTGTGAACGTCCTTGATTTGCGATGACCGGGTGCGCGCCTATGGTCGCGCACCGTGAACACATTGATAGGAGTGGCCACTTCATGGTTTCAATTCACCAACGTCCCGCTTGGACAATTGCCGAAGCACAGGCGACTCCGGAAGATGTGTTTTTCAATCGCCGTACGCTGTTGAAAAGCTTCGGTTTCGGCGCTCTGTCAGCCGCCGCGATTTCAACATTGCCAGGCATCGGACGCGGAGCCGAACCGGACCCGACAGCCGATCTCTATCCGGCAACACGCAACACGCTCTACAAACTGGAGCGCGACATCACGCCCGAAGAAATCAACAGCCGGTACAATAATTTCTACGAATTCGGATCTCACAAGGAGATATCGCAGGAGGCGCAGAGCCTGATTGTCCGGCCTTGGGATATTTCCATTGATGGCCTGGTGGAAAAACCTTTCACCATTGCGTTTGATGACTTGGTTCGCAGGATTCCGCTAGAAGAACGGCTCTACCGGCACCGTTGCGTCGAAGCCTGGTCAATGACGGTGCCATGGTCGGGTTTCCCTCTGGCGGCACTGGTTGATCTGGCAAAACCGCTCTCGGGAGCAAAATACATCCGGTTCGAGACATTCAACGATCCTGACATGGCAAGTGGCCTGAAGCAGGTCTGGTATCCCTGGCCCTATGTCGAGGGTGTGACGATGGCGGAAGCCCGGAACGACCTCGCCTTCATGGTGACCGGAGCCTATGGCAAACCGTTGGCAAAACAGTTCGGCGCGCCCATTCGCCTCGCCCTGCCGTGGAAATACGGTTTCAAATCGATCAAATCAATTCGCAAGATCACCTTCACCGATGAACGTCCGACAAGTTTCTGGGAGCAGATCGCACCGAACGAATACGGATTCTGGGCCAACGTCAATCCGGGTGTCCCGCATGCCCGTTGGTCACAGAAACAGGAACGTGTCCTGGAGACCGGCCTATATATCCAGACCCGTATGTTCAACGGTTATGGCGAACAGGTGGCCGATCTCTACAAGGACATCAAGGACGAACGGTTGTACACGTAGAAACAATAGGATCAGCACCGAAATATGTGTTGATCGCAGCGGACAGCCCGAGAAAAAGCGGGATTCGCAGTTTCGGCACACCGTGAAGCGCTGAAGCAGTGGCATGGCAACGGCGAAGAACAACGCTGAAACCCCAAGATCAGGCAAAAAAAGACCGGGCCAACTGACCCGGTCGATAATTTTGGAAGTTGCTTTTCAGCAAAACCTCCAGAGGGGAACACTCACGGGGTGCAAATGGGAGGAGGAACACGCCCCTGAGATGTTTAAGATATGAGCATTTGCTGACGGAATAACAACCAACATTGTTTGCATTGCAGCTATGCGCCAGGCGCAGGGCTCACATTGCCCAATAAACAGTCCGATGCCGTCAATACGACCAGTTGCGCGCCTTGGCGATGATGAAATCGCGAAACGCCTTCAGTCGGGCCTGGTTTTTCAGGTTTTCTGGATAGGCAAAATAGGTGTCGAAAGACGGAACATCGGTTTCAGGCAGCAATTGCACCAGGCCGGAATCCTTTTCGATCATGTAGTCCGGCAGCATGGCGATACCGGCACCCTTCTGCACGGCACGTTTGATTGACAGGATATTGTTGATCTGCGCCGTAGCCTTGCGCGGGTCGTTTTCGTCGCGTCCGGCAATCTGCAACCAGTTCACATCACGCAGATAGGACGGGGTATCGTCTCCGAAAGTGATGATCCGGTGGTTGTCGAGGTCAGCGATATTTTCCGGCTCGCCATATTTGTTGACGTAGGACGGCGAGGCCAGCACATGAAAATGCACGGTGAACAGCCGCCGTTGAATCAGATCCGGCTGCTGTGGCTGGCGCAGCCGGATGGCGCAATCAGCTTTCCGGGTGGTCAGATCAAGCTCTTCATTGCTGAAAATGAGCTGCAACTGGATATCGGGATAGAGTTCTACGAATTCGTCGATCCGCTCCGTCAGCCACCCGGAGCCCAGTCCAACCGTCGTCGTCACACGCAACGGCCCGGAAGGCACATCCTTGGCTTCGGTCAGGCGCGCTTTGACACTTTCAAGCTTCACCAGCACATCATGGGCCGTGCGGTAGAGAATATCGCCCTGTTCGGTCAGCACCAGCCCGCGCGCGTGGCGCATGAACAATGGCACGCCGATATCATGTTCCAGCGAACTGACCTGCCGGGAAATTGCCGACTGCGACAGATGCAGGGTCTCCGCGGCATGGGTAAAAGACCCAGCCTCGGCGACCGCGTGGAACACGCGCAGCTTATCCCAGTCAAATGCCATCAATTCGTCCCGTCGGCCTGTTATTCGGCGGCTTCGCGATGTTCGTCCAGTTCTGCCAGATAGTGCTCGGCTTCAAGCGCCGCCATGCAGCCAAGTCCGGCTGCCGTCACGGCTTGCCGGTATAAATCGTCGGTTACATCGCCCGCAGCATACACTCCTGCCACATCCGTCGCAGTGGAATCCGGTGCGGTCCAAAGGTAGCCGTTTGGTTTCTGCTTGAGTTTGCCTTCGAACAGCGAAACGGCCGGCGCGTGGCCGATGGCCACGAAGACACCGTCAACCGGCATTTCCGTCACCGCCCCGGTGATGGCGTTTTTCAGCCTGACGCCGGTGACCGAACCGGGCATTGGCGGCTTCGGAGCATCACCGGTTATTTCCTCAAGAACCGTGTCCCAGATCACTTCGACATTGTCTTTCTTCGACAGCCGGTTTTGCAGGATCTTTTCGGCACGAAATTCGTCCCGGCGGTGGACCACGGTCACTTTACGAGCAAGATTTGAGAGGTAGAGCGCTTCCTCCACGGCGGTGTTGCCGCCGCCAACAACGACAACATCCTTGCCGCGATAGAAAAACCCGTCACAGGTGGCGCATGCCGACACGCCGTATCCCATGAAAGTCTGCTCGCTTGGAATGTTGAGCCATTTTGCCTGGGCACCGGTCGCGATGATCAGTGAGTCACAGCTGTATTGTGTCCCTGAATCCCCCGTCAGCACGATTGGCCGAACGGACAAATTCACATCGACGATCAGATCATTGACGATATTGGTTCCGACATTTTCCGCCTGTTTGAGCATCTCCCCCATCAGCCATGGTCCCTGGATCGGATCGGCAAATCCGGGATAGTTTTCCACTTCGGTGGTGATCATCAACTGGCCGCCCTGCTCCATCCCGGCAATCAGTGTCGGCTGTAGCATGGCTCGTGCGGCATAGATCGCAGCGGTATAACCGGCAGGCCCCGAGCCAATGATGATAACGGAGGAATGTGTGTCGCTCATGGCTGTGCTCTCGGCTTCGATGTCCCGGGAAAGGCGGAACGTTGTAAGAATGGGCGTCTATATGTAGGTGCTGCCCCCGGCCCCATGCAAGGTTCGATCACCGTCCTCCCCAGGACATCACAACCGACCACCCAACGGTTTGTCAGCAAACCATCGGCACGATTCCAGCCCGGCAGTTGGTCGCTCAGCGAAAGGCGATCTTAGTGATTTCGTAGCCGCGCGCGCCACCCGGTGCGTTGACTTCCACAGTATCTCCGACGCTTTTGCCGATCAGCGCCCGGGAAATCGGCGACGATATCGAAATCCGTCCCTGTTTCACGTCGGCCTCCTGATCGCCAACGATCTGATAGGACTTCTTTTCTTCCGTATCTTCGTCGATCAGCGAAACGGTTGCGCCGAACTTGATGGTGTCTCCGGAAAGTTTTGAAACATCAATCACTTCGGCGCGGGCAACCAGTTCTTCCAGTTCGGCGGCGCGGCCCTCGTTCAGGCTCTGCGCTTCCTTTGCCGCGTGATATTCGGCATTCTCGGACAGGTCACCATGCGCGCGGGCTTCTGATATCGCCTCGATTATACGCGGCCGCTCTTCCTGCTGGCGCCAGCGCAGTTCTTCCTTCAGATTCTCGTAACCGCCGGCCGTCATCGGGACCTTGTTCATTCTTCATGACCTTTCCTGCGCCCTGCCCTGCCCGCTTCAAAACATCTCAAACAGGCGCCAAGGACAAAAATAAAACGGTCTCCGAAGCAATCACAACGGAACCGTTCCAACCGATATGGCATAATATAACAATGATTTTAGCAATTTCACGTGAAAAAATTCAGGTAGCGAATTAGCGATTGCGCAGGCCTTGGAGCCGTTTCATTGCCTGCGGTTGAAGCGGGAGTTTTCGCTTTCCCCGCTTTGACTTCATCGCACGGCCGCGGCCCGGGTCCTCTCCTCAGATTCAATGCCATCATCAAGCCGGAGTTCCATCGCAGATTCGACCTTGTGCGGCTCGGCGAGGTCGCCGATTGCGACACGCTGTCCAGTCACAAGTTCGAGGATCAGCGTCCCGCTATTGGACAACTTTCCTGACATCCCCTGCGAGACACGCACGTCACGGATCAGCGGATATGCGATCTCCCGTGCATTCCGCCTGGGGAAACCCGGATGGACAATAATTGTGTCGGACAAAAATCGAATATGGATCGTGAAATACCGCAGGAGTGCGTTGGCGAGTAGGAGCGGAACACCCAGTGCCAGAACGACGATGCAAAGACGCGCAAACGCTCCATCACCCTTGCCGAGCAACTGCAGTACGCCGAGCGCAACTGCATAACCGGTGGCGATGACGGCAGTTGGCAGAAACAATGCGAACCATGACGGTTGGAACAGCAATGTGTTCTCCCTGCCGGGATCGACCTCACCATTGTCGTTTTCGGCCGGTATCACGCGTGATTCGCCCATATCGGTTGTCACGCGACAGGATACACGACCGGCGAACCCTGTCACATCTGGCGGCTTTCCTTTCCGGAATCCAACACCAGATATGGTATTCTAAGCAAAGAACCTGAAGGGATCCGCGCAATGAAACAGACACCGACAGTCCTCTTCGCCAGCCTGCTGCTCATCGTCTCAACGACCGTTTCATGGACAGAGGATACCGTTTTTCGGACGCAAAAAGTAAGTGTTCTGGCCGAGACAATCGCCCGTGGACTCGATCATCCCTGGGGGCTCGACTTTCTACCGGATGGCGCACTCTTGGTCACCGAGCGGTCCGGACAGTTACGCATTGTCGAAAACGGCCGGGTTTCGAAGCCCGTCACCGGATTGCCGAAGGTTAGGGCTGCCGGTCAGGGCGGTCTGCTCGATATCGCGGTTGCAGCTGATTACCGGCAGTCCGGCCTGATTTTCTTCACCTATTCCGAGCCGGGAAATGGCGGCGCCGGAACCGCGGTCGCCCGCGCGCGCCTGGTTCGCAATGGCGAAAGTGCACTGTTGCAGTCGGTCAAAACGATTTTCACGATGAACAGGAAAACCCGGATCAAACGTCACTACGGCTCCCGCCTGGTTGTGCACCCGGACGGCACCTTGTTCTTCACAATTGGCGACCGTGGCAAGCGCAACCGTGCGCAGGACATGCATGATCACGCGGGGGCGGTTCTCAGGATCAACCAGGACGGATCGGTTCCCTCCGACAATCCATTCGCCGACGGCAAAAGCGGGTTGCCTGAACTCTGGTCTAAGGGCCATCGCAATCCGCAAGGGGCGGCATTCGACCCGGCAACCGGCTCGGTCTGGATCACCGAACATGGTGCACGCGGCGGTGATGAACTCAACCAGCCTGCCGCTGGCAAGAACTACGGCTGGCCGGTCATCAGCTATGGCAGGCATTATTCCGGATTCAAGATCGGTCAGGGTCACAGCGCGCCCGGCTACGAACAACCGGAATATTATTGGGACCCGTCAATCGCGCCATCCGGCCTCGCCGTTTACGACGGGCCGATGTTTCCCGAATGGCAAGGCAATTTCCTCGCCGGCGCTTTGAAATACAAGCTTCTGTCCCGGCTGCAACGCAACAGTGATGGCAAGATCATCGCCGAAGAACAGATGTTTGCCGATGAATTCGGTCGCATTCGCGATGTCAGTGTGGCAAAGGACGGATCAATCTACCTGCTGACCGACGCTGACAATGGCCGTATCATCCGGTTGAGCCGCGCCAAATAAA
>JAJFHT010000021.1 GCA_021775495.1 Hyphomicrobiales bacterium | reverse complement strand
GGAACAGCCGGCCGCCGAGCCCGGCGATCGCCTCGTTGAGATTGGGCAGCGCGATCAGGACCGCGATGATCTCGCCCTTTCGTTCGGCAATGGAAAACCCCCGGGGATCGACGATCGGCTTCATGTTCTTCTCTGTCGCCGCCAGCTCGCGGCGCGTCATCGGCAAGGCACCCCAGTTGCCGGACCACGCGTCGTTGTAGAGCGCGAGAAGCGCTGCCGTATCCCGGGCAAGGGACGCCCGGGTGGCAGACCGGAACGTGACGCCGGCTTCGGCCGCAATCTCCCTGAATTGGGGCAACCGCGAGTCGAGCGGCGTTTCGTGCAGCGCGCGGCGAAACGCAAGGACATCCTTTTCCTTGCGGTAGCCAAGCGCCGCCATGTGCCCGGCAAAGTATGGGCGCGCATGCCCCATCATCACCATCGGCGGGGCGCCGAAGCCCTCGACCAGCATGCCGACTTCCTCGTTCGTAGACAGATTGAACGGGCCCGCGATACGCATCATCCCGCGCGCCCGGAGCCAGTCCTCGGCCGCCTGGAGCAGCGCCGAAAAAACCACCCGGTCGTCGATCGACTCAAGCAGGGCGAAATGGCCGGTGGCGTCGGCGTATTTGGCAAGATGCAACCGGTTGATCGTGGCACCAATGCGGCCAACCGGCTTGCCATGGTCATAGGCGACCCAGAAACAGCCCTCCGCATGTTCAAAGTACGGATTTGCGGTGAGCGATATGCGCCGCCGTTCGAGAAGGTGCAACGGCTCTATCCAATACGGATCTGCCGCGTAGACGAGCCGTGGCACGGTGACAAAATCCCGGGCGGCAGCAGTCGAACCGACTTCCCGGATATCGAGACCCGGCCGGAGTTGTCGCTTCATCGCAGGATCATTCGCCTGCCGTGGCGCGGTTGGGTCGATCCGGATCCGTCTGGGGTTCCGGAACTTCCACGACTGCACGACGAAGGATCGGGTCGATCAGGATATCCGGCAAGGCCGCTGCAACTTTCAGCGCAAAGTAGAGACGGCGCGGAAACACGATTGACCGCCTTCCCCGCGCCAGGCCGCGTTTGATGATGCCTGCGGCCTTCTCTGGCGACATCCGAAAGGGTTTCGCCGAGCGAACGGCATTGTCGAGGGGCGTGTCGACGAAGCCAGGCAATACCATCGTCACGCCAAGACCAGCCTCGCCGGCGGTGCCGCGAAGCGCCTGAGCGTAGGCAGCCAGCGCCGCTTTCGCCGCGCTGTATGCCGGCGAATACGGGAGGCCCCGAAGTCCGGCCAGAGACCCGACCATCGCAACCCGGCCGCGGGCCCGTGGCTGCATGACGGCAAGTGCCGGCAGGACCGTATTCAACGCGCCCAGCAAATTCGTTTCCACAATTGCGCGGACCGCGTCCGGCTTTTCCATCGGTCGATGCGGAGCTACCCCTCCTGTAATTCCGGCGCAGGCGATCACAAGGTCGATCGGGGTCGCGGAATTTTCTGCGCTGACCCAGCCGGCGACCGCGTCGGCATCGCGGACATCGACGAGAGCCGTACGAACGTCGGCGCCGTTCGCGCGACAGGCCGCCGCGACATCCTCCAGCCGATCCGCATTTCGCGCCGACAGCGCAAGCCGTACTTCTGTTCCTGAATAGGCCCGCGCCAGCGCCGCACCGATGCCGCTGCTCGCGCCCGTGATCAGGATCGATCTGTAGGGCCCCTTGTAGGTCACGGCCTGCTCCGGCGCGTCCGGAAATTCCAGCTCATTTTCATACACGCCTCGTCATTGATCTGCAGCTCAGTGTATCATGCCCCGGCCCAGCTCCTGACGCGGAGAATCTCGTGGCGCGGCGGCGGCGCATCACCAATCCCGGAAATCATGAAAATCACGGAACTCGCAATCCCGGACGTCCGACTGATTGAGCCCACGCGTCACCCCGACGCGCGCGGGCTCTTTTGCGAAACCTACAACCACGAGCAGTTGGCAGAAGCAGGTGTGGTCACGGAATTTGTCCAGGACAATCACTCGATCTCGCAAACGGCGGGAACGATCCGGGGGCTCCACTATCAAGCTCCCCCATTCGCCCAGGATAAACTTGTTCGTGTCATTCGCGGTGCGATCTTCGACGTTGCGGTGGACATCAGGAAAGTGTCACAGACCTATGGTCGACATGTCAGCAGCACACTTTCGGCCGGAAATTGGCTTCAGTTGTTTGTGCCAACGGGTTTCGCGCATGGATTCTGTACCCTCGAACCTGAAACCGAAGTCATTTACAAGGTCAGCGCCCCTTATGCGCCCGAACACGATTTCGGACTTTTTTGGGACGACCCGGAACTTGGCATCGACTGGCCGGTCAAGAGCGGCCAAGCCGTTCTGTCGGATCGCGACAAGGTCTTGCCAGGACTGGCGTCGATTGCAAGTCCATTTTGATATCGCAATGCTATCTGGATAGATACGGACCATGCAGCACGTACTGGTTACCGGTGCAGGCGGATATATAGGATCGGTACTCGTGCCCTTGCTGCTTGCGCAGGGTGTACGGGTCCGCGCAGTGGACAGGTTCTTCTTCGGCCGCGACCGACTGCCGGTTGACGCCGATCATCTCGACGTCATTCGCGAGGATGTGCGGCGGCTCACCCCGGAGCACCTGGCAGACATCGATGCGGTTATTGACCTGGTCGCGGTCTCAAACGATGCATCTGGCGAGGAGTTTG
>JAJFHT010000003.1 GCA_021775495.1 Hyphomicrobiales bacterium | reverse complement strand
GTCCGACTGAGATCAAAGAAGTCCGGAAAATGGGCCGGTATCAGCGTCATGTCGGATCGGAGAAAACGCTTTGCTCCCGAACGGCACGTCATCAAAGGAACCACCTTCGCGTCCATCGGCACAATTTATGCTCCAGCCTCCAGACTTGTTATGAAAAGTGCAAAACTCCATATCAACTGCCGGGGCGTCTGCGTAGCCGCGAATACGATGGAGTATCGCAATACCAGTATCAACGGATACAACCGCTTCGCGATGCCAAACCGATTCAAATTCCCTGGAAACAATCAGGCAGCGGCTCCGGTCGGATTGGATGTTAGTTTCCGCCCTTATCTCGTCGAATAATTAGAACCGGTTGAACAGCCCAGCGGAAAACTCCGTATAAACAAGAAAAGCTCTGAATCGCCGGGCCGACCGCCCGACCCAGGGTCTGTCTCCACCAATCTCGACCATTCTGTCCAAAAAGAATCACACGTCTGACTGCGAACAATGCTGGACAAGGCAAACAACCTTTCCTTGCGCTCGTTGGCTTCGATGCGGACCACTCTTTTTTGGACAGGATGCTCAAGTTTGAAGAGTCCTGACCCCGACTGAACGCCTTCGACCCAAAGCGGCGATCCATCCGTCAAATGCCTAATCGTTCGTTAACAGTTTGCAGAAATCTGGCTGTTTTCGCGACCATTTTGGGATGCTGCATCAGGGACATGGAACCTGGTTCGATTTTCGCAGAGTCTCCTGGTTGACGAAGCAGGCATGACAAACATGTCGGTGAACTGGAAGCATCTGCAATGTACGGCAAGAACAAGAAACATTTAGGCCTTTGCCAGAAACGATTGTTCGAGAGGCATGATGGCTTCCTTGGGAAGGAAATGAGGGCGTTGCGGCGGTCGAGTTTGCATTTTTGTTCGCGAATGCCGCTCTCGTTCAACACGATTTTGTGGTGCCGTTCACGACAATGACTGATGGCAGTCCGGTTCCAGGCGGCAATCAGAACAAGATCCAGGCAGAAGGAAATCCGAAAATGTTTATACAAGGCATTCAACGCAAGGCACGTAAGTTCAGAAGCGAAACAGGTGGTTCCGCGGCAATCGCCTTTGCTGTCACATTGCCGGTTCTGGTTGGGTTTACGGCGCTTGCGGCAGACATAGGCAACGCGTACTCCCAGGAAGAAAAGCTGAAACAACTTACAGAGACGGTTGCACTGGCCGCACTGGTTGAAATCCGCAAGGAGCAATTTTACGGCCTCGGTGGCAAAGTCAACGAGTTCAAACCGGGCTTGGTTGCTTTTGCAAAAACCAACATGCATGCAGCCGCGAGAGGATTGGCCGTCAAGGAAGAGGACATCGAGTTTGGTACCTGGGATTTCAGAAACCAGACTTTTTTGCCCGACACCGGCTCCACACAAATCAGCGCCGTACGCGTAAAAGGATATATGAACGCAGTCCGCGGCAACCAGTTGCCCTCCTTTTTCGGAAAACTTTTCGTGGACAGTTTTGATATTTCGACGGAGTCCACAGCCGTCTTGCCGATCCCGCCTGATTTCCACGTTCTGAACCAGACGGCCGGACCCGCCATGATTGTCGACGACACCGATATCGATACGATAAGTGCGGTGATAAATTCTTCTGCCCCGGATGCGCTTTTGGTGCAGGGCGCGCGATCCAGTTTTGGCACCTTCAAGGTCCACGTGGCGGGCGGATATTCAGGAAGCTCCCGTGGCATGAGTGAGGCGGCCAGAAAGGTGAAGTCGAAAATCCCGGGCATGGCGGATTTTTTAAAGGATCAGCCGTCGCCATCGGCCACCGGTTGTACTTTTGTCAACTATGCAGCCCTTCCGATATCCAACGAAATTGTCATCAAACCGGGCACTTATTGCGGTGGACTGAAAATCGATGTGCCTGCAGACAAAGTCGTGTTCAAACCCGGTGTGTATGTTTTCAAAGGCGGCCCTCTGCTGATAAAAAATCAGAAAGACGTATTTGGCGATCGCGTTTTCCTTTTTCTGACCGGCAGATATGGCGGCCTGGACGTGAGAGACTCAAAAATTCGGCTCAGGGCGCAAATGAATGGAAAGTGGGCTGGGATGACCATTATGTCCGATCGCCGGCCAAATTTTGCTCCAAAGCGCAATCTGATTGAGCGGTCCACCTTCGCATCCGCAGGCACCATCTACATGCCCGGTTCAAAACTCGAATTCAATTTCGGATTTTTCAACATCACCTGCAAGGGTCTCTGTGTAGCTGCCGACACGATGGTGTTTCGCCGCCTCTACATCAATGGCTACAATGGCTTCAATCTAGGCTCGTTTACTTCTTTCCCTGGCAGCACCGACATCCCAATGCCGGTCGGATTGGCGAAGAGCTTTCGTCCGTACCTGATTGAACAGCCTGTTGTGCCTGCCCAACCGGCGGAACCCGGTCAATCCTGACCAGAAAAACTACCAGTTCTACCGGCAGTACGCTTTCCCCCCTCTACCCCCTGCCGGTCCCAGAAGGCAGGCCGACGTTACCCTCTCGGCCTGCCTTCGAATTTCTTAATCTCCGGTTGTGCGGATCTTTCGCAATCGCTGTATTTTCACGCATTTGGGCAATCGAACAGTGAAGCAATTGTCGCATGATCTGAATAAATCCAGAACAGCCAAATAAGTACGCATTCTGTCCGTTCCCTGCGGAATATGGCCAGCCACCGCTAAGGTCTGCCGGTATACTCGCTGCTATTGAAATCAATTGCGGGAGTCTGAAAATGGACGCGATGCTAACCCTTCAATACGCCAGGCTTTTGACCGAGCGCGATGAGAAACTCTTGCCGCCAATGCTTGCGGCAACCCTCGCAAATGTTGCCCGGTTTGACGCGTGGCGAATCATGATCGTCGACGTAGACGGTGATGTCTCGGTTGTTGATTTTCGCAACAATCTGCGAACGGTTTGCTGGGAGCGCGGTGCAAATTTGTCTGCAGATCCGATACATCAAATTGCCCAGAGGTCGATTGGTGATGGATTCTACAGTTCACGGGAACTGGCACCGAATGGTCTGCACAGAACGGAATACTACAAGAAGGCCTCACAGCTCGGGCTGTTTTTTACCGATCATGCAGGGTACGTCGCAAGGATCGACGAAATGCGGGCAATCTGTATATCGTTCAGCCGTACCGATCACTATGCCATGTTCACCGCAACTGAGAATGATAGATTTCGCGCGATCTCTCCGTTGATCCTTCATGCATTGAAGCTGATCTGGAATGGGCGGATGGCAACTCCCGAAAATGTGATCGAAAAACGCTCTGACGACGCTAAAAACCGTCAAGACGCGGCGCTTCAAAGCTTCGGATCCACGACCTTGACCCCGCGCGAACGCGATGTGACCCAACGCCTCATTGCCGGAGATTCGGCAAAGATGATTGCAAGGGAATTGGGTATCGGCCCCGGAACTGCGCGCAACCACATAAAGCACATCTATATGAAGCTCGGTATTTCTTCACGAAACGAGCTTTTCAACCGGTATATGCAAGAGCTGATGCTCAGTGAGGCGGCATGACAAAACACCATTCTGGCCGGTCGGCGCGGAAAATCATGAGACAACCATTATGCAGCAGCTGACGCATTTCTGCTGTTGACCGTCCTGGCGATTTGGCAGCGGGTCCACAGTTCGCCAAGCGATGCAATCAGATGTTCTATGTCCGCCGCGGTATGCACCGGCGAGGGCGTAATTCGTAGCCGTTCGGTGCCTTTGGGGACTGTCGGATAGTTGATCGGCTGGATATAGATCCCATAATCCTGCAGCAGGGTGTCCGAGATGAATTTGCACTTCACGGGGTCACCCACCATGACGGGAATGATATGGCTGGGATTGGGCAGATGCGGGATGTTCAACGCACACAGACCGGCGCGTACCTTTGACACCCGATCTTGCTGAATGGCGCGCTCCATTTGCGATTTTTTCAGATGTTGCACTGATGCCCGCGCACCGGCGGCAACGGAGGGCGGCAGCGCTGTCGTGAAAATAAACCCGCTGGCAAAACTGCGCACGAAATCGCAAAGCTCAGCCGAGGCAGCGATATAACCGCCAACGACTCCAAACGCCTTACCGAGCGTGCCCTCAATTACCGTCAAACGATCCATCAATCCGTCGCGCTCGGCGATGCCGCCACCGCGAGGACCATAGAGGCCAACTGCGTGCACTTCGTCCAGATAGGTCATCGCGCCATATTTCTCGGCCAGATCACAGATTGCGGCGATCGGGGCAATGTCGCCATCCATCGAGTAGACGGATTCAAATGCGATCAGCTTTGGTGCATTGAAGGGTGCGGCCGCCAGTTTTGCTTCCAGATCCTCCAGGTCGTTGTGTTTCCAAATGACCTTGGCTGCACGGGAATGGCGTATACCCTCAATCATTGAGGCATGGTTCAGGGCGTCGGAAAACACGATGCAACCTGGAATTTCCGCAGCCAGTGTGCCGAGCGCGGCCCAGTTCGACACATAACCCGAAGTAAAAAGCAGCGCAGCCTCTTTACCGTGCAGATCGGCCAGTTCAGCCTCCAACAGCACATGATCATGGGTGGTGCCGGAGATGTTGCGTGTCCCTCCGGCTCCTGCACCGCAACGGTCAATCGCGTCATGCATTGCGGCTACAACACGTGGGTGTTGCCCCATGCCCAGGTAATCGTTGGAGCACCAAATCGTGACCTCGCGCGTTTTGTCCTGATCGGTATGGCACGCTTTGGGAAATGCCCCGCGCTGACGCTGGAGATCGGCGAACACCCGGTAGCGTCCCTCGGTGTGCAGTTCGTCCAGACGGTCTGCAAAATAGGCTTGGTAATCCATGCAAATCCTCCAGCGGCAGAAAAATATTCCAACATAGTGCACCGACCACCATGTCCATCCATGACGTTGGTCAAGTGCATTCGAAGATTGGACTATGGACGTTCACGTCCGAACCAATTAGGTCTGGTGACCTCTGAGACTGTAATCCATCGCCGCTGAAGAGTGATCTGGGATGGCGGGACTTTAGGGTAGTGGATCGAATTGCGTGCCAAATGAATTGCAAAAAGACATAGCGCGCACCTCCAATTTGATGCGGTTGCTGCCTGAAAAACATGTCGAAGAACTCATGTCCAAGGCTGTCTGGCGGCACTATGACCGCGACGAGACATTGTTCCTGCAAGACGAAGAGGCGACCGCGATCCACATTGTGCTGGATGGGTGGGTCAAGCTTTATCGCGTAACAGCAAACGGGAGTGAAGCGGTCGTCAGCGTATTCACCCGCGGCGACAGCTTTGGCGAGGCTGTCGCCCTGCGCAATCTGAACTACCCTGTTTCGGCTCAGTCGGCGACAGCGTCCCGGGTCATGCATATCCCGGCGAATGTCCTGGTGAGCCTGATAAAGCAGGATGCCGAAGTGGGATTGTCCATTCTGGCCTCCACATTCAACCATCTTCACTCGTTGGTGGCTCAGCTGGAGCAGTTGAAAGCGCAAACCGCAGGCCAGCGCGTAGCCGAATTTCTGCTCAACCTGTGTGATTGCACATCAGGCTCGTGCACGGTGACCATGCCTTATGACAAAGTTCTGATTGCCGGACGGCTGGGAATGAAACCCGAAAGCCTTTCCCGGGCATTCTCCCGCCTCAAGGCGCTGGGAGTGAAGATCGACAAGAACCACGCCAGTATCCAGAACGTCAAAACACTGCGCAGCTTCGTGAATACCGACACCTGAGTCAGCACACTAATGTCCGACAAGCTTGACCAAGTGCTGACATCGATCGACGCCGCAAACACAGCCGATCCGCGCATTGATGATGGACACCCGGAAGCGCTTCTTTACGGACAGCGGATGAGCGCCGAGTGTGACCGCTTGTTTCCAGACGCCTCTGATGTGCTCAAAATCGCGGTTCGGGGCCAGCATATTGAACGCTGGGTGTTGAAACGCGCGGATTATCCGGAGGGGCGCACAGGATATTTGACCTGGCGCAGGGATCTTGCTGATCATCATGCAAAACGCGTCGCTGAAATCATGCTCGAAACAGGCTATCACGCCGAGGTCATCGAACAGGTCGGCCGGATGTTGCGCAAACAGGGCATCAAACGCGAAGCCGATGTTCAGGCACTGGAAGATGTGATCTGTTTTACATTTCTGAAATGGTATTTCGCGCCATTCGCCGCCAAACACCCGCAAGAAAAAATACAAAGCATCGTCGAGAAAACGGCGCGCAAGATGTCTAAGACGGCCCGTGCCCGGGCGCTGATGGAGTTTGAGCTGCCTGCCAATCTGGCCTCTGCCTTCAGGCAGTAATACTCGGTATCAGGTAGAGCCCCAGCAACAACAGGCAAAACAACATCAATGACAGATTGAAACCGCGCCGCCATGTCGGCGCCCCGGACAGTCCGAGATAATGCGCCAGGATCAGCCGCGTCTTGATCAGCGCCAGCACCACAACCATCACGGATGCCAGACGACGATCCAGGCCCACGCCTGATGTCTCGGCGACTATGGCTGAGCCACCGCTCAGC
>JAJFHT010000200.1 GCA_021775495.1 Hyphomicrobiales bacterium | reverse complement strand
GATGCGCATTTTTTCATGACACCCTTCGCCGAAGCATTGTTGAGCATGAAGCCGATCGTATAGACGTCGATGCCGTCCTTTTTCATCTCGGCACACAGACGTTCGGCATAATTGCGCGAACGGTTGGCCTGTCCACCGCGGGTCTTTCCATTCTTGCCGACGCCGGCGAATGCCGTGTTGAACTGACCGTCGGTCATCAAAATAGCAATCTTCGCGGTCTTGTTCTTGTTGTATTTCTTTGGAGCCGAAGCAGCAGGCAGCACCGAACGCCACTGCGGCGAAAGCATGTACCAGGTCCACTGGATGCCGATATGCCCGGCCGTGTATCCGTTGGCTTTGAAGCCATCGATCGTGCTGTTCAACGACGCGATATCAGCCGACAGAGGCATCAGCGCCGCGTTGGGGCAATAGCTCAACCGGTAGTCACGATTGACCATGGCCTTGTCGGGACCGGCATCTGAGAATTGGAAATTGCCTTTGCGTTCCGTCGCGCAATTATCGGGACGGGTACCGCCGCCGGAAACCAGAAGCGGATCCGTCAGTTTAGGTGGCTGGCCATTGTTGAATTTCTTTTCGACATAGACGGTATTGGCCAGCGCCGATCCGACATTTACCGCATCGGCATAGGGCACAATCGATACCCGAACCCGCGGATTTTTCGAATTCTGGCCGTTCAGGAATGTATTTACCGCGTTTTTTGCCGCGATTTTAAGGTCCCGCAGTTTTTTCGAATGCCCCATCGATCCGGTCACATCCAGCATCATCGCAACCTCGATGGTCTTGTCGGAATAGACCGCGGCGGACTCTGTGGCGATACGTTGGGTCGGGCCGGTGCGAAACAGTGGAATGGCCAGCGCGAGATCGACGCTCACCGAAGCTTCGACGGTCTTCTTGGTCTTGTTGATCACCAGGGAATCCAGGTTGATCTGGTCGGAAGTGACAAAACCGCTGCCGCCATTTGCATCCAGGAAGGCCATGACGCTGTCGCGAGCGTCCTTTTCCTTGATCACGCCAAGGGTCAGGTCCCGGGCCGTCGACGTCACCGCCGAATCGAGCGCGTTTTGAAGATTGGAATGAACCAGATACATCTGTCCGGTGTTCAGCGCGAAGCCAACCGACAGTCCCAGCAAAGACACGGTCGCGGCCATCATCACACCGAAATTGCCGCGGCGATTGCGTGCAAACCGGCCTGCCAATCTCTTGAACTCAACAATTCTCCGCATTTTTGTCTCCATCTGCGTCAGCTCGGGGGCGATTGCAGATGGAAATGCAGGAAGTCTGCCAGCTCGCGTGCAGGCACCTGGAATCACAGGCACCCGATCACAAGTCTTTGTAATTGTTACGTTTCCGGAGGCAATATGGTTACCGATGCATAAACAATTATGAAACGGAAACTCTTTCTTAACCGAACGAGGCGGCTCGGTCGGATACCAGCACCAACAACTGTGCCAAATCGGATCAGGTGAGAAAGCAGGGATGATCCGAACAGGGACAGCCCCGCCGGGTCAGAAATCGCAGGCGATTCCCTTGATTTCCCAGTCGCCGAAGCGCACCGGGTCCTTGCCGCCCCGACCGCCTATTTCCCTGGGGCCGCCGGAAGCCGCTGCCTTGGCGGCCGCACGCCGTTCTTCGGCTTCGCGCAGCGCACGCTGTGCTGCCGGCGGCAGCTCGGAGAATGTCCGGCGCGGCGCATCCGGTTCCACCGCTTCGCTGGTTTTGTTGTCAGGGCTGTCCATATCGCCGCGCATTCTATTTTGCCGGGCCGCTGTCGCGCAAGAGCGCATCGTGTTAACCGGCTTGACAACACGGCCCGGAAGGCCGAACGCAACACCGGGCCACATAAGCAGATTGTTGAACCGCGATATTCATGGCAGCGACAGACATTGATCACTCATCGGGCGAGCGCGGACTGACGGCGCGCATGACCGCAGCCAGGTTGCTGGCGGCCATTGTCGATGCCCGGACATCGCTTGACGGGCTGACCGACAACTTCAACGGGCATCCGCGCTTTCTGGCGCTGGACACAAAGGACCGAGCTCTGGTCCGCGCCATGCTGGTGACCGCGCTCCGGTTCAGATGCACCATCGATGCGCTGATCGAGCGTCGCCTCGATAGACCTCTGCCGGCCAAAGCCCATGCCCTGAAACACGTTCTGCACATTGCCGCCACGCAAATTCTGTTTCTTGGCGTCCCGGACAGCGCAGCCGTGAACCTTGCGGTCGCCCATGCGAAATCGGACCCGCGCACACGCCGATTTGCTGCACTCGTCAACGCCGTACTGCGCGGCATCGTACGCGGCAAGGACCGGCAATTGCAGCCGGCTCTCGAAAAGACGATCGATGCACCCGACTGGTTTCGTGAGCGACTGGTGGACGTCTATGGCGACGACGAAGCCACGGCGATATTCGAAGCCCACCGACACGAGGCACCGATTGATTTTACCGTCAAGTCCGATCCGGAACATTGGGCGGAAACGCTTTCGGGTATCGTGCTGCCGACCGGTTCAGTTCGCGTCAGGCGGCCCGCAGCCGCGATACCTGATCTACCGGGTTTTGCGGAAGGTGACTGGTGGGTGCAGGATACCGCGGCCAGCCTGCCTGCCCGCCTGCTCGGCTCGGTCGAGGGGCTGAACGTCGCCGATCTTTGCGCCGCACCCGGCGGCAAGACGGCACAGCTGGCCCATGCCGGCGCTAAACTGACGGCGTTCGACATTTCGGCAAACCGGTTGAAACGCCTGGATGCAAATCTGTCCCGCCTCGGCCTTGAAGCGGAAATCATCAATATCGATCTGCTGAAAAACCCGACGGACCGGCGTTTCGATGCAGTGCTTGTTGACGCGCCCTGCTCTTCCACCGGTACCGTGCGCCGCCATCCCGACATACCCTGGGTCAAATCGCCTGAGGATATCGACAAGCTTGCCGGAGTTCAGTTCAAGCTTCTCGAACGCGCGGCACAACTGGTAGAGCCCGGCGGCCGCCTGGTTTTTTCCAATTGCTCGCTCGATCCGAAAGAAGGCGAGCATCTCTATGATCGGTTTCTTCAGGATATGCCGACGATTGAAAACGATCCGATCAGGCCGGGCGAGATTTCCGGCGCCGACGACTGGATCACCACGCAGGGAACCCTGCGCACGACACCGGCCGGATTGCAGCTTGAAACACCGGACATCTCTGGACTGGACGGCTTTTTTGCCGCCCGGATGCGCCGTGTTGAATAGGCAATATTGTCAGATTTCCAGCGAACAGGCGTGGAAGAACGGTGTTTTAACCTTCGCATGGGCCGTTGATCCGGCTAGAAATGAAATGCGGATTGACGCGTTCTCCCGGAATCCGGGCTGTTTACGCTTCGGCGCCCGCTGGTCGGGGCTCATGATTCTGCAAGGAGGACACGGTATTTGGCCGGCGTGATGGGTGATACTCCGCGGCTTTGGGGACTGGTCGCAGCGCATCTGTTGAAACGCGCCCTGCGCAAATTGCGCATGGGTCCGGTTTTCCGTTGGCGCTTTTCCGGCCGCACGCCCGAAAGGGTGCTGATCGCCCCGCCGGATTTGCGCCTTGCCGACCGGCAGATCGCCCAGGAAATCTATTCCGGGAGTTTTCCGCTTGCCGGCAACATGGTGGAAACCGGTGGCCGCTCACCCTTTCAGATCGCCCCGCCGTCGATTGCCTGGTCACGCGAATTGCATGATTTCTCCTGGCTGCGCCACATGCGCAGGGCCGGCAGCGAGCTTGCCGCGGCCAATTCCCGCTCGCTTGTTGCCGATTGGATCAGTTTGCATGGCAGCCGGATACGCGGCATTGCCTGGGACCCGGCCGTCACCGCCCGGCGCATCATAGCCTGGCTGCAACATTCCACCATCGTGCTTCAAGGAGCGGAGTTCCCGTTCTACCGCGCCTATCTGAAATCGCTGGCGGCACAGATACGCTATTTGCGGGCGGTCACTGCCAATATGGAAGATGGCGAGAACCGGTTGCGCGCGCGCATCGCATTGGCCTATGCGGCGCTGTCCCTGCCTCTCTCGAACACCCATTTGCGTACCGCCACCAAGCAGTTGGCGAGAGAGCTGGATCGCCAGATCCTGGCCGATGGCGGCCATATGTCCCGCAATCCGATGGCAGTTCTCGAGCTGCTCGCCGATCTGCTTCCACTGCGTCAGACCTATACGAACCAGGCGGAACCGCCGCCGCCGGAGCTGGTCGGCGCGATCGAGCGCATGTTACCGGCGCTGCGTTTCTTTCGTCATCAGAACGGCAACCTGGCGCTGTTCAACGGCGTCGGCGCAACGTTGCCCGATCGCGTATTTGCAATCCTCCAGCACGACAAGACCGGCGGTTCGCCATTGCTGCATGCGCCCTATTCTGGGTATGAGCGGCTGAACATCGGCAATACGACGGTCATTGCCGACACCGGGACGTCGCCACCCGTAGCAGTCTCGGAAAATGCCCATGCCGGCTGCCTGTCGTTCGAACTGTCTTCCGGCCGTCATCTCTACGTGGTCAATGCAGGGGTCGATACGCTTGGTCCGGCGGAATACCGTATTCTGTCACGGGCCACCGCGGCACATTCCACGGCCACAATCTGCGACACTTCTTCCTGCCGGTTCAGCATCAGCCCGTGGATGCGCGAGGTTCTTGGCACGCCGCTTGTCGCCGGCCCGCGGCAGGTCACCCTGAAACGGACCGACGACGGAGAGGTTCAGGGATTCTCGGCGCGCCATGACGGTTATTTCAGCCGCTTCGGCCTGTTTCACGAACGCCAGCTGGTGTTGTCGGCAAGCGGCAGCGTGCTGGACGGGTTGGACCGCTTCAGCGGTCTCAACGGAACACCACCGATCGACAATGGCCAGGACCTGGTTACCATCCGCTTCCATCTGCACCCGGACATCCACATCATTCTCAATGGAGAAGGCCACTACATGCTGATGGCCGACCAGGATGATTCCTGGGTCTTCACTTCGGGCGGCGTAGCGCCGGTCATTGAGGACTCGATCTATTTCGCCGGCATGGGTGGGCCGAAGAAAAACAAGCAGATCGTCTTGACCTTCAAGGCTTCGGAGTTTCCCGAATTGCCCTGGCGGTTCACCCGAACCGGGCTCGGCGTCTGGTCCTGATTCGACCGACTTTTGTTTTTGTCCCGATAAGCAAGGAGCTTGCCGCACGCTATGGCCATCGCCGTCAAACACATCGAGCCGCCGAAAACCGTACCGATCAGCCGGGCGCTTCTGTCCGTTTCGGACAAGACCGGTCTGGAGGATTTCGCCAGAAATCTCGCCGCCCGCGGCGTCTCGCTGATCTCGACGGGAGGCACCGCACGCACCATCGGGCAAGCCGGTGTGAAGGTACGCGACGTATCCGAGATCACCGGATTTCCTGAAATCATGGACGGCAGGGTCAAGACATTGCACCCCAACGTGCATGGCGGGCTGCTGGCGGTGCGCGGCGACCCCGAGCACCTGCAGGCGATGCAACAGCACGGCATCGAGCCGATCGATCTGATTGTCATCAACCTTTATCCGTTCGAACAGGTTCTGCAGTCCGGCGCGGACTATGCGTCCATGGTCGAAAACATCGACATTGGCGGCCCGGCCATGATCCGCGCGGCGGCCAAGAACCATGCCTATGTCGCGGTGGTGACCGATCCGGGCGATTACCAGGCCGTGCTGGAAGAAATGGCCGCAAACGATGGTGCCCTGACCTATTCGTTCCGGCAAAAACTTGCGGCCAAGGCGTTTGCCAGAACCGCCGCTTACGATGCCGCGATTTCCAACTGGTTTGCCAGCGAAACACAAAACCTGCTTGGCGACTGGCGCGCGTTCGGCGGCAATCTCGATTCGGTCATGCGCTATGGCGAGAACCCGCACCAGCAGGCCGGGTTCTACAAATCCGCCGACAGCCGTCCCGGCGTCGCTTCGGCGGAGCTGATCCAGGGCAAGCAGCTGTCCTACAACAATATCAACGACACCGATGCCGCATTCGAGATGGTTGCCGAATTCGATGCCGCCCGCACCGCCGCGGTGGCCATAATCAAACATGCCAATCCCTGCGGTGTGGCGGAAGGCGAGACTTTGCTGGAGGCCTATCAAAGCGCCTTGCGCTGCGATCCGGTTTCGGCCTTTGGCGGCATCATTGCTCTCAACCGCAAGCTGGATGCCTCGGTTGCCGGAGAGATCGTCAAGATCTTCACCGAAGTCATCATCGCGCCGGAGGCCGATGCTGATGCCATGGCGATCCTGTCGGCCAAGAAGAACCTGCGGCTGTTGCTGACAGGTGATCTGCCCGATCCGCGGGCTGCAGGAATGCTGGTCAAATCGGTTGCCGGCGGATTGCTCGTCCAGTCGCGCGACGCGGCCTGCGTCGATGATCTTGAGCTGAAAGCCGTCACCCGGCGAACCCCGGAGCCCCGCGAAATGGACGACCTCAGATTCGCCTTCCGGGTCGCCAAACATGTCAAATCCAATGCCATCGTCTATGCCCGCGACCGGGCGACGGTGGGTATTGGCGCCGGTCAGATGAGCCGGCTGGATTCAGCCCGCATCGCCGCTTCGAAGGCGCGTGACGCGGCACAAGCCGCCGGACTGTCCGAACCACTGACCAAGGGATGCGTCGTCGCCTCGGACGCGTTCTTCCCGTTTGCCGATGGGCTGTTGTCTGCGATCGAGGCCGGTGCAACGGCGGTCATTCAACCCGGCGGGTCGATGCGCGACGACGAAGTAATCGCCGCCGCCGATGAACACGGCATCGCCATGGTCTTCACCGGCACAAGGCATTTCCGGCATTAGACTGATAGACGCAATCCGCCGCGCGCAGGACCTCGGTCCGGAGAATGATCATGACGTGCTCCCTTGAAGGTTCCTCGGTTTGATGGACGCTTTTCCGTTTGTGAGGGAGAATGCGTATCATGCCGAGAATCAGGAATCCGCAACCGACCATGAAACCAGCGGAACTGCACATAGGAAGTCTTCGCGATGATCAAGTTTTACTACAACGCAGCGCCGAACCCCTTAAAGGTCGGGCTGTTTCTCGAGGAGGCCGGACTCGCCTATGAGCCGATCCCGATCGATACGCGGCATGGTGACCAACACAGCCCGGAATACAAGGCGATCAACCCGAACGCCAAGGCGCCATCGATCGTCGACGGTGAGGTTGTCGTATTCGACAGCAATGCGATCCTTCTCTATCTCGCGGAAAAGACAGGGAAATTCTTGCCGGAAGATGATCCTGTCGGTCGAGGAACACTACTTTCATGGTTGATGTTTGTCGCCTCCGGTGTTGGCCCGTTTTCCGGGCAGGCAGTGCATTTCCGCCACTTCGCAGTGGGCGAAAACCCCTATGCAACGAAGCGTTATACCTATGAAGCGAAGCGCCATTGGCAGATCGTCGACGATCGGCTGAAGGTGGCCCGTTACATGTTGGGGGATCGCTACACGATCGTCGATATGGCGGTGTGGGGCTGGGCAACGCGCATCCCCTTCATGCTGGGAGACGATGCGATGACCGACTATCCAAACCTTTCCCGCTTGATGAAAGAGATCAACGACCGCCCAGCTGCGGCAAGGGCCGTCGCCTTGCCGGATCGCCACAATTTCAAGAAGGAACTGGATGATGAGGCGTTGCGCCATCTCTATCCGCAGATCTCTGCCAGCGTAAGTGACTGATCGGCAAAATGACGTGACGACAAGCAACGAAACTGATCATCGCGGGACGAACTCTGCCTCGCCATTGCTGGACGGGAAAACGGCCATTGTGACGGGAGCAGCATCCGGCATCGGTCGCGCCACGGCAGAACGCTTTGCGCGCGAGGGTGCTGACGTGGTCTGCGCTGATATCGATGCGCCTCGTCTTGTTCAGTTGGAGGAGATGCTGCGGGCCAAGGGCCTTACGGTGATTTGTCATCAGACCGATATCACCGAGGCGGCCTCAGTCGAGGCGCTGGTATCGGAAACGCTCGGGAAGACCGGAAGGATCGACACTGTGATCGCCAATGCGGGCACGATGGTCGAAGGCGATATCCTTTCCGCCTCGCTGGAGGATTGGCAAAAGGCAATGGAGGTGAACGCCACCGGTGCTTTTTTGACAGCTCGCGCGGTGTTGCCGGAATTGATACGGCGTCAAGGCACGCTTGTCTTCACCGCCTCCACTGTCGGGCTGACTGGCATGAAGGGCGTTGCCGCCTATTCAGCGAGCAAAGGTGCGGTTGTCGCGCTGACCCGACAACTGGCCGCGGAATTCGCCGATCGCGGTGTGCGAGTCAATGCGGTCGCGCCCGGGGCGGTGCGAACACCATTGTCGGAATCGCAGTTCCGGGCACGAACAGGAACTGATGAGGAGTTCGAGAGCCTTTTGCAGCAAGTGATTGCTCGATACCCGATTTCTCGCTGGGGGCTGCCCGAGGAAATCGCCAGCGTGATGCTTTTCCTTGCATCCGATTTGTCGTCCTGGATGACCGGACAGATTGTGCCGGTCGATGGCGGTCTGCTGGAATTGCGCTGATCCTGTCGTGCGAGGTGAGTGTCCTCGGTGCATTTGTGCGGGCACCGGGGCGCGCAATCCAGGGTATTGCTGTGACAAACGCAAGATCGACCAGTCACCGGCCCATCGACAGCCGAACTAGGACTGCTTCCTGATCTGGTGGAATCAATATCAAGCGACTGTATAATCGGCACCAGTACCGGAATGGTTGAAGCGGCAGTTCAGAGCACTTCGACGGGTCATCTGAAGAGGGGGCAAAATGACCAAAAATTCTCGTCCTTGGGAGATGGCGGAATCAGACTGGCGCAGGCTTGTTGACCGGGTTCGCGCCGGGCGCGCGCTGAAACCGGCTTCTTGGCCGGGTGGTGCGCGATGTGCGGTCGCCTTGTCGTTCGATTGCGATCATGAAACCTTCGAACTGGGAAAAGGGGAAGCGGCCGTCGGACGGCTTGCCTGGGGGGAGTTCGGTCGGCGCGTGGGCGTACCGCGCATTATCGCCTTGCTGGAAAAGCACGACATCAAGGCGAGCTTTTTCATTCCGGCTGTGTCTGGGTTGATCGACCCTTCAGAACCGCGCCGGATCGCAGAAGCTGGCCATGAGGTTGGGTTACACGGCTGGATTCACGAGAACAATTCAACGCTTGACCGGGACACCGAACGCCAACTGATGCTGAAGGCCCGCGACGCGCTACACGAAATGACGGGTGTTGAACCTGTCGGTTTTCGCTCGGCCAATTGGGATCTCAGCCCACATACCATTCCATTGGCGGCAGAGTTGGGACTTTTGTACGACAGTTCTCTGATGGCGGATGAATCCTGTTATGAATTGGTCTGTGATGGGAACCCGACAGGCTTGATCGAAGTCCCGGTGGAATGGTTGCGTGACGACGCGGTCTATCTGCTATTCAATCGCGATCCGGCAACGAGACCCTGGATGACGCCTCAAAATGTCCTTGAAATCTTTGTTCGTGAGCTTGATGCCGCCTGGGAAGAGGGTGGGATTTTTCAGCTCGTGCTGCATCCTTTCGTAATCGGATATCGAAGCAGGATTTGGATACTTGATGCACTGATTGAACACGCAAAGGCCAAGGGTGACGTCTGGTTCGGTACGCATGCGGAAGTCGCCGAGTGGGTTCGTGATCATGGATAGCATTGCGCTGGCGCTGCACGAGGTTTTGGAGCGCGCCACGATCGAGGCCGGTGCGACGGCGGTCGTTCAGCCCGGCGGATCGATGCGGGACGACGACGTAATCGCCGCCGCCGATGAGCACGACATCGCCATGATCTTCACCGGCACCAGGGACTTCCAGAACCAGTTTGACGAAAACAACTCTGTAATCCCGGCCATAGTCTGCGACGTATCGTAACAGCCGCGTATGTTTGATTGCGCACTTCGGGAGCGCCGACTAACCTCTCGATCGGCCACTTGTGCAGCGCCTGATGCTGCAGGAGGGATGAAATGCCACGGGTAATCCGTGGCGCATCCTGATGCTCCACGTGAAAACCCACAAATGTGACGTTGAAACATGGAGCCAAAAATGAATATGCACAATCGAACCTGGGCCGAACCCTACAAGATCAAGATGGTCGAGCCGCTGAAAATGACCACGGAAGCGGAACGCTGCGCGGCCATTGCCGAAGCCGGCTACAACACATTTTTGCTGAAATCGGAGGATGTCTACATCGACCTGCTGACCGATTCGGGATGTGGGGCAATGTCCGACCGGCAGTGGGCCGGCATGATGACAGGTGACGAAGCCTATGCCGGCAGTGCCAATTATTACCGGATGCGCAATACGGTCGAGAAATACTATTCCTACAAAAACACGGTCCCTACCCACCAGGGACGCGGGGCAGAAAATATCCTGTCAAAAATCCTGATTTCAGAGGGCGATTATGTGCCGGGGAATATGTACTTCACCACGACACGCCTGCACCAGGAACTGGCCGGGGCCAGCTTTGTTGATGTGATCATCGACGAGGCGCATGATCCGGCCTCGATCCACCCGTTCAAGGGCAATGTCGATCTGGCCAAGCTGGATGCGCTGGTAGCGGACGTGGGCGCGGACAGGATTCCCTATGTCTGCGTCGCGACCTGCGTGAACATGGCCGGTGGCCAACCGATCTCGATGGCCAATCTGCGTGCATTGCGGGCGTGGTGCGATAGCCATGATGTGCGGCTGGTTCATGATATGACGCGGGTTGCCGAAAACGCCTATTTCATCCAGCAGCGCGAAGACGGGTATCGCGACAAATCGATCCGCGAAATCGTTTACGAATTGTGCGCGCTGACCGATGCCGCCACGATGTCATCGAAAAAGGATGCTCTGGTCAATATCGGCGGGTTCCTGGCAATGAATGACCCGGACCTTTATGAAAAGGCCTGCAATCTGGTCGTGGTCTATGAAGGGCTGCACACCTATGGCGGCATGGCCGGCCGTGACATGGAGGCGCTTGCGATCGGCATCGCCGAAAGCGTGCAGGATGATCATATTCATGCCCGTGTCGGCCAGGTCGAATATCTGGGAGAACGGCTGAAGGCTTTGGGCGTACCGATTGTAAATCCGATTGGCGGGCACGCGATCTTCCTTGATGCCCGGGCAATCCTGCCGCATATCCCACAGGACCAATTCCCGGCGCAAGCACTGGCCGCGGCACTTTATGTCGATGCGGGTGTTCGGGTGATGGAGCGTGGTGTGGTTTCAGCCGGGCGTAACAAGGACACCGGCGAAAACTTCATGCCCAAACTGGAACTGGTACGCCTGACCCTGCCGCGCCGTGTCTATACCCAGGCGCATATGGATGTCGTCGTGGAAAGCGTTGCCCGGGTGATGGCGGGTGCTCGCGATATCCGCGGCCTGAAATTCACCTATGAACCCGAATATCTACGGTTTTTCCGGGCTCATTTTTCGCCGGTCGAAGCGTAACCGGTGCGACCTGATGTGAGGCCTGGCACGGCCTCACATTTCCGATCGTCAGGTTCTTGCACTAGACCCTTTCATGGTTAGATGGAAACGTTTGATGGAGCCAAATCGGCTCATCTGGCTAGGCGCAAAGCGCAACGCGATGCGGGGCATCGGGCAAGCTCTGTAACGACGTCCGGTGAGCAGATTTGGCCCACCGGAGGCCGGCTTTTCAGGTTCGCTGGACGTCGTTAGGATTCGTTTGTGGTCATAAAGACCACGGCACGAACCCTGCCTCGCCAGCAAACCGGAAAAGCCGGTCAAACGCTTCCATCTAATCATGAAAGGGTCTACGGCGCATTTGCCACCGCGGCGATCT
>JAJFHT010000199.1 GCA_021775495.1 Hyphomicrobiales bacterium | reverse complement strand
CGACTCCTTCCAGCGCGGTGACTACGACATCCAGCGAGTTTGCTGTTCCGGCAGTCATCCTGATTGCGTCATTGTCCAACAATGCCAGCGGCACGCCGGCCAGTTCGAGTGCGTCATTCGCGCCGATCGATACGGTTCCGGTCAACTGGAAGTCACCGGCTGCGGCAGCATCGTAAAGCGCGACGGCCGCGGTGACTGTTCCGGCTGAGAAATTAGTGATGCGCATGCCGACTACAACCGGCCGGGTGCGGTCTTTCGCCAGGTACACCGTAGTCGGCAGGGTTGTCGTCAGTTTTGTCTTTTCCGTTTTCAGCCGACCGGCCTGGTCGATGGAGATGGTCATCGCCTGCCCTCCCGCACGGCCTCTTCTTCAACACCGTGGCAGATGCTCCAGACGTCGGCCGCGGCGATGTTGAGACGAAACCTGTGCATCCTGGCCGATGCCCTGCAAGGGATCAGCCCCGTGACGCTCGACGGCGTGATGGCCGGGCTCCAACCGGCAACATCGCTTTCCTTGTCCTTGCGGCCAACCTGCCCGGTCAGATCGTTGGCATCGGTAAGCGGGCGAAACCCGTTGACGAAAGACCGAAACCCCGGATTGAGCGACACCTCTGCAGTTTCAAGCGTGGCTGCGCGATTCTGTCCTTCGAAAAACCCCAGCCTGTGGCTGCCGTCAAAAGCTGCAAAGGCCGGCCGGCCGCCGCTCCACACCCGGCTGTCGAGGGAATAGGGCAATGCGTCGAGTGAGGTGCTTATCGCATCGAGGTCGTCCAGCCGGTAGCCGGCCGTCGCCAGTCCTGCAAGCAAGGTGGGATCGGCGCTGGAACGCGTCCAGCGGTCGAGCTGCCAGTCATATCCGATCAGCTGGCGGCTGGCGTCGGAAGCGGTGAACAGCCACCATACGATCTTGTTGAAGGGGTCTGCGGCGCCTTGTGTTTCTGCAAGAAAATTCAAATCCACCTGATCGAAAAACCACCTGTCGACGGTCTCGGCGCCAATCGGTTTCGACCCTGCGCCACGATAAAACCCGCTTTCCGACAGGTAGACAAAATCCCCCTGCCCGATCGACACGATCGACAGCGGCGAAACTGCTCCGCGAGCGGTGTCGACATCCTTGAAATTGAAGGTGAACCCGGAACCCGGGGCAAACTCCATGCGGCGAACGCGGTCCCGCTGGAACACAAATGCCCCCGCTTCGTCACCAACACCTCCAGCAATATCGCCGCCATCTGGCATATCCTGATAGTCGGCGCCCCGGTTTCCGACGGTCCAGTATTCAATATCTTCCAGTCCGGACCACTGGATGCGCTTTGCGCTGGTGTTTGTGTTGCCGAGGACAAGATAGCCGTTGGCAACCCAGGCATGGCGCGCCTTCGGCGGCGAACCCGCGAGGTCGGAAAAAGCGCCGCCTCCGTTGATGTCATGTACCTGCACCGGGTCACTGATGTTTGCGGCGACCAGATTGGAGCCGAAAACCGCGAATGACCAGCGATCTCCATCGGGCACATCATACGGCGCGCTGGTTCCTGAAATGTCCGTCCAGGACCCGTCGGCATTGACGAATTTGTAAAGCCCAGTCGCGGTTCCGGCGATGATTCCGAAATTTCCGGTCGTATCGCGCACGAACACAGCACCCTTGCATGAGTTTCCCAGCGCTTGCGAAATCAGCGACAGGTCCTTCATCGGACCCCAGCCATCGGCAGTCGGGACAGCGTCGGCAATGACGGAACTCGAGCCGGGATCGAACCTGGATCGATCCGGCGCAAAACTGGCGATCGGAATCATGGTGTCACTCCGGAAAGCACAATACCGGCATTTGCGTAATTCGCCCGGGCGTCCAGCTCGTTCAGCTTGGTCGCCCAAGTACGCACGAACTGGGTTTCAAGCGCGATCTTGTCGTCATCGCGGATGAATTCCGCCGCATACATCAGACAGGCGTGCAGATAGAGATTTGGCAAACGCGCCAGCAGCCAGTTGCTGGTATTGGCGTCCGAGAGAGCAGGCACCTTCTGATAATAGGTCAACTCGACGCTGTTCGAAGGCTGCGGAAATACATACAGATCGGAGCCGATGATGGTGAAATGACACCCGAGGCCGGCGTCCCGAGAAGGATACCGGGCTTCGGCGGCGTTTGGAGCAATGAAAGACAATGGCCGTCGTGTGCTGGCCTTTTCAACCACCCGTCGATACTCAAGATAGTCCGCCGGCAGCACACAGACGCCTGATACCGGAACGAGATCGGTTACCGTCTCCATTTCGCGGCAACGCAATTCCGTGTCGAAAAACGCTTCCGCCAGATCGATGAACTCGTCCGCATAGGCAGCCAGATCCGACCGGTCCTCGAACCAGTTGGTAATCGCGGTCTTGAGTTCCAAATAGCTCGTGATTGTCATGAGATACGGCCCTTGAACGTGCGATAGGGTTTGGCTTCGTCCCGGTCGAGCCACCATTTCAGGTGATCACGATCGCCATCTTTGATTTTGCGGGCGATGTCAGAGTTGAAAAACACGTTGAGCGGAATGCGTGCTGCAACCTGCCCATCACCCCAGCGTTTGCCCTCAGAAGTATTGAAGGCTTGCCTGTTGGCCTCCAACAGAGCAGCGTCGGCAATATATTCCGTGCGAACGATGTAGCGAGTTTCGTCCAACCACAGCCGGGAACGGCGATAGTGCGGTGTCACTTCAAACACCTGCCAGTCGCCGTCCTCCGCGATATCGGTCGGATCAATTTGGCAGCGGATCATTGCGCTCTGCGATGCCAAGACCGATTACCCGTTTGGCTTCCCTGATCGGCAATTCGAGTTCCTCACCCGTCGATCGTTTCTCCGTCCCCTCGCCCTCGGGCCGGTAGTTGCGAAGCAACCTGACCTCGAGGGTCTTGAAATCCGTCTTGTTCTTGCTGTTCATCCTGATGTCTCCATTTTGTGTTGAATTGGCAGGCTCTTCACGCGAGTGGATTTGCCGGCTTTGTCCCAAAGTGCTCTAGACTCGGCGAAGCAAAGTTCGAATCAGAGGGGATTGACCGTCATGTCCAAGGAAAAAACGGTGTTCGTTGACAGCGCCTATGTGCCCGAAATTTACGCCGATGCGGGGACCGGAACCTTCACGCCGAACGGCAACATGAAAGTCACCCTGGAGTCCTGGCGTGTTGACCACAGCGTCAGTTCCGGGCCCTTGCAACGCGTCGTCATCGGGCGCCTCGTGATGCCGCTGGATCAGGCGGAAGCGCTGGCCCGGAATATCATTGAGGTGGTGGAAAACCGGAAATCCGGATCGAAAAAGTCGGAGAACCTCAAAAAGGGTCCGACAACGAAGTCCACCAAGATCCTGCAATAAAACAGGATTTGCCGATACGGGGCGATGGCCGGCAAGGCTGCTCAGTGCCGGGCGGCACGGAATTTGCGGTTCGCCGCCCGGCCTCATCTGGTGCCCCGTAGCCAGCCGTTCTAGGTCGAAGCGCTCATGCCGAAAATGTCGGCGATGACACCGTGTGCGGCCTCATTGTGAACGCTCAGCGTGTATTCGGTTACCAGGACACGTTTCTCCGCATCGCCGGTCTTTGCCGGCTTTTCCAGCTTGATGTCGTCGAATACCCCGAGCGCCGCCATTTTCGGCGTGATCAGGAATGCGTTGCGTGCACTTGTTGCGCCGTGGCGTGCCAGCTGGCGGTTTGGCACTACCGAGATCTCACCGAAATCCGAAACATAGATATCCGCGGCACCGGTGATCACACCCTGCTTCTTGCCGGACATGTTGGTGCGGAACTGTGCCACGTTGCTGTCCGACATGAAGGTCGAAAACACCGTTTTTGCATAGGGTGAAACCATGAAGACGGTCGGGTCACCGCCGGCATTGTAGGTGTTGAGGATGGTGTCATCCAGTAACGTCTTGCTCAACGCACGTTGCGTGCCGTTGGTTGCGGCATCGACAATACCGGTACCGGAGTTGAAACCGCCGGATGCGCCGGTAGCACCAAGGCTGTCATTGCTGGCCAGCCAGGCGCGAAAGCCGCCCAGCTTGCGATTGGACGCACCATTTCCGGACCCGGCGGAACTCGCCTGATTGGCAAGGCATGTGACCTCCATATCGGTCCGCAGCTCGACACCTTTCTTGGCCACTTCACGCGCCAATTCGGACTTGCGGCCAGCTTTCGAGGTCTTTTCCTGGGTCCGTGAGATGATGATGCGTTTGTTGGAAATCTGACAGTAGTTGCCGACCCGGGTCGATGGTGACACGGCGTCGTAAGCCCAGTCGTCGCCTTCCGGATGATTGTTGGCTGTCGAAGGTGTCGCCAGCGTATCGGTCTGCCACTCAGGGTGAACCGAGCCGCAGCTCTTTCGGCCGATCAATGAAAGGAACGGGGTTTCTTCCGGCGAGATCTGCCAGATCTTGTCGGCCAGTTCCTCGCGGTTTCCGGTTGCGTCATAGGTTTCATATGTATTGCTCACTTGAGCCATTTCGGGTCTCCTTCAGTACTGCCGGGCACGGTGAAAGTTCTCCGTTTCCGCAGCATGTTCGCTTGTGGGATCGAGCCGCTGACGCGGCCCTATAGTTCGAGGTCCATCAGGGCGCTGATCCCGGCTTCGAAATCACCGGTCTTGCGCAATTGTTCGGCCCGCGCGGATTTGTTGCGAGCGCTTCGGGCTTTGGGATTCATGCGCTTGGCACCGCGCAGCAGTTTCGGGCTGTTGCCGAGATCACGGGAAACGCTGGCCGTATTGTTCCGTGCACGGTGGTAGCGCACCAGATCGCGCATGGCCCTGTAGAGACGATGGTCGACGGCTCCATCGAGTTCTTCGGATGTAAAGCCATATTCCTGGCCCATCACTTCCACCGCGTCGCTCCAGTACTGCTGGTAAGCATCACGGCTGTTCAGTTCCGGCATGGATTGCATGAGTTTGTGAGCCTCGGTTGCCCGTAATTCATGCTCCATTTGCTGCGCCTGTGCAGACAACACGCCCTGCTCGGCCTGTTGCGATTGCACCAGG
>JAJFHT010000198.1 GCA_021775495.1 Hyphomicrobiales bacterium | reverse complement strand
CAACGTTAACGCAAAGTCAGTTTTTTATCAATCGGTCAAAATTTTGTGGCGTTTCTCAACCGCCATGCAATCCTGTGGCGCCGGCCCGAAGGCGGCGCCAATTCGAATGTGTGCAAAAAAAGGCTAACGCGCCGAGTGCGCGATTGCACTACCCAACCGAACCGCGGCCGGATTTGTCCACTTGTTCGACAATAGGGGATCGAACAAGTGGATCAAAAATCGGATTACGGAGTGAGTTCAACCTCGGCAAGTTTGCCGGCTTTCACTTCGACTTCGGCCTCAGCGATCTGGTCGCCGATCTTTCCCTGCAGGAAATAGCTGCCCGCGGGCAGGATGAATGGCTTGCCCGGACGCACCGCATCGATCCGGTCGCGGCTCCCATCAAGGTTCTTCTCGGCCGCATAGACGATGACATACATCTTCTTGTCGGCCTTCAGGCTGAGTGAACCGGCATTGATGTTGATACTCGATTCGACGAGCTTGCCGGCCTTGACCTCTATTTCCGAGCCGGCCTGTGCCTTTCCGGCCTTGGCCACCACATAATAACTTCCGGCGGGAAGCTTGAATGTATTGCGCGTATTGCCGGCTGTCACATTGGCGCGGCTGCCATCCAGCGCCTTTTCTTTCTCGAAAATGGTGATGTAGGCGCCTTTCAGCGGTTTCGCGCCCTCGGTCGGGATGGCCGAGACCTTCAACGCGCCGACGCCCAGGATGATCTGCGCTTCGGTCATCTTCCCTGCAGCGACGGTGATCTCCTGCCCGACGATGGCCTTGCCAACCTTGGCGGTAACAAAATAGGTGCCGGCGGGAATGGTGAACTTGTTGCGCTGGTTGCCGGCAGTCACCTGCTTTCGCTTACCGTCGACGCCCTGCTCGGATTCATAGACATAGATATAGGCGTCCTTCATTGGCTCGCCGCCTTCTTCCGAAAGCGCATTGACCTTCAGAATCCCCGAGCCGAGGATCAGAACCAGATCGGTTTTCTGGCCGGCGATGATCTCGACTGTCTCACTCACCTGCGCTTTTTCAAGCTTGGCGGTGATGAAATATTTTCCGGCAGAGAGCGTGAAGATATTTCGCTGATTGCCCGCTGCTACCTGCTTGCGTTTGCCATCGGCCGCCTGCTCGGGCTCGTAGACGTAGATATATGCCCGCTCCAGCGGCGCTCCATCTTCACTCGGCAGAGCCTTGACCGAGAGAAGCCCGGCATCCAGCACGATTTTTGCGGTGTTGAGCTTGCCCTCCACCACCTCGGTTTCGGTTGAGGCAACGATCTCGCCGACCTTCGTCTCAATGTAATATTTACCCGGAGCAACCTTGCGAACAGCATTGGTCGTACCCGATGCAACAGCTTCGCTCTTTTTCTTTCCGGCAGCTTCCGGGATCACGTAGACATAGGCCCGCTCAAGTGGCTGGCTGCCTTCGGAAAGGTGCACGTCGACCTTGAGCTGCGTCGCCTCGGTTATCTGCACCGGTTCCGGTTTTGGCTCCGGTTCCGGTTGCTTGACCTCGGCCACGACCTGGCCGATGGCGTCGCCCAGATCATCGGCATTGTCGGCGGCCAGATATTTCCCGCCGGTGGTTTCGGCCAGACAGCGCAGGCTGCTGGTATCCTTGTCCTTCAGATCGAAACCGATCACATGGGCGGTAAAATCGACACCGGCCTTTTCAAGCTCGGCAGCAAGTGCGCAAGGATCCGCCTCGCAGGTCTCCAGACCGTCACTCACCAGAATAACCGTCGCCTTGTCCTCGGTATAACGCAGTTCCTCTGCACTCAGGCGAACCGCATCGGTGATCGGCGTCTTGCCCTTCGGCGTGATGGCATTGATCACCGACATATAGGCTTTGGCGTCGACCGGACCGACCGGGATGACTTTCTCAATGTCTTTGCAGTCACCCTTGGAGCGATGGCCATAGGCGACGACGCCGAGATTGACCCGGTCGCCGATGTCGGCAAGCACCTTGCCGACGACATTGCGGGCAACCACGATCTTTTCGGTGCCGTCGACCCGGCCCCACATGCTGCCCGATGCGTCGAGCACCAGGATGACGTTTTCAGGTTCGGCCTGGGCCGGTTGTGCGGAATTGCCAATGGACACGGCTGCGATGAAGCCCATCGACAGGCCGGACAGGATCGAGCGGAGACTGAATGACATCTGTGCGGTTTCCTTTTTTTTGGATCGAGACGGCAAACTTCAGGAGGCGGTTCCTTGACGACCATGCAAGGAGTTCATCGCCTTGTCCTTCAGTTCACGAAAGGCTTTCGACGCGTCGGTCAGGCGACGGTCCCATTCGGCATCGGGCTGCTGGCCTTCGATGGTTCTGAAGTAGACCTCCATCAACGCGGCGATGGCAAACGGCTCCAGCAGGGCCGCCTTGACCGCCCAGGCAAAGACGATCGCCAGCAGAAACGCCCACCCGGCCACCTGACCGGTGACTGCGTAGAGCAGCGCCGCGGCAGGAGCGATCATGAACAGGAAGATGACAAAGGACAGGATCCACATGAAGATGGCCAGCCAGACCGCATTCCTGATCATGGTCTTGCCGTTTTGCGCATAGAGCACCACGCCGCGCCGGGCGGTTTCAAACGGAGCGTCGCTGTCGATCCGGATATTGTATCCAAGGATGATTTCATCGACATAGGTCAATGACAGCCGGATGATCGTGTTGGCGAACCGGACCAGCCCCTGAAGTCCCGGGATCGGCAGGAATGCGGCAATGCCCCCGATCAGGCCGGTGATCGCGGCGATCGCTCCCTTGACCAGCTGGTCGACCACGAACAACACGTTGGCTTCGGCAAACCGTTCGGTGACTATTTCGCGTGCGAATCGAAGCTGGCTCTGGCCGGCCGGCACGTCTTTTCCATCGATCAGCAGGACCATCACGGCGATATGTCCGGCCTTGACGAGATAGAGAATATATTCGCGAATCCAGTAGAGGATTAGCGTTACGGATCCGAATCCAATCAGGCCGCCCCAGAACGCAAAACCGGCCTCGGCGCCCGGGTCGGCAAATATGTTGCCGACACCCCAACCGACGCCGGCGCCAAATCCGCTGACCAGGAGATAGGCCAGGGTAATGCAGAAATAGACGGCCATGCGCAACAGGATGAACGGCAGCGTCCTGACCATCAGGCCAAGCGTTCTGGAAATACTAAAATCCCACATCGATCACCCCGTCCGTGCTGATCTCGGATCGGCAGCTTACGGCATACGGGACGAATTTTGAAATAGTCTGTTTGTGCTACGGTGCCCGCCGTCTAATTTCTGTTTTCCGATCGCCAATCTGTGTTAGCTACTTCTTCAATGGCCCAGAAAAAGAACCATGAAGTTGAAGCCTGGATAGCCCGGTCGGACAGCTCTGTCCGGGTCGTTCTTGTCTATGGACCTGACCGCGGAATGGTCACGGAGAGAGCCCGCAAATTCGCCGAATCCACTGATTTGCCGCTTGATGATCCCTTTTGTGTGGTCAAATTGAATGCCAGCGATCTCGAATCGGATCCGACACGCCTGCTCGATGAGGCACATACGGTTCCGATGTTTGGCGGCAAGCGTTTGATCTGGCTGCGCAACATCGCTACGCACAAGGGCATCACCGAAGCCATCCTTGCCTGCATTGCCAACCCGCCGATCGATTCGATCGTGCTGGTGGAAGCCAGCGACCTGAAGAAATCGGCAGCATTGCGCTCAGGCGCCGAGCGCGGCTCGAGCGCCATGGCCCTGCCCTGCTATTCCGACGATGGACGCAGCATTGACGGGCTGATCGACGGCGAATTGGCCAAGGCCGGCCTGTCAATTGAACTCGACGCTCGCCAGCTTCTGAAAGCAAGCCTTGGCGGCGACCGCCTGGCCTCACGCGGCGAGATCGAAAAACTGGCGCTCTATTGCAAGGGCCAGACATCGATAGGCCTGGAAGATATCATTGCCTCGATCGGTGATGTTTCCGCGATATCGGCGGATGAAACGGTTGACGCCGTTCTATCCGGCAGTCTGGCCGATTTTGACGACAGTTTTACCCGTCTCATCGGATCTGGCACCGCTGCCTTCGTCCTGCTTGCCGCTGCACAGCGGCAATTGAACGCGCTGCAACTGATGCGCCACATGATGGACACCGAGGGCAAGACGGCGTCGACCGCCGTTGCGGCGGCCCGTCCGCCGGTGTTTTTCAAGCGCAGAAACACCGTCGAAACCGCCCTTGCCAGATGGGATGCGGCCGGCATCATGCGTGCCCTGAACCGCCTGCAGGCAACGGTTCTGCAAACGCGGCAACGCCCCGAACTCAGTCTGGCCGCAACTCGACAGGCACTTCTTGCACTGGCTGTGGAAAGCGCCCGCCGCGGTCAGCGGGGACGCAGATAGACGACAATCAGGCCGGTTGCTGCAGCCGCCGGCACAACTCGTCGAGCTGCTCCAGGGTGTGATAGGCGATCTTGATCTCGCCGCCCTTCTCCTTGTGCTGAATGGCAACCTTCAGACCGGTTACATCAGCAAGAAGCTTTTCAAGCGCCAGCGTATCGGCGTCCTTGTGCACTGCATCAGTGCCTGCCTTTCTCTGCGGCGCAGTCTTTTGCGGCGCCTGTGCCAGCGTTTCGGCCTGACGCACCGACAGACCTTCGGCAACGATCCGTTTCGCCAGGGCCACCGGATCATTGGCGGTGATCAGCGTACGCGCATGTCCGGCCGAAAGCGCTCCATCGGCGACCATGTCACGCAAGGATTCCGGTAGTTTCAACAGCCGCAGCGTGTTTGCGACATGGCTGCGGCTCTTGCCGATCGTCTGGGCGAGATCGGCCTGGGTGTAATTGTGCTCGTCAACGAGCTGCTGATAGCCCTGCGCCTCTTCGACGGCATTCAGGTCAGCCCGTTGAACATTTTCAATGATCGCCAGCTCAAGCGCTGCGCGGTCATCGACATCGCGGACAATGACCGGAAGATCCGTTATCCCGGCTCTCTGCGCCGCCCGCCAGCGGCGCTCGCCCGCGATGATTTCGAAATGATCCTGGCGAACCGGATCGGGGCGTATGACGACGGGCTGGACGATTCCGTGCTCACGAATCGAATCGGCAAGCTCTCCCAGCTCGGTTTCGGAAAATGTCCGCCTCGGATTTTTTGGATTGGCCGCAATGAGCTCGATCGGCACCGTTCCGTCGGAGCGATGAGTGGGGGTTGCGGCAACTTCGGCCGGCTTGTCCATCTCACCAATCAATGCTGCGAGACCGCGGCCCAGCCGTTTTTTCGAGGGATCTTCGTTCATGTCGCTTCTTTCACACCGGAACGGATATTGTTCTTGACGAATCACCGGCCTGCAGCTGTCGCTCGCGGCGGATGACTTCTGAGGCCAGCTGCAAATAGGCCTGGCTGCCGGCACATTTCAGATCATAGAGCAGCGCCGGCTTGCCGTACGATGGCGCTTCCGAAATCCTTACATTACGCGGAATGACGGTGTCGTACACCTTGTCGGCCATATGCGCCCGGACATCATCGACAACCTGATTCGCCAGATTGTTGCGGCCATCGAACATGGTCAGCACAACGCCCTGGATCGTCAGATCGGGATTGATGCTTCCGCGCACCTGGTCGACGGTCTGCAGCAACTGACTCAGTCCCTCCAGCGCAAAGAACTCGCATTGCATCGGCACCAGCACCGAATCGGCGGCGGCCATGGCATTCAGCGTTAGCAGGTTGAGCGACGGCGGACAGTCGATCAAAATGTAGGAATAGAGCCTCTGAACGTCCGGATTGCCGCGCAAGCTCTCGCGCAGCCTGAGTGCGCGGTCCCGCGCGCTGGCAATCTCCATTTCGATCCCCAGCAGGTCGAGTGTCGATGCGACGATGCTCAGGCCGGGAACCGCCGTTGCAATGGCCGCTTCCGGGATCGACGCCTTGCCGGCCAGAATATCATAGGATGAAACCTTGCGGTCCTGCTTGTCTATGCCAAGACCGGTGCTGGCATTGCCCTGTGGGTCCAGATCGACAATCAGGACTTTTTCTCCGATCGCGGCCAGCGCTGTCGCCAGATTGATGACCGTCGTGGTCTTGCCGACACCGCCCTTTTGGTTGGCCACCGTGATGATGCGAGAATCCCGTGTCATTTTCAGCCTGTATTGCCGCGAATCCTATTGGCGCCGCTGCGCCCGGTCTTCAATTGTGCCGTATGTGAGCAATTTCGAGGATGACGCCGTCTGCATCGACCCTGCCTGGATGTTCTACCAGATCGAAACTCCACGCGTCACGACTTTCTTGCACTTCATATAGGTAGTCCCGGCCTTTGTGGAACAGGCAAGTGGCACCGGACTGAGACCACGGTGCAGCAAGCTTCAACAACAGCGGAAGCGGCGCCACCGCGCGCGCGGTGACAATGTCACAAACCGGGATCGTCAAGTGCACATCCTCTATTCGCCTGGCATGAACACGCGCCGGAGCTTGCAGTTCAGCCAGGACAGTCGAGAGAAAGGCTGCCTTTTTCCGGTTGCACTCAACCAGGTCGCATTGGGCACCGGGCTGGTCTTTCATCAAAATGGCCATGATCGCGCCAGGAAACCCGCCACCGGATCCAAGGTCGAGCCAATGCTTGGCATCGGGCTTCAGCCCGGCCAACTGGGCACTATCGAGAATATGACGATCCCACAACACTGGAATTGTCGACGGCGCTGCCAGATTGATACGCCGATTCCATCTTTGAAACTGTCTCTCGAATTGTTGCAGTCTCAGGTATGTTTCACGTGAAACAGGTCCGGCGACCCGGCACAGTTCGGTAAATCGTTCTTCGCTCAAGCAGCGCCCCTGCTGATCTTTGACTGCCGCATATGGGCAATGATGATAGAAAGCCCAGCAGGAGTCATCCCATCTATGCGTTGCGCATGACCGATCGAAATCGGGCGATGCCGCTGCAGTTTCTGCTTCAACTCATTCGACAGGCCCGGTAGAG
>JAJFHT010000197.1 GCA_021775495.1 Hyphomicrobiales bacterium | reverse complement strand
GAGGTCGCGGATGAACGGAGCACGAACGGCACGACCATCTCCTCGCTGGCGCCGGTCTGTCCGTTCTGGCTGGAAGTCGACATGAGCTATGGCCTAGCGGATACGGTCGTCTGGCGCGGCCGCCGCGGCGCCTGGCGGTCCGGCGAGGCGTTCGCCCGGGAACCGGAACCGCCGCCGACCGATACCAAGGTTGCAAAGGGCAAGACCAAGCCGGAAAGCAACGGAAAACACGAGCCGTATGAGCCGCAGGAGACCGATTATCCCGACGACACGGAGTTGCAGGACGAGGATCCGATCAGTGATTCACTGGGCCTCGACTACCTGAAGGCAATGAATTTCTTCAACCCCGCACGCGGCGCATCAGAGGCCCTTGGCGGCGGCTTTTCAATGCCAAATGCGGCGATACGCGTTCTGCCGATCAAGGCAGATCCGGAAAAGCTGACAGCCTTCGCACGCGATTATCTGAAGGTCGAAGGGCATATGCGTTTCGAGGCATGGGGCGATTTTGTCTATATGATCGTCGCCGAGTTCGAACAGATGACCTCCGAAGTCAATGCCATTTCCACAACAAGGGCGCGCGAAATCAACTTCGCGGTTCCGGTCAAGTGCTACCAGTGGTTCGACGATGGCGACTTCCCGCAGGGCGAAAAGAATCCCCATGAAGACGTCCGGCGCGGCGACGGACTGGAATGGCAACAGCAACGCTATCTGCGCGGTGCGCAGCACATGGTCACGACGGGATTTGTCGTTCCCTTCAGCTATGTCGATGACATCGGCAATGCCATCACGTCCAGCGAAGTGCGCGGCATACCAACAGTCAGGGCGGACATCAATTCGCCGGCAAACGATTGGCTGCAACTCGACCATAGCCGTTCGCAGGTGCACCGCAGCCTGCTGGCGACATCGGCGCAGGTCCTGCCGGCCCTGATGGCCGGCGCCGAGTCAGAGAAACGGACGCTGATCGAACTGCACACCCATTCGCCGCCCGGCTCCGAAATGCATGAAAGCGAACATGTGTCGCTGACACGCTGGGTCGAATTGCTGGCGGACGATCTGACACGAAAGCTGCAGGAAACCTCCGCATATGCACCTTCCGCACCAAAGAGCGCCAAGGGCCGGGCGAAGAACTGTTTTCCAAAATCCGCATATGGCGCCGATCCGACCTATTTCGGCCGCGGCTTTGCCCTGAAGCTGCTGGCGGGCGAAGCGTCTTTCAACCAGTTTTCACTGAAACAGTTCCGCGATTCCAAACGCACGAACGACGCCTGTTATCAGGGTCTCGTGATGAACCGCCATGTCATCGGCAATCTGCGCGATCTTCGCGAGATCGACGACACGTTGCACATTTCGATCACCGACTACCCGACACAACCGATTACGGAAATCCTTGGGCTGATTCCGAAATTCACTTACCCGGGTAATGACCGTACCGTGAAGGTGTTCGAAGCTTTGCGGCCGTTCTCGATGCGCGCCGACCTCTACAAGGAGGCCGGAGTTACGCTGTTTGAACGCGCCGGCAAGGAAATCTGGTCGGAGGTCAATTTTCCAAGGCAGGTTTTCGGACGGAAATCCTATCCGGACGATCACATCGTTCAGGACATCATTGCCAATGCAGACCGGTTCGATGCGGACTGTTTTTCCGAAATTTCATACGAATGGAAACCACGTGGAAAACAGGCATATACCCCGGTCCGTTTCGCACCGGTCACCAGCCGCTTCATCAAGGTTGCATTGACCCGGCATGCGGCACGCGGTGAAATTCGCAATCTGGTTTTGAACGAACGCTTTCATTTCGGTGAAGTCAGCGTCCTGGCCAATGAAAAACTCATCGACGCAATCGGCAGGGGACGCGCACCCGATCTCGCCGGCTATAGCGCACAGCTGCGGGAAACCGGCCACGAATCCAAATTCAAAGTACCGGAGCTTGCCGGCGGCCTGGAACTTTTCAGCCCGTCGATGATCGCCGATATCGTCCTGTCGGAACAATGGGGACTGGCAACAGGATCAGCGCGGCAGGACTATCAGAAAAACTGGTTCTGTTATCGCAGCGAATCGATCGAACCGCATTATGCCGCAAAGCTGTTCCCGGCGGCTGAAAGTCATGGCGATACCTGGCCGATGACTCCACTGGTTCACGAGAGCCAGATACGGCGCCGCAGCTCGGAGATCCTCGGATTCATCTCAGAATTCTGGGCCGTGATCGATTTCCTCGGCGCGATGCTTGAAATGAACATCGAGGAGACGGGCGCCTACGATCCGGAGAAGGAAAGCAAACTTCGAAAACGACCGCCAAAACGGCAATCCGAGTTTCACGATTTCGCGCTCAAGACCGTGCCGAATTCGTTCCGCCAGGACACAATGTCGACACGGATTTTCAAAGACCCGAACATATCCCCCTACCAGTGGCGACCGGCGGCAGACTGGGCCCAGTTGAAAGATGCGATTTCGACCCTTCTCGATATGGCCGGCGAGAAGCTTTCAGACGATTTCAAGGAGGCGATCGACGACTTCCGCGATCGCTGGATCGCGCTTGCAGAGAGCAGCCGGGCCGAAATGGAGATCATCGAATTCGAGTGCGCCAAACACGGGCACGGGGACAATCTGGAATTCTACTATCTGCAGTTCCAGGACGAGATCCTGCGCAACCGGCTGACCGGACTTGCAACCGGAGGCGTGCTTAAAAGGATGTGAAGCCGGGCTGGAGCAGGCGACATGTTTCAACTGGCGAACGAAGTATGAGGGACCAAGTTTGGAACCGGCCCTTACCCGCCTTGCGATTGCGCGCGGCCTACCAATGTCGTAGTCGCCGCGGCAGACACTGTTTTTAAGCAATCCTGCAAACTGGTACACGCTGAAAAGAGAGGTGTCGAAGAATGTTGGGCATTGCCCCACATCTTTGGGTCGGTGCAAATGGAAAAAGGACTAACTCATGAAACTCGATCAGGTGATGCAGGAACGCCGCTCGATCCGCGGCTTCATGAAGCAGCCTGTTTCGCAAGACCTGCTGGAAGAAGTCATCGCACTGGCAAACCGTGCGCCGTCTTCAATGAACACTCAGCCCTGGCATTTGCACGTTTTGACGGGAGAACCGCTCGAACGGGTTCGCAATGGAAATACGGAACGGATGATCGGCGGAATCACGCCCAGCCGTGAGATCGAGGATTATGCCGCCTACGAAGGTGAGCATCGCAAGCGGCAGATTGAAATTGCCGTACAACTGTTTGAAGCCATGGGGATCGAACGCCATGATGCGGAGCGCCGGCAGGACTGGGTCATGCGCGGTTTTCGTCAGTTCGACGCACCGGTCTCCATCGTCGTTTGTTTTGACCGGGCGCTTCTAAACAATACCATCGCCCATTTTGATACCGGAGCAATGACCTTCGGATTGGTATTGGCGGCATGGAGCAGAGGCCTCGGCGCCGTCATCAATGGTCAAGGTATCATGCAGAGTCCCGTGGTGCGGGAAGTGGCAAACATTCCCGACGATCAGGTGATACTGACCTGCGTCGCACTCGGCTGGCCGGATGATGATTTCATAGCAAACTCCGTCATCTCACGCCGCCGCCCCGTCGAAAACATTACCCGATTTCTGGGTTTTGATGATTGAGACGGCTCGGTGTGATCGAATTCGGTCCTTTGCCGGCGTTCGAAACGAACCGTCCGTTGATGCTCGGCAACTCTGAAGCTGCCAATTGCGATCAGTGGTGATATCGACCTTCAAAGAGTCGGATGGCGGACAAAGTGCCAGTTTCATTTTTGATCTTTATCCAGCCTGCGATCCGTGAGTCCGCGTCGCGTTGTACAATCTGCCGAATTTGCTTGTATGGGCAGGCCAAAAAGATCGAGAAAATGAAGACATTGGTGGTCAAATTTTAGGTCGTCTGGCGACGGCCGACCTGTTACCGATTTCAAATGAATCGAGAGGCTCGTTGTGAGCCTTGACCGTCAACTGACAGGCTTGCCGGATTTCCGAGTATTCGTCTAGAATTCGATAACATTGCAGCCGATGCCAGAAAGGACCTCGGGTGGCAGAGAAATCCGATAGTCGCGAGCAGCGTTTTCGCAATCGTCTCGAAGGGTCAAGCCCTGGTAATCATGATCATCACAAGGGCGAGCCACTGTTGGCCAATCAATTGTTGGCGAAAATCTTCGATACAATCGATTCCCTTTTGGTTGTCCTTGACCGTGGAGGGCACATCGTCCTTTTCAACCATGCTTGCGAAGCGACAACGGGATATCAAGCTGATGAGGTTGAGGGACGCTTGATATGGGATGTGCTGATTCCGCGAGAAAACGCTGAATCGATCAAACAAGTTTTCTATAGTCTCAGCGCGGGTCAGTTTCCCAGCCGATATGACAATGAGTGGGTGCGAAAGGATGGCTCTCGTTGTCTCATCAGTTGGTCCAACACGGCCACATTGAATGATCAGGGTGAGGTTGAGCTCGTCATCGGAACGGGAGCAGACATCACTGAGCAACGCGCGTTGCAGGAACAGCTCCTGCAGGCACAAAAGATGGAGGCGATTGGACAACTTACCGGCGGATTGGCACATGATTTCAACAATCTGCTGACCGTCACTCTCGGCAATCTCGAACTACTTGAGATGAGGATAGAAGACGAGGGCCAGCGCGAGCTGCTAACAGAAGCACTCGAGGCGACCGACCTGGGCGCCCGCATCACCGACCGGCTGCTTGCCTTCGCGCGACGTAGCCCCTTGAAGTCAGAAGTCGTCGATCTCAACATGTTGGTCGTCGGATTGACCGACATGCTGCACCGGACTCTTGGCGAAACGATCGATCTCAGCACCGCGCTCAGCACCGATCTGTGGGTGACCCGGACAGATGCCACACAGATCGAGACCGCGATCGTCAACCTTGCCGTCAATGCACGCGACGCAATGCCGGGCGGCGGCAAGCTGATCGTTGAGACCCGCAACATGCTGATTGATGAAAATTACGTGGCCGCGCAATCAGGCCTGGAGCCGGGCGGCTACGTTCAGCTTTCTGTATCGGACACCGGCAACGGTATGACACCTGAAATTCGCGACCGGGTATTTGAGCCTTTCTTTACCACCAAGGAATTCGGCCGCGGAACGGGTCTGGGCTTGTCCATGATCTATGGATTTGCCAAGCAGTCGGACGGACATGTCACGATCGATAGCGAACCAGGCATGGGAACCGTGGTCAATCTGTACCTGCCGAGACACGATGCGGCAGCCGAGACTGCTACACCCGATCCGGCCAAAACCCTCGATTCGACGCTCAAGGGTGAGTTGATCCTCGTCGTGGAAGATGACGACCGGGTGCGGCGGCTGACGCTTACCCGTCTCAAGGAACTGGGCTACGAGGTTCTAGAGGCGGCGAACGGTCCCGCGGCACTTACCGTTTTGGAAGGTGCGCGATCAGTCGATCTGGTGTTCACCGACCTAATCATGCCCGGCGGCATGTCTGGCTACGAGCTGTGCGAGGAAGTCCGCAAGCGTGGCTACAAGGTCAAGCTGCTGCTCACCTCGGGATATGCGGATGAATATACCCATGGTGACAAGCTGCAATCGGAGCATTTGAGCATCCTCCGCAAGCCCTATCGCCAGGCAAATCTCGCCAGCCGAATAAAACAGACGTTGGTCGGGGACTAGACCAGTTCCTGGTTAGATGAAAACGTTTGACTGTCTTTCAAGGTCAGCAGGGCTGATGTGGCCAACATCAAGAACAGGATGTGCGGGATACTGAGCTCGTTGTGCGCTTACCGCGAGGTCACTTCACAGCTTTATCCATCAGGCTACGCACCCAACGCGCCACCGGGAAGGTGGCAGGTACGCCGACAGGACTGGATCATGCGCGGTTTTCGTCAGTTCGACGCACCGGTCTCCATCGTCGTTTGTTTTGACCGGACACTTTTGAACAATACGATCGCCCATTTTGATACCGGCGCGATGACCCCCGGGTTGGTACTGGCGGCATGGAGCAGAGGCCTCGGTGCCGTCATCAATGGTCAGGGTGCCATGCAGAGCCCCGTGGTGCGGGAAGTGGCAGGTATTCCCGAGGATCAGGTGATACTGACCTGCGTCGCGCTCGGCTGGCCGGATGAGGATTTCATAGCAAACTCCGTCATCTCACGCCGCCGCCCCGTCGAAAACATTACCCGGTTTCTGGGTTTTGATGATTGAGACGGTCCGGCGTGATCACCGTCGGCCCGTAGTTGCTGTTCATCAACTATTTGGTCGGCGAATTGTAGCTTCCTCAGAGCGGACATTGGTCACGGATCAGTTGCGGAGCTTGGTCAAGGCACGGTTTTGCATGCAATGAGAGTACCAATCTCAAGCAGCCGAAGTTAAAGCGCTATGAGACTTAGCGAATGTCGCAAATGTGGGAGAGGATTCACTTCTGCGAGGTCATTCTACAATCCGTAGCTTTTGGATTGAACCCGGATGACAGTTGCCCACCCTCCATATTCCACGGCAGAGAGCCACAAGTACGGTGTGCTCTTTGTTTTTGTGGCCGGGGTTCTCTGGTCAACCGTTGGCCTTGGCATTCGCCTGATCGAAGAGGCCGTTGTCTGGCAAATCCTGCTCTACAGATCGATCAGTCTGTCGCTGTTTCTCTACTTTGTCATTCGCGTACGATCAGGCGAAAGCCCGTTTGTCCAAATCCGGCGCATTGGTTTTCCGGCCGTGATCGCCGGGTTATCGCTGGTGGCAGCCTATTCCGGCGGGATCTATTCAATCCAGACGACTTCTGTGGCGAATGCCATGTTGCTTTTTGCGACGGCCCCTTTCATGGCCGCCGTTCTTGGGTGGATCGCTCTGCGCGAATCCGTGCGAACCGCGACCTGGATTGCGATTGTGGTCGCCATTGGCGGCATCGCCATCATGGTTGCCGACAAATCCGGTGACGTCGCCCTGAAAGGCAGCCTTGCTGCGCTTGGATCGGCGTTTGGTTTTGCCGTTTTCACCGTGGCGTTGCGTTGGGGGCGGACTGGTGAAATGCTGCCGGCGGTTTTTTTGTCGGGCCTCTTCGCCATCATCATCACTTTTGGAATATGCCAATTCCTGGGGCTGTCTGTTGCACTCAGCTTGCACGATGGCGGAGTTGCCATGGGCATGGGGGTGTTTCAGGTAGGGGCAGGCCTGATCCTCTACACGCTAGGGTCGCGCAGTCTACCGGCTGCGGAGTTGGCCTTGCTGTCCTTGGCCGAGGTCTTGCTTGGCCCGATTTGGGTCTGGTTGTTCCTTGGCGAAACGGCGAGCCTCAATACTCTGATCGGCGGTGCAGTGCTGCTCGCGGCAATCGCTGGGAATGCACTGTCAGGAAAGCGGCGAAAGCCCCCTCCTATCACTGCGCCTTAAAGATGACACCGCGTGCGGCCCTTTGCTGCCGCACGAAGATGGTGGTCTTGGCGCATCACACTACATAGAAAGCGGCCATTCGCTGTTTACCACACACTCAACACGTCGTTCTGATGGGATTTCGGATTGGGGAAAACATCAATACGCATAATTGAACCATCTATTGCAATAGCATCGAGCAAAAAGCACTGGCTGTTGAAATGATCCTTGACGAATACGACGGTTACTGTCCCGGCTGGGTCATCCGACCTTCTCCCGTCTCGACTTTTAACGTGAAAATTTCGGATCCTGTAGTCGCTGCGATACAGGAAGGCTGAAAGCATACCAAAATCATTTTCATGGGCCGCGGCGTATTTTTCAGCTTGCTTGTCGCTCTTGGTCTCATGCGCGCCGATGAAGCATGAAATTGCTGGTCCGTCGATTGACCAAGGAACGAAGTAACTACCGAGATAGACGCCAAAAGCGATCAGAAACCACCACCGCTTTTTCTTCCACCGAGGTCGCAAATTGCCGTCAGAATCATATCGGCCCACAAACAATTCCCCGCTTTCATCCTATAGTTGAGATATACCGGAACGCACAACCATACCTTATCGGCTGACAGGCTGATATTTGCTTGGTATCAGCACTGTCAGAACAAGGCATATTCCTGCCGATCCTTGCCGTACAGCATTGGCCGCGCATCGAACACAGGAATCCCGGCGCTTCCGGTCCAAAGCCGACTTTAACGTCGCTGTCGGATGCCGCAATACATCACGCCGAACCGGTCATTCGTTGCAAATGCGAAGTCCGTCGCAGCGAGACGGCGGCTCTGTGGGAAAAGCGCCATTTCGCTACAACATCGTGAATGACTGCTTTTCGGAGCTGGGTTATACTTCCTTCACCAAATCGCAAAAGGGAAGCCTCGCACGGGGACTGAAAAGACCTTCTGGTGTGCCGGCCCCAGCACCGACGACCATCGTGACTTCTGCCGTCGAAGGAAGTCCGAGTAATATCCCGATTCCGCGTTTGTCGATCCCTCCCATCGGGCAGGATTCATAGCCATGTGCCGCAAGCGAAAGCATCAGGTTTTCTGCGGCAAGGGTCGCTTGAACGTGGCCGTAAACACGGTGGTCCGCACGCTTGACCGGCCCATTTACTGTCGGCTCACTTTTGCTTCTGTACCAGAACATCAGACGACGCTTGAGATTGTGGAAACCCCAGCGATCCGTTCTCATCAACATGGGGACAATATTCTCATAGTAATCACGGACAGGACCTTCCAACGGATTCTTTCCCTTGCCGGTCATGATGTCTGTCATTTTTTCCAGATGCGATTGCCAAAGATCGACGCGCGACACGATAACAACAAGATCTCCGGCAGTTGTAGCGCCTGGTTGGCCGAGGCAGAGTTCAGCAAGGCGCCTTTTCTTCCCCTCATCCCGAACCCAGTAAATTTCGTAGCACTGAAGGTTTGAAGCGCTTGGCGCAAGAACCGCGTCCCGCAAACAATCGCGCATGACGTCTTCGGGTATCGGTACTCCATCAAATATCCGAATGGCGCGGCGGCCCCGTACGGCCTTCTTGAATCCAGGTAACGCAGACTTGTTGAATGAAGTGTTCGGCCTTTCGTCCTTTGAGACAACGACGCCTTCAAGATTGCCCATCTCACTGAGAGGATTTGGAGTGCCGGGCATCAATCTAACTCCATTCTCTTTTTGCGCTTCAAATTCTAAAGATACAACTGGCAGAGCAAGAAGCATTGATCTCGCTCAACGCAAAAAACCGCTCCTTTTGGTAAAATAGCTTTATCAAGTAGTCTTGATGGAGAAGAGCTATGGAGAATTCTGAGGCTTATCAATCAGCCAAAAAACGCGTCGAAGCCAAGATGGGCTTCTATACCCACCTGACGGTATACGCAGCTGTTATTCTACTTCTTGCGGCCATCAACTTTCTGTCTTCATCCAGTGCAATTTGGTTCCACTGGCCAATGCTGGGATGGGGGATCGCTGTGGTACTTCATGCCTTCGCGGTTTTTGTATTTCCTGGCCGGTTCGCAGTGACCGAAAAATTGATCGAAAAAGAAATGGGCAGGTTTCGGACACACCCCTGATCGTGGCCGCAGCAGCTAACAGCAAACCGCAGACTTTGGGCGCTAACGACATCGTGCCAGGTGTTGAACGGCCCTCCTTGCAAGATGAAGGAACTAATCATGACAGACGCGCAGCCGTCTGAAACACTGCCAGCCCACGGTCCTGAACTTCCAATTTCGTCAGTTCAGGTCCTGAGTTGCGGGCAAGCCGAGCAGCATAAGGAGCACCGCTATGGCAGCAGATTGCCGCAGCTTTGGTGGGTATTTTTTGGTCGAAGCTGGGTGCCATTGCCTTTGCAAGCTTTCCTGATTGAGCGTCGTGACGGATTCGTCCTTTTCGACACTGGCCTCGACCCGGCGATCCAATTCGACAAGAGCTATATCAAACAAGCGATCGGGCGTTTTTTACTGCCGCGTATCTTTCGGTTTCACCTTACACAGGCTGATCGCATTGACCAGATATTGGCAAAGGTGGGCGTGGCTTCCAGCGATATTCGAACCGCGGTCATTTCCCATCTGCATTTCGATCACGTCGGTGGAATCGCACAAATCCCGGAGGCGGATTTGTTGGTGAGCGAGCGGGAATGGGCGATCCTTTCAGAACCCCACCCTGAGCGTGAGTGGATCTTGCGCGAGCACATCGAAATCCCAGCGGCTAAATGGCAGCAGATCTCGTTCCAACCTAGCGATGACCCGCTTTTCGATAGGTTCGATGGTATCCACGACGTCGCGGGTGATGGCTCCATGATCCTGTTGCCCACGCCCGGGCATACGCCAGGTTCAATGTCCTTGCTGATTCGCCAAGAGGGTTGGGACCCGATGCTCCTTGTTGGCGACCTGACATATGAGGCGGCACTGCTCGAGCAGTACGTCGTTCCTGGCACTGGCGACAGAGAGACGCTTCTAGCGTCCTTTGCAAAAGTCCGCCGGTTGAAAAGCCTGTTGCCGGAGCTTGTCATTGTCGCCTCACACGATTTCGGCGCGGAGGCGGCCATTTCGCGAGCTATGCGCAAATGATCACAATTCTTTAGGGAGACGGCAAAATGGCCGACACTGCAGCAAACCAATGGGACGCAATTGTCATCGGCTCCGGCATGGGTGGCATGACAGTCGCCGCCGCGTTGTCGAACGTGGGTCATAAAGTGCTGCTTCTGGAACAGTACAAGACCCTGGGTGGTCTGACGCACAGTTTCTCTCGCGACGGCTTCTCATGGGATGTTGGAATCCACTATCTCGGCTGCGTCGCTCCCGACGACCGGGAACGGGGAATGATCGACTGGCTGACCCAGACGCCGATGGAATTCGAGCCGATGGGTTCCATCTACGACAACTTACATCTTGCCGACGCTCCACCACTTGCACTGTCGCGCCCCTTTGAAGCGCAGGAACGCGATCTAAAAGACCGGTTTCCCGATGAGGCAGAGGCGATCGAGGCGTGGACTACCGCGCTCCGGGAGGGTCGCGAAATTATGTACACGCTGGCGTCCACCCGAGCCATGCCTGAAATTGTCGGCGACATGATTGATTGGTGGAACCACCGGGCCATCGACAAATGGTGCAAACGCACGACGCAGGAAGTTGTCGACAGTATCACGCAGAACCCAGAACTTGCTGCGGCCTTGACTGCGCAATGGGGGGATCATGGCGGTCGCCCCCACAAAGCGAGCTTTGCTGTGCACGCTCTGATCTGTGGCTGTTATTTGGAAAGCGGCGCGTGGTATCCGGTTGGTGGCGGCAAGGCATTTGCGGATCATCTGATCCCGACAATAACCGAAGCGGGTGGGGAGGCCCACCCTGGCGTAAAAGTTGAGGCACTTCTCACCGAGGGCGACAAGGTGACCGGGGTACGCACATCTGACGGTGAAAACATCCATTCGGACGTGATCGTATCCAACATCGGTGCTCGCGAAACGATCAACTACTTGCTGCCAGCAGATTTCGGGCCCAGAGACTGGATAGATGAGATTTTGGCGTTGCCCCCATCAATTGCCCATTTCAGTCTATTCTTGGGTTTCGAAGGCGACGTGGAAGAGGCTGGCGCCACACGGTCAAACCACTGGTTCTATCCGAACGGTAACATCGACGAAATTTGGTCGGACGCGCCAGAGGGCAATCCGCCCGGATTTTTCGTCTCGTTTGCATCGTTGAAGGATCCACAACACGATCCGGGCCCCAAGCAGAAGTACGCGGGCGAAATGGTCGCCTGGACCGATTGGAGCTCTGTAGCCCGATGGGCGGACCTGCCTTCCGGGGCGCGAGGACCCGACTACAAGGCCTTCAAACAGCAGGTTGAGGACAAAATGTTCACGCTCTTCAAAGCCGAATTCCCTGATTTAGCGGACCTTGTGGTTTTGCGAGAGCTTTCCACACCTTTGGCAACAGAATCGATCACCGGACACCATGAGGGCCGCTTTTATGGGTTGGATGGGACGCCGGAACGGGTGTTGAGCGATGCACTCAGGGCCAAAACCCCGATAGAGGGACTATATCTTTCCGGGCAAGATGTGGTCAGCCAGGGTATTCAGGGTGCTCTTTGGGGCGGGATCCTTTGTGCCGCCAGCATTGATCCGAGGGTTTTCAAGCAACTCCGCGGGTGAACCCTCAATCTAAAATCCTGTGGGGCGATGAACGTCAACGTCAAAAAGCAGCCGTCTATTGAATCCGCAGCATCAGGCAGTTTGGGCTCGGAACTGTCTGATGCGGTGCAGCATGCGGCCATCTGATTGGCGCGCTGTGGCTGTCGCTCTCGGCCCTTTGCGGCCGTTAGTACAGACTGCGGCGAAAGACCGAATCGAGCCCACATTGACTGATGCTGCGCGATCCATGAAAGGCCGCTTTGCATTTCCCAATGGCATGGTCGTGACGCCGGACGGCATGACGTTACTCTGCGCCGAATCCTACAATGGTCGGCTGACCGCGTTCGACATTGCGCCAGATGGGTCGCTATCGAACCAGCGATTGTTGTCTAAGGAAATCGGTCAATAGAGCGCCAAATGCAGTTGGGTTATCAATGCACGGCAAATGCCCTGAACCCTCAATCAGTTTGAACTGTGAATCTGGGATGATTTCTGCGAGAGCTTTGACAACATGCTGGGGGGTGATCAGATCAGCGTCTGAACCTATGACAAGCGTCGGCTGCTCAAGTTTGGATGAGCTTGTTGCCATATCAGCGTGGCCAATCGCATTGCAGCACACTATGTAGCCTTCCACCGACAGCCGCAGCCGACGATTCTTCAGATATTGAAGATCGTTAAGTTGAAGAAAGGCAGAAGAAAATAGGTTCTCAAACGTACTATCCACTTCTTCAGCACTAAAGCCGACAGCACGGACCTTGTCAGCTCCCTGCATCCAAGTCTCCAAAATGCCAATTTTTGTAGCAGTGTTGGACAACACCAGTTGCCGGACCAAATCCGGGCGCAGTGACGCAAGCCCTTGGGCGACAAGTCCCCCAAAAGAGACACCAACGAATACGCAATTTGTAATGCCCAGATGGTCAAGCAGCCGCGCTGCGTCATGAATATAGTGATCCAAGACGTATGGCCCCGGTGGCACGCTTGATCCCCCGTGCCCGCGGTGATCGAAGGTTACAATACGGAAATCAGCAGGCAACAGGGATATGACTTCGTCCCATATGGTTTGATCAAAACTCATTGCATGGGCAAACACGATGGCTTTGCGGTCGCGCGATCCGCTGTCACAAAATGCGATCTCAAGGCCGTCGGCATCAAAATTTTGTAAGTCCATCTCAATATCCCAATGCCTTGAGGTGCGACCGTCTCGTTAGGGTCTCTCGTGTTCACGGCATCAAGCCGAATTCAGGCAGAAAATCCATATATTTCAACGGTACTGGTTTCCTGAGCTATCTCTAGGAACATTTTCCGAGAAGCTGCCGTTCATTTCTGACGCATGAACGGCAGTTTTGTCCTGTGAGTTCAATCGATCGAAGCAACACACTCCGCGAATTTCTCTGCTGGGGTTTGATATTGCAAGGTCTTGCGCGGTC
>JAJFHT010000196.1 GCA_021775495.1 Hyphomicrobiales bacterium | reverse complement strand
AAATCAAAAAAATCCGAAACCACCGGTACGGCCTTTCCGTCGATCGGGAGATCCCGCGTCTGCAACACATTGATGCCCTCAAAGATCAGAATGTCGGGCTGGTCTATGGCGACAAACTCGTTTTCCTTCACATCATAGGTGAAATGCGAATAGACCGGTGCCGCGACCGAACTCATGCCGGCCTTGATGGCTGACAGAAACCGCAGCACCGATCCGACATCATAACTCTCCGGAAAGCCCTTGCGCTCCATCATATTGCGCTCGCGCAGGACCGCGTTGGGATAGAGAAATCCATCGGTCGTCACCAGGTCGACCTTGGGGCTGGACGGCCAGCGGGCCAGAAGTTCCTTCAGCACGCGCGCCGTGGTCGATTTGCCGACTGCAACCGATCCGGCAATGCCGATGATGAACGGTGTCTTGACAGCGTCGTCGACATTCAGGAAACGCTTGCGCTGGTTGAACAGGATCTGGCTCGCTTCGACATGGGCCGACAACAGCCGGGACAGCGAAAGATAGATCCGGCGAACTTCCTGAAGGTCGATCGGATCGTTCAGCGAGCGCAGCCGCTCAACCTCGTCTTCACGCAATGTCAGAGGCGTATCCGCGCGAAACTCCGACCAGCTTTCTGCGGTGAAAAACCGGTAAGGTGAATATTCGGCGGTGGGCGCCAGTTGATCCATTTCAAGGTCTCCCGGACCGCTCACGGCCGGCCTTCTCGGCAACACCCGATTGTTTGGTTCGCCGTTCCAGTTCACTCAACACATCGGATAGAGAAACGCCCGACAGCGCCAGCACAACAAGCCAATGATAGAGGAGATCGGCGCTTTCACCAATCAGCGCCTCGCGGTCACCGCCAACGGCGGCAATGACCGTCTCGACCGCTTCCTCGCCCAGTTTCTGACTGGCTTTTTCAATGCCGGCGGAAAACAGCTTGGCGGTCCAGGAAGCGGCATCGGCCGATCGCCCGCGCTCCGCGATAATCGTTTCCAGCTGCTCAAGCGTAAATTCGTTCATCGGTTCGCGGCCCTTTCCGCCTTCAAGAAATGCCATCCATGCGCATCGGCAGGCCGGCTTCTTTCATGTGTTTCTTAGCTTCGGCGATCGTGTAAGTGCCGAAATGAAAGATGGACGCCGCAAGCACGGCGGATGCATGGCCCTCACGCACCCCTTCAACCAGATGATCAAGCGTGCCAACCCCGCCGGAAGCAATGACCGGGACGGAAACAGCGTCCGCGACGGCCCGGGTCAGTTCGATATTGTATCCGATCTTGGTTCCGTCGCGATCCATTGAGGTCAACAGGATCTCGCCGGCGCCGAGCGCGACGACCTTGCGGGCAAATTCAACGGCGTCAATGCCGGTCGGTGTGCGGCCGCCATGAGTGTATATCTCCCAACCGTCGGAATGTTCCTTCGCATTCCTCGCCTTGGCGTCAATGGCAACGACGATGCACTGATTGCCGAACTTGTCGGCCGCACGGGCCACCAGATCCGGGTCGGCAACGGCCGCGGTATTGATGGATACCTTGTCGGCGCCGGCCAGCAACAGCTTGCGGATATCCGCGACAGCACGCACTCCACCGCCGACGGTCAGCGGCATGAAACATTGTTCGGCCGTGTGCGCGACCACGTCATAAATCGTTTCACGCTTGTCGGAGGATGCCGTGATGTCGAGGAAACAGAGCTCGTCCGCACCCGCTGCGTCATAGGCCTTGGCCGCCTCGACGGGATCGCCGGCATCGACAAGGTCGACAAAATTGATGCCTTTGACGACACGGCCATCCTTGACGTCGAGACAGGGAATGATGCGCGCCTTGAGTGTCATGCGCTGTGCTCTCCTGCCCGTTGCAGAATGTCCAGCGCCTGCGCCACATCGATCCGGCCGTCATAAAGCGCGCGGCCGGAGATCGCACCTTCCAGCACGGCGGCATCCGGCATCGTCATGCGGACGATATCGGCCATCGACGCCAGGCCGCCGGACGCAATCACCGGGATCGATACGGCATTGGCGAGATCAAGAGTTGCATCCCAGTTGATACCGGTCAGGATGCCATCGCGATCGATGTCGGTGTAGATGATGGCCGCAACACCGGCGCCCTCGAATTTTGCCGCCAGTTCCAGCGCAGTCATTTTGGAGGTTTCCGCCCAGCCCTCGACCGCAACTTTTCCGCCCTTGGCATCGATGCCGACAGCGATTCGACCGGGATACCGCTTGCATGCCTCTTCAACCAGCTGCGGATTGCGCACGGCGACCGTTCCGAGAATGACCCGTGACAGTCCCTTTTCCAGCCAGCGCTCGATGTCGGCAAGCGTGCGTATTCCGCCGCCGAGCTGTACAGGATTGCCTGTGGCCGAAACAATTGCTTCAACAGCATCGGCGTTGACCGGCTTGCCCTCGAAGGCGCCGTTAAGGTCGACGACATGCAACCAGGAAAATCCCTGCCGTTCAAATGCCCGCGCCTGCTCGGCCGGATCGGGATTGTAGACGGTCGCCTGGTCCATGTCGCCAAGCTTCAACCGTACACAAGTTCCGTCTTTCAGATCGATGGCGGGAAACAGGATCATGGCGTCCATCTCAAGAAATTGGCAATCAGGGCCAGCCCCAGAGCCTGGCTTTTCTCCGGATGAAACTGCGTGCCGGCAAAATTGTCTCGCGCCACAACCGCCGTCAGCCGGCCGCCATAATCCGTGGTGGCGATCGGGTCGGCGGGGTCGGCGGTCTGAAGAAAATAAGAATGGACAAAATAGGCATGCAGCCCGTCGCTGCCAGTTCTGATGCCATCAAACAGATGGTGTTCCCGCAACAGCTCAAGCGTGTTCCAGCCGATCTGCGGTATCTTCAACGATGGATCATCCGGCGTCATTTCGATGACATCGCCCTCGATCCAACCCAACCCGGGTGTCGTGGTCTTTTCCAGTCCGCGCGTCGCCATCAGCTGCATGCCGACGCAGATACCCAGAAACGGCCTGGCGCGCCTGATCACCGTCTCTTCCAGCGCGTCAACCATTCCCGGAAGCGCGTTCAGACCGGCACGGCAATCGGCAAATGCCCCGACCCCCGGCAGCACGATGCGATCTGAACTCCGGACCCGCTCGGCATCCGCCGTCAGCTCAATTGTCGCATTGAGTCCGGCATCCGCTGCCGCACGTTCGAAGGCTTTCGCCGCCGAGCGCAGATTGCCGGATCCATAATCGATGATTGCAACGCGCATTACTCAGTTTCCAGGGTATTCGAACAGGCCCAGGGCCGGACCGGCTGCCGGCTTTGACAGCGCCGTGGCCGGTGGCGCGGCCGGATGAACCGTCTGTTGATCGGGTTGCCCGGCAAAGGCGCCGGAAAAATACCGGATCTCGGCCTCGGCCTTGTTGCCGGCTTCGATCACCGCTGCTTCACGCCAGCCGATTCGCCGCAGACGGGCAAGCCGCATCGCCTGGCCCTCAATGCCGATATAGGCCGACACAAGAAGCGAGAGTACCGGCAGAACCGCTCCCAACCCGGTGAAATTCCCGAGCGTCGCAATAACGGCCGCCGCCAGAAACACCAGAATGGCCTCCAGCCAGAGCCGGTACCACAACAGCCAGAGCAACGGCGCTATGAAAGCCAGCAGCGCAAATCCGTCTCGTACGATTTCCGCCTGTACACCGGTTTCTGCGCCGGTTGCACGCGGAGGTTCCATCACCACGTAACCTGCCACGGTATCAGCCCTTCAGTGATCCCTTTGTCGAGGGAATTTGATCCGCCTGTCTCGGATCCATTTCGATCGCACCACGCAGAGCGCGGGCGACCGCCTTGAAACAGGATTCGGCGATATGATGATTGTTCGCACCCTGCAAAGTGGTGACATGCAGGGTGATGCCGGTATTCTGCGCCAGAGCCTGGAAAAATTCGCGCACCAGCTCCGTATCGAACGTCCCTATCTTCGGCGCGCTGAATTCCACCTTCCACACAAGAAACGGACGCCCGGAAATGTCGACGGCGGCGGAGGTCCGCGTTTCATCCATCACCAGGTCCATTGACGCGTAGCGGCGGATGCCGCGGCGATCGTCCAGCGCCTTTGCGATCGACTGGCCAAGCGCGATACCGACATCTTCCACTGTGTGATGGTCATCAATGTGCAAATCGCCCTTGGCGGAAATCTCCATGTCGATCAGGGAATGGCGCGACAATTGCTCCAGCATATGGTCGAAAAAACCGACACCGGTGGAAATGCCGTGCCGTCCGGAACCATCGAGATTGACCGAAACACTGATTTCGGTCTCGTTGGTCTTGCGGTTGATACCCGCTTTTCGCTGCAAATTGCCGGAACTCATAATTCATACCCTGCAAGAACGAGGCTGCGGAGGCCTTCTAACGTTGTCCGCCCAATATAGAAAGATTGCGCCGATATCTTTTTCTTCCTGGTTAAGCAAAGAATGCGCCGTCAAGGTGATGGGCCCGGCTCTGGAATCGAATTGCCGGTATCCGATACAGGCTTGAATTGGATTTGCATTCCATACCGGCATGCATACATATGCCGGAACCTACAGGATGACGCCGCGCCGGTTGCTCAGTGAACATTGGCGCGTGCAGGAGAACCAGATGCAGAACGACAGTGCGACCCCGTCAATGCACGCCACAACAATCGTGACGGTCCGAAAGGGCGGCAAGGTGGTCATTGCCGGAGACGGTCAGGTCAGCCTCGGCCAGACGATCATGAAGGGCAATGCGCGCAAAGTCCGGCGTGTCGGCAAGGGCGATGTGATTGCCGGATTTGCCGGCGCAACGGCGGATGCATTTACGCTGCTCGAACGGCTCGAGGCAAAACTGGAACAATACCCCGATCAGCTGATGCGGGCATCGGTGGAGCTTGCCAAGGATTGGCGCACCGACCGCTATTTGCGACGGTTGGAAGCGATGATGCTGGTGGCCGACAAATCGGTGACGCTTGCGCTGACGGGAACCGGTGACGTGCTTGAGCCCGAACACGGCATCATGGCGATCGGCTCAGGTGGAAATTACGCGCTCGCCGCAGCCCGAGCGCTGCTTGAAACCAAACAGGACGCCGAGGAAATTGCCCGTACGGCTATGCGCATTGCCAGCGAAATCTGCGTCTATACAAACAGCAATATCATAGTCGAAAGCCTCGACGAAAAGGCCTAGGTCATAGACCCAAGCCCCAGACAAAGGACCATCATGACCACGTTTTCTCCCCGGGAAATCGTCTCGGAACTCGATCGTTACATTATTGGTCAGAACGCCGCCAAACGCGCCGTCGCGATCGCCTTGCGCAACCGCTGGCGCCGTCAGCAGCTGGATGGTGACATGCGCGAAGAGGTGATGCCGAAAAACATTCTGATGATCGGGCCGACAGGTGTCGGCAAGACCGAAATCTCACGCCGACTGGCAAAACTTGCCGGCGCGCCGTTCATCAAGGTCGAGGCAACCAAATTCACCGAGGTCGGCTATGTCGGCCGCGACGTCGAACAGATTATTCGCGATCTGGTCGAAATGGCAATTGGAATGGTGCGCGAGAGCCGGCGCGAGGACGTCAAGGCCAAAGCCCATCTGAATGCCGAGGAGCGCGTTCTGGACGCGCTTGTCGGAAAGACCGCCAGTCCCGCCACCCGTGATTCGTTCCGCAAGAAGTTGCGTGACGGCCTGCTGGACGACAAGGAAATCGATGTTGAAATCGCCGATTCCGGCGGCATGCCGAATTTCGAGATACCCGGGATGCCGGGAGCCAATATCGGCGTCCTCAACATCAACGAGATGCTCGGCAAGGCAATGGGCGGCGGGCGCACCAAAACCCGCAAGACCAAGGTTCGGGATTCCTACGCGCTGCTGATCAACGACGAATCCGACAAGCTTCTCGACCAGGACCAGATCGTCCAGGAGGCGATGGAAATCGCACAGAATGACGGCATCGTCTTTATCGATGAGATCGACAAGATCGCCACGCGGGACGGAGCCAGTGGTGTCGGCGTCTCGCGCGAAGGGGTGCAACGGGACCTGCTGCCCCTGGTTGAGGGCACAACCGTAGCGACCAAATACGGCCCGCTGAAAACCGACCATATCCTGTTCATCGGTTCAGGGGCGTTTCACGTATCCAAGCCCTCCGACCTGCTGCCGGAATTGCAGGGTCGCCTGCCGATCAGGGTCGAGCTGCGCGCCCTGGACAAGGACGATTTCCGGCGAATCCTGACCGAAACCGAAGCCAGCCTGATCAAACAGTATATCGCGCTGATGGGAACGGAAGAGATCGAGCTGGAATTCACCGATGACGCGATCGACGCGTTGGCGGGCATTGCGGTCGACCTCAACGCCGCGTTGGAAAATATCGGCGCCCGCCGCCTGCAAACGGTAATGGAACGGGTGCTCGATGAAATCTCATTCGAGGCACCGGACCGCGGACCGGCGGCCCAGATGATCGATGCGGATTATGTGCGCAAGCATGTCGGTGATCTGGCCAAGAACACCGATTTGTCGCGGTTCATTCTGTAAATCGCGGCATTGTCTGGTGTTTTTGTGCGAAATGTGGCCGGGATATCACGGTTTTGGCAGTTTGCCGTAACTTCCGGCACTCGACTTGACCGGGCGCTTTTTCTATCTTGCGCGCTTTCGCCAATAATAAACGGTTCGGGCGGCTCATGCTGAAGCGGTCATCTCTGGTTCTTGCTCTGCTGATGCCTGGTTGGGTTGTGCCCGCTCATGCAATCGTCATTGTACCCGAAGGCAACCGAAGCGCGACGCAGCCGGGTGTCCCTGCCGGATCAGCCAAGCGTACCAAGGCACTCAAGACGACCTATGAAGCCAAATACCGTAAGGTTCTGGCGCTGCTTCGAAGAGACAAGGCGCTGCGCAGGAAGATATCGGCGACCGCGCAGGCCTATGGCATCGATCCGTTGCATATTGCCGGTGCCATTGTCGGCGAGCACACCTACAATGTCGACGCCTATGACCGGTTGCAGAGCTACTATGTGAAAGCCATTGCCTATCTGAAATCGGACTTTTCTTTCGAATATGACGGAGAAAGCGTCGATGCGTTTGTCGCGCGCCCTGAATTCCAGACCTGCTCAAGCCAGAACACCAGCTACGGCCTCTGGACATGCCGGGAAAATATCTGGAATGCCAAGTTCCGGGGCAAGACCGTCAATGGAAAGCGCTTTCCGCGGAACCGTTTCAGCGCGGTGTTTTTTCAGCCGTTCTATGCCGGCCAGACATTCGGGCTGGGGCAACTCAATCCGCTGACGGCGCTGCAGATGAGCGATCTGGTCCACAAAACCTCAAGACTGCCAAAACTTGACCACCGCAACGCCCGTTCGGTCTACCAGACCATCATGGACCCCGATCTGACACTGCCCTATGTCGCGGCCACGTTGAAAGCGGCGATCGACGCCTATCAGAACATTGCCGGTTTTGACATCTCCAACAATCCGGGACTGACGGCAACGCTCTATAATGTCGGCGATCCCGAAGCGCGGGCCTGGTCGCTCAAAAATGAGAATATCAAACGCAAACAGGCCGGACAGAAGCCGAAATTTCCGCAGGAAAACTATTATGGCTGGCTGGTCAACGAGAAGCTCGGTGAGCTGAAGTCGTTGTTTTGACGACGGGGTAGCCGCCGTGAGAGAGCATCTGACTGGCCGGGAAGTGCTTTAACTGCCTGAATCGCTTTTCTTCTTATGCTCACCTCCGACAACATCGATGGCGGCCGCAATCTGTTCCGCCGAAAGCTGCGCGATGTTCCTGGCCAGCAGGTTCGCCAAGTGTGTAGCGCCGACCGCAAGACCCGCCGTGTCGACGACGACTCGCGGATGTGAGGATTCTGCAAGCCGTTGCAGTTCTTCCGCATCATCCCAGATGACATTGAAATAGCCGATGATCTTTTGCACCAGGCTCCAGCTCGGTGTGCCCCGACGGCCATGTTCAAGCGCCGACAGATAGGCGGCACTGATACCGAGGCTGTCAGCCATCTGTTTTTGCGTGACTTCCTTTTCGCGGCGCAATTCCCGGACGCGTTTGCCGAAGGGGGTCATGCCGACGAACGCCGGACGCGGATGTAAAGCGCGCCTTCTCCGCCGTGATGCCGCGCAGCGCTGTGAAATCCGCTGACCAACGGGCGGAACGGTGCGGTGGCAAGCCACATGGGCACTGCCCGGCGCAGCACACCCTGACTTGAAGGTGCCGTTCCCTTGCCGGTGATGACAAGAACATGGCGCAGCCTGTCAGCATGGGCGCGCTGCAGAAAAAGCAGCAAAAAGCGATGCGCTTCGATCTGGCTGAGATCGTGAAGGTCCAGCCTCGCTTCGATCGGGACCCGGCCTTTTGAAATTTTTCGGTGAGTCGGACGCTCGAGCGACGTCGGGCGCGGCCTTTCAGACCCCGCCACTTGCGGCTTGATCTGTCCGGTTTTCAATCCGGCCGGTTCGACGTCAATGCCGGCCATCTGTCTTTCGAAATCCAAATCTGCATCGATTTCTTCGGGTATGCGCCGTCCGGCCATCGGGGTCACACTTCTGGCAACCCGTGCCCACAATTGGCGATCCTCCGGATTGAGTTTCTTGCGCGCCGGGCCACTCATGCAACTGCTGCCTGCAGCAGCGGTTTCGGGACCAACGCAAAGAAATCGGCCGCATGGCGCACCACACCGGCTACTTCTCCCGCCGACTGGCCACTTCCGGCGAACAGATCTCCGCGCGCCGGTCCGACAATCGCCGATCCGGTATCCTGTGCGATCATCAGGCGGGAAAACGGCCGGTCGGCAAAGGCCGACAACTCCGGCACACTGATGTAAAACGGTGTTCCGAACGTGTGCAGCAGGTGATCGACCGCAAGAGAGCGGCCGGCTGTCAGCGGAACCTTGGCAGCGGCGACCGGACCGGCTTTCGGATCGTCAATTCCGGCTTCGCGGAAAAAAATGTATGAGCGGTTCTGCCACAGGATCTCGTTGATCCGGTGCGGATTGTCGGCAAACCATTTTCGAATCGACTGCATAGTCACCGCTTCAAGCGGAATTTCGCCGAGTTCGGCCAGAACTTTGCCGGGACCGGTGAATTCATGCCCGGATTTGCCGGCATAGGTGACCCGCAGCATCTGTCCGTCCTGCAACATCAACCGCGCGGCACCCTGGACGTGCACAAAAAAGGCATCGACCGGATCCTCCAGCCAGGCAATTTCAAGTCTACGGCCGGAAAGAGTTCCTTGCTCGATCGCGTTGCGGTCGTGATACTCGGTCAAACCTTCGGCGGTCCGACGGGCGAAGACAAAGGACCGGTCGAGCGATTGCGGTCGATTTTCATCGGTGACCTTCACGAGATCATCCGGCCGGCTGAGCAGGGGCGTGCGGAAGACAGCTGTCTGATGACGCGATGCCCTGACTTCCGGTTCGTAGAAACCGGTGACAAATCCGCTTTGATCGGCCCGGGGTTCGATCCTGCAGGGCACGAAATGCGCCTGGAAAAATAGCCTGGCCTGTTCCGGGTTCAATCGACCGGCCAGGCGAGCAGCCTGATAGGCCGTTTCGAAACTTTCAAACCCTATGCCGAGAGAGCCGCTTCGATAGATATTTTTTTGCGCGTGCTGCGCGCAAAGGCGGAAGGCGTCAAAAGCCTCGGCCGGATTGTCCTGCATCCAGCCCGGCAGATCGGCAAAACCAACAGGCGAGAAAATACCGGCCAGCATATGGCTAGCGAGCGCCGTCAATCTTCGGCTTCGGTCGCCACCAGTTTCCAGTTGGGATCGCGCGCCTTTGTATCGCGGGCAAAAGTCCAAACGTCCTTTACCTCGGCGACGGTTTCGGGATCACCGTCGATCACCTCACCCGCCTTGTCCAACGTGGCTGATATGATCTCGCTGATCACCCGCACGGTGATGTGCGCCTCTCCGTTTTTCATCTCCGCGCCGGCAATATCCGCCTTATTGATGCCGACAAATGATGATTGTACTTTTTCGGAGCGCTCCTCGCGTTCCGAGATGGCCGTGTCGAAACCTTCGAACACCTCGCGTGACAGCAGGTTCTTCAAAGTCCTCCGGTCACCATCGGCAAAGGCCATGACGATCATTTCATAGGCCATCTTGGCACCGTCGAGAAAGATCTTCGGATCGAAACTTTCGTCGGAATCCTTTATCGCACGCAGCCCCTTGTTGGTGGCGGTATCCGGCCTGGCCATCTTGTCGATGGCGGCGTAAATCTCCTCGCCGTCGGTTTTTCTGCGGCGGCCCGGTAGCGCCACAACATTGTCGTTGGCCAGCGAGTCGCTGGTCTCCGCATCCGCTTTTTTATCGAACTGATTGCGGGGCGGCCGCTCGTTACCGGTACGACGACCCAGAACGTTGCGCAGCTGAAAGAAAATGATGACTGCTGCAACCAGAAAGAACAGCGTGCCGAGATCCAAGAATTCCATGTTCCCCAATCAACCAATCGAGCCGGATAGATGAAACGATATGCGCAAGGCCACTGCGATCCGGACAGAGTGGCACCAACACTGTCTTAATCATATAATCCTCTATCCGCTATCATTCAAATTGGTCTAAAGCATGCCTATGTAACAAAACAACAGGACCAGCGACGCCGGACTGGGCTCTGTCAGATCAATTCCGCTTCCCGGCACCCGATCAATTTGTCAGGAGTCCGCGTGCCCTTTTCCCTCATACCTTTTTTGCTGTTGGCGATTCCACTGCTCGAAATAGCCGCTTTCGTGGTGATCGGCGGCGAAATCGGTGTGTTTGCCACGCTGGCGATGGTATTCGTAACGGCAGTTCTCGGATCGATCCTGCTCCGGGTACAGGGTTTTGGTCTGCTGCAGCGCATCCGCCGTGAAACCGACGCAGGAAGGGTTCCCGGGCGCGAAATGGTCCATGGCGTGATGATCCTGATTGCCGGCGTTCTGCTGCTGACACCGGGATTCATAACCGACGCGCTGGGCTTTCTGCTGTTTGTTCCGCCAATCCGGGATGCCGGCTGGGCGCTTCTGAAGGGGCGTATCCTGTTTTCCGGAGGGTTTACCGCCGCAGGACCACGGCCGGGCGGACCGGAGCCGGATGACCGGACAATCGATCTGGATGCCGACGACTATACCGCCGAACCGGATCCGGATTCGCCCTGGGCAGACGACAGGAAACAATAGAAAAGCCGCATCTGTAATAATTAAAACGGCCTGAACACTGCCTTGCCACGCTGCATGGACCATGCTAGCGCATCTCGCGTTCGGGCCGAGAGGCACGGGCAAGCAGGATATGCGCAATTTTAGGGTGGTAGCACGTTGTTTGCGGCCCCGCGGAAGCGGAACGCGCAGGTAAATACGCTGATTTGACAGGCCGGTTCCAGGAGCCGGTACAGGACAAGGAATTCCAGTTAATGGCCAAAAAGGCAAAAGAAACAAAAGACGAAGCGGAAACCCAACCGGTCGCCAATGGCGGCAATGGCGCTGAAGAAGCGCAGCCGAAGCTCAATATTCTTGCTCAATATGTAAAGGATTTGTCTTTCGAAAGCCCCGGCGCACCGCAATCCCTGCGTCCGCGGGAAAATGCACCGGGCATCAATATCAATGTCAATGTCAACGCCAATCCGATCGCCGAGAGCGAATTCGACGTTGTCCTGACCCTGTCCGCCCAGGCGGGCGAAGACAAGGACGTTCTGTTCAATGTCGAGCTGATTTATGGCGGCGTGTTCCGGGTCGAGGGTTTTCCGCAGGAGCACATGCTGCCGATGCTGTTCATCGAATGCCCGCGTCTGCTATTTCCATTCGCACGCCAGGTCATCGCCGAAGCGACGCGCAATGGCGGTTTCCCGCCGCTGATGATCGATCCGATCGATTTTGGCCAGATGTTTCAGCAGAAAATGGCTGAGGAACAGGCCAAGGCACAAGTCAAAACCAGCTAGAGCTGATCCGGGCGCGCCGGCGCCCGGTCAATCAGCGGTTTTGGCGGCTTGCGGCAATATCTGCGCCCAGATCGCCTTTTCGCCGAGGCCGGCAACCATGGCTTCGTGAGCCTGCCGTTCCTCGTCGGTCAGACGCGGCGTCAGTGGTCGGCTACGTGACGGCAGTGCAACCGCCTCGATTCCGCCTGTCTGTTGCTGAGCAGAACTTGTATTGGAATCCAGCCCAAGCGCTGCCTGTTTTCCACCCACCAGCTCGATATAGACTTCCGCCAGCAGTTCCGAATCAAGCAGCGCGCCGTGTTTGGTTCTGCGGGAATTGTCGATACCGTAGCGCTTGCACAATGCGTCGAGCGAATTCGGGCCCATCGGATGCTTGCGGCGCGCCAGCGCCAGACTGTCGACCACGCGTTCGGGATCAATTGCCGAGATATTCAGCCGGGCCAGCTCGGCATTGATGAAACCCATATCGAATGTAGCGTTGTGGGCCACCAACCGGGCGCCCTCGGTGAAATCCAGGAAATCTTCGGCAATCGCTTCAAACACCGGTTTGTCTTCAAGATCTGCATTGCTGATGCCATGAACAGCCAGGGCATCGGGGTGCACCTGCCGGCCCTGCGGATTGATGTAGACATGGAAGGTACGGCCGCTGGGGAACCGGTTGTCGAGTTCTATCGCGCCGATTTCGATAATCCGGTCGCCGTTCCTGTCGAGGCCGGTGGTTTCGGTATCAAAAATTATCTCGCGCATCGAATCATTCTCCGGGCACGAATGTGATGGCATGCAGCCAATTGAACAAGGTTTTGTCCTGTTTGCCCGCCGCCTGTCCCCGCTTTTCTGTCAGCTCGCGAACCCAGATATGATCTTTTCGACTTCCCGCCTGGCGGCGTCCATCCCAGCACTGGTGTCTATAATGAAATCTGCATGCTGACGCTTTTGAGCATCGGGTACCTGTTTGGCAAGAATGGCGGCGAACTTGTCTTCGCTCATCCCGGGGCGATTAAGCACGCGCGCGCGCTGAACCTCGGGCGGCGCGGTAACCACGACAATCTTGTCGACACGCTCGTTTCCTGCCGTTTCGAACAGCAAGGGAATATCCAGCACAACCAGCGGCGCACCGGCCTTGCGATGACTATCCAGAAATCGGTTCTCTTCCTCACGAACCAGCGGGTGGACAATGGCCTCCAGCCGCTTGAGCGCAGCGGCATCGGCCAGAACCGCCTTTGCCAATTTCTCCCTGTCGACCACACCGCCGGACACGGTGCCGGGAAATGCCGCTTCGACCAACGGCGCAGCCTTGCCGCTATAGAGTTTGTGAACGGTCTCGTCGCTGCCGTGCACAGGAACGCCGAGCGCCAAAAACATTTCGGCTGTTGTCGATTTTCCCATACCGATCGAGCCGGTGAGGCCAAGGATGATCATCCGCCTGTCTCCAGATTTTCGATGATCCGCGCGCGGAGCTCCGGTGTCACTCTCGGCGTCGCGCCAAACCAGTGCTGAAACCCCGGAACGGCCTGGTGCAGCAGCATGCCGAGGCCGTCAACACCACGCAGGCCGCGGTCCCGGGCAGACCTCAGCAGTGGTGTTTCAAGCGGGACATAGACGATATCGGCAACGACCGCATGGTCGGGCAGCGATGCAAGATCAATATAGCGGTCGGCATTGTCACCCATTCCAAGCGATGTCGAATTGACCAGAAGGTCGGCCTGGCCGAGAACATCCTGCCGTTTCATCCAGTCAAGCGGTGTAATTCCCGCACCGAACACCCGCGCCAGTTCCTCGGCCCGCTTCAGCGTTCGGTTGGTCAGGAAGATATTTTTGAAACCCCGTGTCACAAGTGCAAAGAGGATTGCTCTGGCCGCGCCGCCGGCACCAAGAACAACAGCCGTTTCGCCGTCATCCCATCGTGGGGCCTGTGCATCGAGATTTGCGGAAAACCCGTGCGCATCGGTGTTGCCTCCGCAGATTTTGCCGTTTTCGAGCCAAACCGTATTGACCGCGCCGATGGCATCGGCGGCGGCATCGCGGAGATCGACGTTTTTCCATGCCTGTTCCTTGTGCGGGATGGTGATGTTCCCACCGGCAAAACCTCTGTCCGGAAACCCTCGGATGAATGCGCTGAAATCATCGGGATGGATGTCGACCGGTTCATAACGGCCATCGATTCCCAGCTGTTCCAGCCAGAAGCCGTGGATCAGCGGCGAACGCGAATGGGCGATCGGATGGCCACAAACGAACGCGCGGGTGGCGGTTTCAGTCATCGACCAGACCCTGTTGCCGCAACTGTTTGACCAGCGCCAGAAGCGGCAATCCGACAATGGTAAAAAAATCTCCGTCGATGCTGTCGAACAGTTGAATGCCGAGACCCTCGACCTGGTACACGCCAACGCTGCCAAGAACGGATGGCCCTGCGGCCGAAAGGTAGCGCCCGATGAATTGCGGAGACAGTTTCCGCATGTTCATAAGCGCGATTCCGACATGGTCCCAGATGACGGCGCCATCCCTGGCAATGACCACTGCGCTGCTGAGCTGGTGGGTTTTTCCTGAAAGCGTCAGCAACCTTCGTCGCGCTTCCTCCATCGTCTTTGCCTTGTGCAGGATCTGGTCATCAAGAGAAAGGATCTGATCACAGCCTATGACGAGTGCACCCGGTTCTTTGCCGCTGACATCGACCGCCTTGATTTCGGCCAGGACACGAGCGACATCGGCTGGAATTGATCCGGTGTTGGCAAAAGGGGCTTCGGCAGCGCGCTCATCGATCTCGGCCGGCCGTACTTCGAACTTGATGCCGGCACGGGACATCAGGTCAGCGCGGTGGACACTTGCCGAGGCAAGAACAATTTTGTCACTCATGGTCAGGGATCTTCAAACGGTGGTCGTTTTTTGACAGGCGTTCGTGGGTGCCACGCTCTATCGCGCCTGATCCCGCAGAGCAAGGATTGCCGCGGCAGTCTCCTCAATGGAGCGTCGCGTCACGTCGATCATTGGCCAGCCATGGCGAGTACAGAGTTGGCGGGCGTAGGCCAGTTCCTCGCCGATTGTGGCGCGGTCGGTATAGATGTTGGAATCGAACCCGTGAACGGTGCCAAGCACCCGGTTTTCTCGAACCTGGGAGATCCGTTCCGCAGCGGCAACCAGGCCGACGATGAGCGGCGTTTTCGCGGCGGTCAGCGATGGAGGCATCGGAACGCCCAGAACGATGGGAATATTGGCAGTCTTGATGCCCCGGTTGGCGAGATAGACACTGGTCGGCGTTTTCGAAGTGCGGGAAATACCGATCAGGATGATATCGGCGTCTTCGATGTCGTTCGGCAACTGGCCATCATCATGTTCCATGGTGAAGTTCAGCGCATCGATCCGGCGAAAATATTCGGCGTCGAGGACATGCTGTGCGCCGACCCGGCGACCGGCCGGTGTTCCGAGATAGGATTGGAACACGCCAAGGATCGGTTCCAGAACCGAGACAATGGGCAAACCCATGGCCGCGCAGGTCTCGTCGATCGACCTGGCGAGCGTTTCATCTACAATGGTGTAAAGCACTATGCCCGGTGCGGCCTCGATTTCCTCAAACACCTTTTCAAGCTGCTTTTTGGTGCGGACCATCGGATAGATGTGTTCGATCGCACGGGCATTCTTGTATTGGGACGACGCGGCCCGCCCGGCGGCAAGCAAAGTTTCGCCGGTGGCATCGGAAATGAGATGAAGGTGAAAAAAGCTTTGCGACTTGTTCAAGCGAGCAGCTGAGCCTGTTGACAGTTGTGGACAAAGTGGCGGTTTCGGCAGCGGATGGAAAAGGCATTGTATCAGAGGTGTGTTTGTCCACAATTCACATTGCCGGGGATCGAAACGATGGTTGTGGAGGAAAATGTGAATTGTTTCGTTTGTCCACGCATGTTGCTGATTTGACGATCAGGCGGTTGTTACCAAGCAGCTTGCCTTATTGGGTGTTTTTCGGTTGTCCACGATGTTAACAGGCAGTGAATCACAAGCATCGTGTCCATCGACGGTTTTGTATCGGAGGTGTTTCGGTGCAAAAAACATAATCCACGATACTGACAGACTCTAAGAATCAGAAAATCAGAATCTAGAATCTTTTATTTGTTTAATTGGTGCAGGACTGGGATAGATATGACGGCTTCGGGAATCATGTTGAGGGCATTGAACGGTGAAGCCGTTTTTCCGCCTCCGGTCTGGATGATGCGTCAGGCAGGACGTTATCTGCCGGAGTACAGAGAGCTCAGAAAAAGGGCGAATGGATTTCTTGATCTTTGTTATACGCCCGATCTGGCAGTTGAGGTAACGCTGCAGCCGATACGGCGTTTCGAATTCGATGCAGCCATTTTGTTTTCCGATATTCTTGTCATTCCGCACGCGCTCGGAAGAGATCTTGCCTTTGAAGAGGGACGTGGCCCGGTGATGACGCCGATGACCGGAACCGACGTTGCGCGGCTTGACGGTTCGGGTCTGCACCAACATCTGGCGCCAGTCTATGAAACGGTAAGACGGCTGCGCAGCGAGCTTCCGGTCGAAACGGCACTGCTTGGTTTTTGTGGCGCTCCGTGGACGGTTGCGACCTACATGATTGCCGGTCGCGGAACTCCAGATCAGGCACCGACACGTTTGTTTGCCTATCGTGAGCCGGCGGCCTTTGCGGCTTTGCTCAAAGTGTTGGCGGATGTATCGGCGGATTACCTGATCAGACAGATCGATGCCGGTGCGGATGCGGTTCAGATATTCGATTCCTGGTCCGGGGTGCTTGACGAGGTTTCGTTTCAACGTTTCTGCGTGGAACCGGTTGCCGAGATGGTTCGCAAGGTACGGCAGGTGCATCCCGATGTACCGGTAATTGGATTTCCGAAGGGCGCCGGCAGCCTATATATGGGCTACAGGGAGAAGACTGGCGTCACAGCGCTCGGACTGGACTGGTCTGTACCGTTTTCACAGGCCAAACAACTTCAAGCCAACGGTCCGGTACAGGGGAACCTGGATACTATGCGGCTAGTAGCCGGCGGAAGAGCACTTGACGAAGGTGTTGATATGATTTTGTCGCAACTCGGCAACGGACCGCTGGTTTTCAATCTTGGACACGGAATTGTTCCTGAAACTCCCATAGATCATGTTCAGGCGATGCTTGACCGGGTTCGCGGGACAAAACGTTGATGGCGGATGATGCGTCTGAAACAGGAAAAGCCGCGGCTTCGCCGGCCAAACGTGCCGGGATTGCGCTGGCGATTTTTGCCTGTCTGACTGTTCTGATCTTCCTGCTCGAACCGGATGATCTCTACCTTTGGATCAAGGCGGTCCACGTGATTGCGGTGATATCGTGGATGGCAGGGATGCTCTATCTGCCGCGGTTGTTTGTTTATCATGCTGATGTGGATCCAGCATCAGATCAGTCGAAATTGTTCAAACTCATGGAGCGTCGGCTGCTGCGGGTTATCATCAATCCGGCGATGATGGTGGCCTGGGTTGCCGGTCTGTGGCTTGCCTGGTCGGGTTTCGGCTTTCATGGTACCTGGCTTTACTTGAAATTGGCGGCGGTGATCGCCATGTCTGGTGTGCATGGTTATTTTTCAGGCGCGGTGCGTCGATTTGCCGATGATAGAAACGAAACCTCGTCTCGGAATTGGCGTCTGATAAACGAAATTCCCACCGTGCTGATGATTGTCATCGTGATCCTGGTCATCGTTAAACCGTTTTGATGCTCGACCGGGCAGTGTGCGGCAGAATAAGCCTGTTGCGCTTTGGGCGATGCAGGGATAAAAGACAGTTCTTCCATCCGGATGCGACTCATTTAGAGCATTGTGATTGGTGACCCGTCCCAGTCCCGTCGCTTCCGGGTTTTCCCGATTTTTCCATATTCAGAGTCCGCATTATGCAGGAAATGAAACTACAAGAGCTGAAAAGCAAAAGTCCGGTCGATCTGATAGCTTTTGCCGAGAATCTCGAGGTCGAAAATGCCAGCGTCTTGCGTAAGCAGGAACTGATGTTCGCGATCCTGAAGAGTCTGGCGGAACAGGATACAGAGATCGTCGGCGAAGGCGTTGTGGAAGTTCTGCAGGACGGATTTGGTTTCCTGCGCTCGGCCAATGCGAATTATCTGCCGGGTCCGGATGATATCTATATTTCACCCTCACAGATCAGGCGATTCTCGCTCAAAACCGGCGACACGGTTGAAGGACCGATTCGAAGCCCGAAAGACGGCGAGCGGTATTTTGCGCTTCTGAAGGTCAATACGATCAATTTCGAAGATCCGGAAAAGATTCGGCACAAGAGCCATTTTGACAATCTGACTCCGCTTTATCCGGATGAACGTCTGAATATGGAGTACGACGATCCGGCGACGAAGGATCTGTCCGCCCGCGTGATTGATCTGGTGGCGCCGTTGGGTAAAGGCCAGCGGGGATTGATTGTCGCGCCTCCGCGGACCGGTAAGACCGTTCTGCTGCAAAACATTGCCCATTCGATCACTTCCAATCATCCGGAATGTTATCTGATCGTGCTGCTGATCGATGAACGGCCGGAGGAAGTAACCGACATGCAACGCTCGGTTAAAGGCGAGGTCGTGTCATCGACATTCGACGAACCGGCGACACGCCACGTGCAGGTTGCCGAAATGGTGATCGAGAAAGCCAAGCGGTTGGTGGAACATGGCCGTGACGTTGTGATCCTGCTGGACTCCATTACCCGTCTCGGCCGGGCCTACAATACGGTTGTTCCATCGTCTGGGAAGGTGCTGACCGGTGGTGTTGACGCCAATGCGCTGCAGCGGCCGAAACGCTTTTTTGGCGCAGCTCGAAATATCGAGGAAGGCGGGTCGCTGACCATCATCGCGACGGCGCTGATCGATACCGGCAGCCGGATGGATGAAGTCATCTTTGAGGAATTCAAGGGAACCGGCAACTCCGAAATCGTCCTGGACCGCAAGGTCGCCGACAAGCGTATCTTCCCGTCAATGGATATCTTGAAGTCAGGAACGCGCAAAGAAGATCTGCTGGTGCCGAAACAGGATCTGCAGAAAATCTTCGTATTGCGGCGTATTCTTTCGCCGATGGGGACCACGGATGCGATCGAGTTCCTGATCGACAAATTGAAACAGACCAAAGGCAATGCCGAGTTTTTCGATTCCATGAACACCTGAATGGTTTCGATTCGCTGACGTAACAAAAGTGATTGCGACGGTTTATTGCGCGTGAAAATTCGGAATATCTATCTTGGTTAACGAGTGGTAAATTTGAGTAACCTTCTGATTTCCCAACATTAATCTAAGACAGATTGAGCTGGCCTCATGCATGGCGGGAGTCAGATATGATGTCTCGTGATACCATTTTTGCACTGTCGAGTGGGTCTCTTCCCTCCGGTGTTGCGATCGTCCGAATCTCCGGACCGCATGTTCGATTCGTTCTCGAAACGATGATTGGTAGGTGTCCTGACCCGCGCAAAGCCTGGTATGGTGCGGTAAGGGCAGGTAGTGGGCTGGCACTGGACCACGGTATTTGTCTCTTTTTCAACGGACCGGCCAGTTTTTCCGGCGAAGATTGTGCTGAATTTCAGTTGCATGGAGGGCGTGCCGTCGTTGATGCAGTCCTGGCCGAGTTGTCCGGATTTGACGGGGTGCGGGCTGCTGAAGCAGGAGAATTTACCCGTCGTGCCTTTCTGAACGGCAAACTCGATCTTACGGAGGCTGAAGGTCTCTCCGACCTGATTTCCTCAGAAACCGAGATGCAACGCCGGATGGCTATGACAGGTGCGGGAGGGTCGCAGGGCGGCTTGTACCAAGGATGGCGGGATCGACTTGTCCATATGCGGGCGATGATCGAGGCTGAGCTGGATTTTTCTGATGAAGAGGATGTACCGGGATCGGTTTCGGACAGGATTTGGCGGGATGCGGCTGCCCTAGTCGCTGAAATTGATAGCCATATGGGTGGATTTCATAGGTCTGAGATCATCCGGGATGGTTTTCGTGTGGTTCTTGTGGGTGCGCCGAATTCAGGGAAATCAAGCCTTCTGAATGCTTTGGTGCGGCGTGAGGCGGCAATAGTTACAGACGAGCCGGGGACCACGCGGGATCCGATCGAAGTAGTCATGGATCTTGGTGGATTTCAGGTGATCATCGTCGATACCGCCGGTGTTCGGGAGCCGGACGGCCAAGTTGAAAAACTTGGCATCGACCGAACCTATCAACGGCTTTCAGAAGCCCATCTTGTGCTGAACCTGATTGATCTGTCGGATCCCATTGAGGTTTCCGAATTGCCTGAGACCGGACCGGTGCTGCGCATTGGTACCAAAGTGGATTTGACGGCGGGTCAACGTGTTGCCGGAAAATCCGGTTTTGATCACCTAATTTCGGTGGTCGATGGTCGGGGTCTCGATACTCTGATTGAAGACCTGGCCGGCCAAGTTCGAGATCGGGCCGGTGATATTGGGTCCATTTTGCCTTCTCGGCGGCGACATGTAGATCTTCTTGGCACTGCCCGAGGCCATATTGATATTGCGATGGGAATGGCGGGAAGTCCGCTGGAACTGCGGGCGGAGGAATTGCGACTTGCCGGCGATGCCATTGGACGGATCGG